>JAUVZF010000056.1 GCA_030602705.1 Planctomycetota bacterium
AAACCCTTATAACGAAGGCACTTACGCCCTGACAATCGATGCGCGCGATTGCCGAGCCAATTGCTGCCCGAAAACCCCGAAAACCGGGCCTTTTCGCGCGCCTTGGCGCGAGATAGTTTACGGCGTTGCGTGCCACCCCCGCTAAACACGTACGCTCGGGCGAAGGCGCCACGTCTGGAGAAAATCAAAAAGATCCGGGTGCTTATAGGTGTTCGTTCTGGGCCGAAAAACGGGGTTTGTGCGCGGCGTGGATGTGGGTGTGCCGTCAAGGTCTATTCCTGGTTTCCAGGTGTCCTCCTCGTTTGCTGGTGGAAAATATGGGCCTCGGGTGGGGGCTGCTATGCCCATCTGGAGGCGAAGGGGGGTATGCCGTGAGGTCGGGCAGAAATGCGGCTCGACGCCGGCACAAGCGGCCTCTACAATGCTAGTGGCGGCGAGGACCGTCCGCAAAGGTCATGCATCACAAGGGTTGTTCGGGGTGGGATGGCTGAGTGCTGCTTTGTCAACTTCGACGCCATCAACAAGTCGTAGTGCGGTGTCCAGTCGTGGGCACGGCGCGGCGGGTCTCCCGACCCGCCGCGCAACGGCGAAAATGGGCTTTCGAGCGCGGTGGGTCGGGAGACCCACCGCGCGAAATGGCTAAGTGGCGCTGTAGGGTTAAGGGCGAGGCGCAGTTGACAAAGTGGCGTTAGGAGGTCGGGAATGAGCAGGCCTGTGGCACTGATGGCTGCGTGTGCTGCTGCGTTGATGGCTGTGTGGCCGGCGGGCTGTAGCGACCCAAGCGCGGACCTGAACTCCCCAGACAGCGACGTGTGTCGCGAGGCCCTTCGGGAATGTGCCAAGTCCGACGCCGACGGCGTGGTTGAGAGAGTGGCCGAGGTCGTCGCCCACGACGACACGATGGTGGCGGTTGAAGCCGTGCGGACCCTGGGGAGCATGCGGACCGCACGCGCCGTTGAGATCCTCGGTGAGGTGGCCTCGGGCGGGCGCGACAAGCGCAACGCGATTCGCCAGGAGGCGGTTATCCAACTCGGACGCCAGCAGGAACCAGAAGTGCTGGAGGCGCTCCGGAAGGTCGTGAAAGTGGACCCGGATCCGCGGGTTCGTGCTGCCGCCGTAACGAGTATTGCGTGGCAGCGGTCCTTGAAGGACGTGCCGCTGCTTGTCGAAGTGGCCGAGACCGAGACGGACCGCGTGGTCCAGGCACGGGCGGTCCGCGCTGTGGAACAACTCATCTCGTTGAGGTTCGGCTACGATCCGGCCTCCTCGGCCGAGGAGCGAAAGAAGGCGATTGGCCGAATGCGGAGAAAGGCGTTGACCGCCGCACGGGCGGTTTACGAGTGGCGCGAGCGAAGGCGGCAGCGGCAGTAGAGACGCCCGCATGGATCAGGGGACGGGCGAAAAGTGGGTACGCCGAAACGGAAGGGAATAGCCATGTGCGGGAGCAAGAAAAATCGGATGCCGGCCAGGCGCACCGCCTGTGCCTTTACGCTGGTCGAACTCCTGGTGGTGATCGCGATGATCGCCGTGCTGGTGGCGTTGCTGGTTCCGGTGGCGTCGTCGGCCTGGCAGGCGGCCCACATGACGCGCTGTAAGACCAATCTGTTCCGTATCTACCAGGCGCAGGCCCAGTGGCGGGCCGACAACGATAGCGCCCTGTTGACCGGCACGCGGTGGATGCGCTACCTGTGGCCGTACGTCGAAGGCGACGAGACCGTGTTTCACTGCGCGACGCGGGGCGCGTGGGGCTACAGCCGCGAGGCCATGGAAGAGTGGGCCGCCAACAAGGGCAAGGGGCAGCCGGGCGAGGAGGGCGGGGATGAGTATTGGGGTCCGGACTCCTCGCCCTGGGAGAAGAATATGTCGGGCAACCCCTTTTCGCCGTCCGATGACGACCGGGACGCCATCTTCGAGTTCTATATTTACCTCCAGAGGGGTTCCACCGGGGTGAATCCCGGTGACGGGTCGGGATCGCACGAGCGCGGCGACTTTGCGCACAGCATTCCCCTTGGCGGACACCCATGGGTTAAGCGGATTGACCACGGCGACAGTTACACGCAGTACAGGGTGGACGACACGGCAACGGGCATCTCCAGCCATGACGACCTCGAACTCAATATCCATTACAACGAGGCAGGCGATCCGTGCAAGGTGGATATCATCCAGGCCAGCGGGAACTACACGGCGTCGCAGAGCAAGCGGTTCATCACCGACTTCTACATCTGTGGCGAACGTGTCATTACGGACTGGTCGGGGATGGAGAACCCTGACCGCAAGAACCATTTCGGCGAGACGATTGAAATCGAATACGTGGAAGAAGATGAGTTGGATCCGGCCAACCCGGGCAGTTCCTCAGAAGGGGGCTGGGTACGCCCCAGCGCTGTGGGTAGAGGCTTCCGGTGGAATCCGGCCACGATGAAGGTAACCATCACCGGCGGGCTCACCCGCTACTACGGCGACTACGCCATCAACCTCGGCACGTATTCGAGATGGGACGGCTCGACGGTCACGGGCGTGGACGGCAAACTGTTTTACGTCCTCGATTACGGCGGATGGGACCTGGTTGCGAACTACACTACCGGTTCACTGGATCGATGGGACAAGTACTTCATCTCGAGCCTGAAGGGTCAGGCGGATGCTATAAGTGTCTGGCAAGCGGCGTTTCCCGGTGAGGGCGACTGGAAGAGTTGGCAGGCCCTGAGGCACTTTGGAAAGGCCAACGTCCTGTTCTGCGACGGACATATCGAGTCCCTCGGACCGGACGAACTGAGACAAAACGGCCCGGGATGGAGCTACCGGGGACGCTGACCCGGTTTTAGCGCGCGCCGACCGTTGGGTGTCGCGGGCCAAGCGAGCCTGTCCGAGGTACGTGTTTAGCGGGGTGGCACGGCCCTTGGGCCGTGCAGCCGCACGCGGCGCGACGCGACCCACGGCCGCGGCTCCGCCGCTGCCGTGCCACCCTCTTGGTAGCGCGTGGAACGCTAAACACGTACTATCCGAGAAAACAGCAGGTCGCATCGCTATTCAAAACGTACGTGTTTAGCGTGTCATTCCGAGCGAGCGAAGAAAAGTCGAGGAATCTCGCCGTTATCCGTGTCCGGACGACGAGATTTCTCCGCTCGGCCGTACGGCCTCGGTCGAAATGACATCGCTTCGAGAGCACGCTAAACAGGTACTTCAAAACAAAACCGGGCGCTTGGTTTTGGAACGCCGTGGGCATGGCTGTACGCCTGGCTCCTTGGGTTGTAGTAGCAGCGTGCGATAACGTTCGTCCGCGAGGCCGGCGTCCTGCCGCTCGCAAGTCGAAAGGCCGTTTCCGATTCGTCCCCGTTCCCGTCCCGCCGGCCGTCTTCGCTGTGCGCCTTTTCCGCCTGCGCCGTCTGCGCCGCGCCTGTTGCCTGTAGCAATGATGCAGACCGTTCGGATTTTGCGGCTGTCTGTGTCGAGGTGAGCGGATATTTCGATCCTGCCAGGTGCGGTGTCTTTCTGACTCCGTGTTTCGTTGCGACCTCGTGTCCGCGCAGGGGCGCAACCTGCTCCTGTTGCCGGGCTTAGCGTGTCTCTTACGCCGGCGGGGAACCGGGCGCGTTGCTTTTCGGCAATGACGTCGTTACGAGCGGCGCATCTGTCACGGACGGCATGGTCGTTACAAGCCGACCCTCCACCCCCACTGGAAGCCTGCCGCGTGGGTGTACGGCCTTTCTTCAGATCGCGAGTTGGCTTTGGCATCGCCTTTGCCTTTTGGTCTACGCGACTGGAGTTTTTCGGGTGATCCATGGGCTCGCCGCCCGGCGTGTGCCGGTGCCGGCGGCCTCAAAGGAGATAAGCCGTGGATGAATCCGCTCTTCGTGAAAAGGTGGGGCAACTGCTGTCGGAAGTCCATCACCTTCCTCGGACGGGACAGTCCGGCCTGATGGGCGCCGGGCAGGCAAAGGGTGTCCAGGGGTCGGCCGTGAGACGCGAAATGGCCGCCATCGAAGATGGCCTCGACCAGGTAAGCCTGGCCGTCAAGTACCTGGTCTTTGACCTGGAAGCGACCAAGCGGGAGAACCGCTTGCTCAGGAACTTGCTGGGCGGGGCGTAGGGAGACGCCTCGGCTGGTGAAGAAATAGCGAGAGCGCTGCGCGGCAGCCTGTGCCGTGCGGCAGGAAGAAAGCCGGGCTGACGGGATGCAAGGGACCGTTGGCGCTGCATGATCGCGCCTGCGCACCCCAATTCCGTTCGCCAAATCCGGAGGGGGAAGCGCGATGTAGGCCATTCTCAGAGACATTTCCTCGCACGACTTGCCCGCCGTTGCCGTACTCGTCGAGCAGCCGACGTGCCTGTCGCGGCCTGAACGGTCTTGCGGCAGCAAAGGCCGCCGTCTTGCCTCGCACACACTCGCGGGGCGCCGCAGGCGGGGGAACCGGCACACAAACTGGGTACGAAAGCCGCGCGCGTGCGCGGCACCGGGAGAAAAGGACTGAAAGGGGACAAACGATGAAACTGCGAACGACACTTGCTGTATTGGCCGTCACGCTCGTGGCGGGTCTGGTGGTTCCGAGTGTGGCGGATGCGGAACTGGACATCGAAGAAATCTTCATCAACACCGCCGAAGACTATCTCAACGGGGGTGTTCCTCTGTTGTGGGACCGGTACTGGATGGAGGACCTGAAAGTTGTCGGAACGGGCATCACCAGTGTCACGGTGACGCCGACCGGCAAGCCACCCATTGCCCTTGTGTTCGACGGGGAGGGCTGGAAGTTGGAGGGCACCATACCGCAGTACGCCACGCTCGCCCTTTTGCGGGCGGATTACCCGGTGGGGAACTACGTGTTTTCCTTCAACGGTGGCGACGACTCGGTCACGGTGCCGTACGAGCCGACGGCCCCGAGCGGAATCGTTGCTCTTTCGTCTATCCACGGCCGCACCGATGTGCCCTGGGAGATCCCGACGTTGAGTTGGCCCGCTTATGTGGGGACGGGCGACGTCTTGGGCATGTACCTGTTTGATCCGGTGGCGGGTGACGACCTGTACGAAAACGCCCCCCCCGTTGGTATCGGCGAGACGTCGTGGACGCTGCCCGGGGATCTTGCACCGAGCCACGCTTATGAGTTGGAGGTCTCGGTCTTCGCTGGGTCGCCCACGACGCTGCTAACCGGCGAAAACGACGGATTCGCTTATTATCCCCTTTTCCAAAATGTCAACATCGCGGAGTTCAGCACAGTTCCCGAACCGGCCAGTCTTGCGCTGGTGGGTGCCGGCTTCGCGGCGCTCGTGGCCCGCAGAACGACGCGCCGGCTGAGGCGGCGGTAACGGCCCGTATGGGCGACGTTCGTCCTGATGGGCCTTGGCGTTGCTGGCTTGGCGGCGCACAGGCGCCGCCGCAGAAAGTAAGCGGGGATGATGTGGGCAAGGTCCTCGCGAGGAGGCGGGGGCGTGGCCGTGCTGTTGCGGCGATAGGGGGCCGCGTTGGAACCAAAAGCCGGTGAGTGGTCAGTGGATGGGCTTTCACAAATCGTATTTGGCGAACAGCCTCATCGGGGGGCGCGAGGGACACCACGCGGGTGGACCTCGTTGAAGAGCAAAAGGGGACAGACGATGAAACTGCGAACGACACTTGCTGTATTGGCCGTCACGCTGGTGGCGGCCGCGCCGGCCGCACGGGCCGACTGGAATACGGGCGATGCGCACAAGATGCACTGGCCTCAGTTGCCCGACCCGAACGGCTGGGACATCGAGGCGACATCTCGAGAGTTTGACGACGTGGGAGACGACGTGGACGGCACCATCGTCGGTGACGACTGGCAGTGCAGCCAGACCGGTTTCGTCACGGACATTCACATCTGGGGTTCGTGGAAAGACGACCTGAAGCCCGACGTGCAGGACGTCGAGTTCGTGCTGAGCATCATGTCCAACGTCCCGGCAGGCACGTCTGAGCCCAGCCACCCGGGCGACTATCTTTGGGATTACGAAAGCGGTCTGGGTGGCTTCGTGGAGGTGTTTTGGGGAACGGGGGACCAGGGCTGGATCTCGCCGCTCACCCAAGAGGTGATCGAGCACGACCACACGGGCATCTGGCAGTACAACTTCTTCATCCCGGAGGCCGAGGCGTTCGAGCAGCAGGAAGGCACCATCTATTGGCTCACCGTGGAAGCCCTCGTGCCGACCACTTTCGATGGGGCGTTTGGATGGAAAACCTCGATCTCGCAGCATTTTGAGGACGACGCGGCGTGGATCGAGATTCGGGACGACGTGGATATCCTGCCCTGGCAGGAACTGCGCGATCCCCTGACAGGCGAGTCGCTCGACATGGCGTTCGTCATCACGCCCGAGCCGGCCACGCTGGTTCTGTTGGGTCTCGGTGCGGTGGGCCTTGTGGCGCGCCGCCGCAGTAAGAAGTAAGAGGGTATGACGTGGGAAAGCCCCCCGGAGCGGGGCGGGGGGCTTTCCGCCCTTCGCGGCACGGGTCATGGCTGCCGCAATCAGCGATAAGGAACAAGCGATGAAAACCTTCGCACGAGGTTTGGGCATCGTGGCGTGCGTGGCGGCGGTCCTTTCAGGGGCCCTCGTCCGGGCGGGCACGGCGCCGGGATTCTACTTCGCCGACGGCTTCGACGAACCCGAGCGGCAGGGCAGCACCGACATGGGACCGTTCTGGACCGAACGGTGGTCCGACTGGTCGATCGAAGACGAACACGCACGAAGCGCGCCCGGGCCCGAATCCGCCCTGATGACCGTCAACGGCTTCGAGGCCTCGGAGCCTCTTCTGGAGGTCGCCGTCCGTTACGACGGGACGATACGGCCGACCTACGTCGCGCTCGTCTCCCTGTACCTCGACGACGACCACTGCGTTTTCGTCAAGATACAGGATGGATGGAAGGATAAGCAGGGCGTCGAACACGGCGTGGACGGGCTTTACGACACCGTGTGGTTTTTCTTCGGCAACAACAGCCAGGTGCCTTGGGGAGACATGGAGCATGGCTGGGACGACTGGGAGGATCTCTCGCCCTACTTCTCCGAGGCCAGGATAGGCACATACGTTATGGGTGATGAGGTGTTTGTCGGCATCGACCGCGACTTCGACGGCGTTCCGGAGTCGCTCTATTCGCGCGACGGCATCCCGCTGGCCGAACTGGGCCTCGGCGTCGGACTGGGCGGCTACAACGCCGCCTGGGCGGACGATTTCCTGGCGGTCCCTGAACCGGCCACGCTGGCCGTCATGGGTTTTGGTGCAGCGGCCCTCGCGCTGCGCCGCAGAAAACGCGGGACGGGTTGTCATTAGGACGGTGCCGCACGGTGCGTCGTCTCGTTCGAGCAAGCATGAATACGACGGTGGGTAAGGAGGCAGGATTATGAAGTGGATCGCGAAGATTGCAGTGGTGGGGTTGGCAATGCTCATTCTGGCGCCTGCGGCGGTGGCGGAGGATATCTTCCCGCCGGAGTACCGCGGCGCCCCCGGCTCGACGTGCCAGGAATGGGACTTCATGGACGGACCGGCCGGCTACGTGCCCCAGTATTTCTACCCGGAGCCCGACGGGACCAGCGGCATCACGTTCAACCCGTACGGGACGGCCACTCTCCTGGTGGACAACGGGGAGACGGCGAAGGGCTACTACGACCCCGGCATGGGGCCGGGAGACGGCGGCGCATGGATGGACTTCGACTCGATGCTCGTCGAGGTGCCCAACACGGGCAACTGGGAACCTAACACGTGGAAGGACCTGCGCATCCAGATTACCTTCTGGGATCCGTCTGGCACTGGCATGGGTGTGTACATGCCAGAGGTGGAGGTGCGCTGCGAGATGCCCTGTGTACTCGTGGGCGGCTTCATCGAGGATCTCGGCAACAACTGGTACCTGCTCGTCGAGGACTGGTTCATCGAGCCGAACCCCCAAGAGGAGTTCGTGGACATCTTTGGGGACACCAGTTTGCCGGAGAACAGTTACGCCATCAGCGAGGTCGTCATCGACACCATCTGCGTGCCTGAACCGGCGACGATGGCCCTCGTGGGCATCGGCTTGGCGGCCCTCGTGGCGCGCCGCCGCAGGAAGTAGCCTGTAGGGTCCGTACGGACGCGGGTTGATGCGCGGCGAGTGCCGAGGGCATGCTTTCGCGAGCGAAAGCAGGGCACACGGCCGACGCAGAAAGTAGGGGAACGGCGCTGTTGCAGTGGTGCGTGCTCCCGCAAGGGGGCGGGGGCACGAGGGTGAGTAGTAAGTGAGGATTGCGGCCGGCCGCGCCTCCGGGCGCGGGGATAGACGCAAGCAGCGCGCAAGAGCGCGGCCGGTCGTCGCAACGGGGAGACGGGCGCACCGTGCGCCGGTTTCCCCCAACGTTTGGAACGGCCGCACGTTGCGGCCTGTTCCGAGCCGCGACCGCGAGGCACGTTGCGGCCTGTTCCGAGCCGCGACCGCGAGGGAGCGGACGGGCTTTCGAGATAGAGCGTCGTAACCGAAACAGCCTCACAGAGGGGCCGGAGGAAGCAATGGTGCGACCTCCGAAGCGAGAAACGAAAGGGGCGAGACGATGAGAGGGAGAAGAACAAGTGGATAGATGGTTGTTCATGTTGCAGTGCTTGTGAGCGTTTGACTGAACCTGTGGCCGCGAATGGTCGCCGGCCACAACGACCGAAAGGGGAAAGACGATGAACGCAGCAACAACAGCAAGAACAATTCGATGGATGGTTGTGGGTGTGGCAGTACTGATGTTGGCGCCGGCGTCTGCCATGGCGCAGACCGTCAATTTCTCGGTGGACTTCCAGGGCCCGTTGTCCGCGACTTGGGGCGGGCCGCTTTTTGCGGGCGACATCCTGCAGCCGACGCCGCCGGCCCCGGCGATTGCGCCGCCGCCGCTGCCCCTGCCGACGCCTGTGGTTACCGAGGCCATGCTGGGCATCGTGCCGGGCATGGGCATGGTCGAGGCGGAGGTCGATGCGCTGTCGCACGGCCGCGACATGCCGGGCCCGTTCAGCCCGCTGGGGCCGTTCCCGTTCACTGTCCACTTCTCGGTGGACGAGCATGCGGTGAGTTGGGGCCCGATGATGCCGCCGGACACGTTCACGGAGGGTCCCATGGGAGGTGGCCTGGAAGCCTCGGCGGACGTGTTCCAGTCGCCGCTGATGCCGTTCATCCCGCCGCCCGGTCCGGGGCCGATGGGTCCGAACTGGGCCGTCTACGACGGCGACGGGTTTCCCAGCATGGCCGGGACGCCTCCTTACCCGGGCGTGGGTCTGCTCGAGCCGAACCCCCCGACGCCGCTAATCCTGCCCGATCCGGGCGCCAACCTCGACGCGCTGACGGTCGATTACGGTGCGCCAAGCAAATTCCCGGCGTTCTTCTCGATGGATTCGGCGTTCCCGGATCCCCTTGAAGTCGCGCCGGCCAACTCAGGCACGGCGATGGCCAACGGCTTCGTGGGCGGCGACGTGGTGGTCACCCCGGCCGCCGGCGCGGGGCCGATGATGTACGCCCCGGCGGTGGTGCTTGGCCTGGACCTGGTGGTAGGCCGTGACTCGGACGACCTGGATGCCCTGATGCTCTGGGACGACGGGAACCTTATGTTCAACCCGGGCCTGGACATCCTGGTGTTCTCGGTGCGGCGTGGTTCGGCCGTCGTCGGTGCGCCGGACTGTCTCTGGGGCGCCCCCATCGAAGAGGGCGACCTCCTCATGGATCCGGCCTCGGCCTTGATGTGGACGGGGATGCCGGCGGCATCGCCGTTCCCGGCCATCTTCATGCCCGCCGAGTTTCTTGGCCTGTACACGACCCGGTGGGGTGTGCCGAATCCCGGTGGCTTCCCGTTCGGGGACGAACTGGATGCCCTGGCGCCGGAGCCGGCCACGCTGGCCCTGATGGGCCTCGGCGCCCTGGGTCTCGTTGCCCGCCGCCGCAGGAAGTAGGACGAAGCAGTCTGTAGGGTGGGTGCTTTGCACCCACGCGGTTTGATGCGGCCGGCCGCGCCTGCGGGCGCGGAGATAGACGCGTGCGGTACGCAGTGCGCGGCCGGTCGTCGCAACGGAATCAGTCCCACAGAGGGGCCGGAGGAAGCAATGGTGCGACCTCCGAAGCGAGAAACGAAAGGGGCGAGACGGTGAGAGGGAGAGGAACAAGTGGATAGATGGTTGTTCGTGTTGCAGTGCTGGTGAGCGTTTGACTGAACCTGTGGCCGCGAATGGTCGCCGGCCACAACGACCCGGAAAGGGGA
The DNA here is from genome assembly GCA_030602705.1 of Planctomycetota bacterium. GTDB lineage: Bacteria > Planctomycetota > Phycisphaerae > FEN-1346 > FEN-1346 > JAUVZF01. The sequence continues at coordinate 10,186 of JAUVZF010000056.1, forward strand.
AAGACGATGAACGCAGCAACAACAGCAAGAACAATTCGATGGATGATGGTTGGTTTGGCAGTGCTCGTCCTGGCGCCGGCAGCCCGGGCACACTGGGACGAGACGATGGGCTGCAAGATGCACTACCCGCAGTACCCGGACCCGGATGGCTGGGACATCGACATGACGAACTACACACTGGCCGACGATTTCCGTTGCATGCAGAGCGGCCCCATTACGGGCATCCACTTCTGGTTCTCGTGGCACTATGGCGAAGGTGATGACGAGGCCATTCGCAAGGTTCATGCCAGCATCCACGACAACGTGCCCGCGCCGGCAAACGGGGGGTTCAGTCACCCGGGCGTACTGCTGTGGGAGCGTGACTTCGTTGACTTCGAGATTGCCGGGCCGTTTTACGGTGTACAGGGGTGGGACAACCCGACCTTCAACGAGGACGGCACCGAGTGCGCCTATGAGGACCACTTCCAGTTCTACCTCATGAACCTCAAGGTGCCCGAGGATGAGGCCCATTGGCAAGAGCGAGACACCATCTACTGGCTGGACCTTCATGTGGAGACGGTGGGCGGTGAGGTCGGCTGGAAGACCACCTTCCCCTGGGAGATCTATGAGGACCCGGCAGTCTACCTGGTGGACGACGTCGCTGGTGGCGAGATATGGGAGCCGATCCTCGTCTGCGAGGAGAACATGTGGACGGACCTGGCGTTCGTCATCACGCCGGAGCCGGCCACACTGGCCCTGTTGGGTCTCGGCGCCCTGGGCCTCATTGCCCGCCGCCGGAGGAAGTAGTCTGTAGGGTCCGTACGGACGTGGCTTGATGCGGCCGGCCGCGCCTGCGGGCGCGGAGATAGACGCGAGCGGTACGCAGCGCGCGGCCGGTCGTCGCAACGGGGGAAACGGGCGCACCCTGCGCCGGTTTCCCCCAACGTTTGGAACGGCCGCACGTTGCGGCCTGTTCCGAGCCGCGACCGCGAGGGAGCGGACGGGCTTTCGTGATAGAGCGTCGTAACGAAATCAGCCCCACAGAGGGGCCGGAGGAAGCAACGGTGCGGCCTCCGAGAAACGAACGAAAGGGGAAAGACGATGAACGCGACAGGAACAATGCGATGGTTGGTTGTTGGTTTGGCGGTGCTGATGTTGGCCGCGGCCGCGCGGGCCGACTGGGACCCCGGCGACTCATACAAGATGCACTACCCCCAGTTGCCCGATCTGGAAAACGGCTTTGATGTACTCGACGGCCCATACAACAACGCGGCCGGTGGGTCCGGCATCAAGATCCTGGCCGACGACTGGCAGTGCTCCGAGAACGGTCCGGTCACCGACATCCACGTCTGGAGTTCGTACCTCGATGACCTCCGTCCCGTGCCGGGACCGAACACCATGTTCAACGTGGCCATCTACGACGACATCCCGGCGAGTCTGAATCCTCTTGGCTACAGCATGCCGGGGAACCTGCTGTGGAACGTGTATATCAAGCCCACCGCCGAGCGGGTCTACGCCGATGACCTCACGGAGGCGTTCTACGACCCCAACCAGGGACAGGTCATCGGCGACGACCAGACCTGCTGGCAGTACAACTTCGTCTTCGACGAGGCCAACGCCTTCCGGCAGGATGAGGACAAGATCTACTGGCTCAGTGTCAGCCACACGGCGGACCTCACCGCCGACGGGATCGTGTTTGTGGACGACCTCCTTCTCCCCGCGGCCGGTTGGGCCTACGGTTGGAAGACGACACGCCGCCGATGGAACGACGCCGCCGTCTGGATCGACGTTGACTGGCAGGTGGCCTTTCCTGACGACGCCGTGCCGCCGTCGGGGTCGGCCTGGAACGTGCTTGCGAGAACGCAGGGCGACCTGATGGATACCATGGACCTGGCCTTCGTCATCACGCCCGAACCGGCCACGCTGGCCCTTCTGGGTCTCGGTCTGGCCGGCCTCCTCGCCCGCCGCCGCAGGAAGTAAGCCAACGGCAACGCATGAGCATGGAGGCCGACCCGTTCCCCTGTAGCGGGTCGGCCTTTTCTTGGATTCATGACCCATTTGCGGGGACCTCAGCCCGAAGGGCTGAAACTCTCAAGCCGAATTGGAGCCTTTCAGTCTCCCCGTTATTGGCCCAAGAACCTTTTTTTATCTGTGCCGGGGCACGGCGGACGGCCGCGCGCGGAAATGGCGAATTCAGGCGCACTGGGTGGAGTATAGGGCAATGGTGAACTCGGAGAAAAAATTGCCTTGACGAATGCAAAAGGCCGATGTATACTATTAGGTTGAGCGGTGGGAGAGGTACGGCAGCCGCTGGACCTCGGGTGCTGTCCATGCCACCGGGGTCCGAAAAAAAGTGAAAAAAACCAGGCTGGGCCGTTGACAGGCCGTTGGGGTCCTGTACAATCTCGGTCTGTCTGGGATGAAGAGGCGTGGTCGTTCTTTGTCAAGTGAACAGTTCGAGCCCAAGCAAAGCGGGAGTGTGTCCCACACGCGGGCGCCTTCGGGCGCTGCGCGCAACGGGAGGATAGGTGGTCCCGGCTGGAAGCGGCCGGGATGGCCAAGTGGTGTGTTGAAAAACACAAGTCACACTCTCGCCAGTAGCGATGAGTCGTGTCTTGTGACAAAGCTTTCCAAGTGAAGAGTTTGATCCTGGCTCAGAGCGAACGCTGGCGGCGTGGTTGAGACATGCAAGTCGAACGAGTCTGACCTGGTCGTAAGACCGGGTTAGTACGAGTGGCGTAAGGGAGAGTACAAAACAGGTAACGTGCCTCGGACACCGGGACAGCCTGTCGAAAGACGGATTAATACCGGGTGATGTCCCGATCTGCATGGATCGGGATCATAGGACGGGGACCCTTCGGGGCCTGTCGGTCTGAGAGCGGCCTGTTTCCTATCAGCCAGTTGGTGAGGTAACGGCTCACCAAGGCGATGACGGGTAGCCGGCCTTAGCGGGTGTTCGGCCTCACTGGGACTGAGACACTGCCCAGAGCCCTACGGGGTGCAGCAGTCTCGAATCATCCGCAATGCGCGCAAGCGTGACGGTGCGACGCCGCGTGCGGGAGGAAGCCCTTCGGGGTGTAAACCGCTTTTCAGAGGTATGAAGTGCGCCCGCCGAACAAGCGGGTGGCATTGACGTCAACTCTGGAATAAGCCACGGCTAACTTCGTGCCAGCAGCCGCGGTAAGACGAAGGTGGCAAGCGTTGCTCGGAATTACTGGGCTTAAAGCGGGCGCAGGCGGCCCGGTCAGTCGGATGTGAAAGCCCTTGGCTCAACCAAGGAATGGCACCCGATACTGCCGGGCTTGAGGCATTCAGGGGCGACTGGAACTCTCGGTGGAGCGGTGATATGCGTAGATATCGAGAGGAACGCCAATAGCGAAGGCAGGTCGCTGGGGATGTCCTGACGCTGAGGCCCGAAAGCCAGGGGAGCGAACGGGATTAGATACCCCGGTAGTCCTGGCCCTAAACGATGCACACTAGGTGGGGGAGAGTTTGACGCTCATCCCTGCCGCAGAGAAATCGTTAAGTGTGCCGCCTGGGGAGTACGGTCGCAAGGCTAAAACTCAAAGGAATTGACGGGGGCTCACACAAGCGGTGGAGCATGTGGCTCAATTCGAGGCAACGCGAAGAACCTTATCCTGGGTTTGACATGCAGGTAGTAGAACCCAGATAGGGGAACCACCGGTTCAGTCCGGAGCCTGCACAGGTGCTGCATGGCTGTCGTCAGCTCGTGCTGTGAAGTGTCGGGTTAAGTCCCTTAACGAGCGAAACCCTTGCCCTTAGTTGCCAGCGGGTCATGCCGGGGACTCTAGGGGGACTGCCACGGTGAACGTGGAGGAAGGTGGGGATGACGTCAAGTCCTCATGGCCTTTATGCCCAGGGCTGCACACGTGCTACAATGGCGGGTACAGCGGGTCGCGAAGTCGCGAGGCTAAGCTAATCCCTAAAAACCCGCCCCAGTTCGGATTGCAGGCTGCAACCCGCCTGCATGAAGGTGGAATCGCTAGTAATCGCGGATCAGCGATGCCGCGGTGAATGTGTTCCTGAGCCTTGTACACACCGCCCGTCAAGCCACCGAAGCCGGGAGTACCCGAAGTCGCTGACCCAACCCTTCGGGGAGGGAGGCGCCGACGGTAAGCCTGGTAACGGGGACTAAGTCGTAACAAGGTAGCCGTAGGGGAACCTGCGGCTGGATCACCTCCTTTCTAGGGAGAACCTAGAACCGGACCGTTCGCGGTTCGGTAAATCGTCAACGCACTCCCGCGTTGCATGGGCTCGAACTGTTACCCGTGTGGAATGCGGAGCGAACGGCGAACGGTGCGGCAGTGGGTTGTTGCCGTTCGTTCCGAACTCCGAACTCCGCACTGGACAGGGGGCTCATAGCTCAGTCGGCTAGAGCGCGCCCCTGATAAGGGCGAGGTCGGTGGTTCGAGTCCACCTGGGCCCACCATCCGCCGTCGCTCGCCGGCGGCGAGCTATGGCGGATGCCCGCCGAAGCCTCGGCGAAGGCGGGCGGCCTGATTGCGGAACGCGGATTTCGAATTTCGGATTGAAAAAGGCCGCGGCGAAACTGGCGCTGTGGTTGGCTGTTCAATCCGCAATCCCCAATCCGCAATCCGCAATGGATTGGGGCCGTGGCTCAGTTGGGAGAGCACCTGGTTTGCAACCAGGAGGTCGTGGGTTCGAATCCCATCGGCTCCACCATTCTGCGTCGCCCCGAAGGGGCTATGCAGAATGCCCTCCGTAGCCTTGGCGAAGCAGGGTGGCGAAGCAGGGCGGCCTGATTGCGGATTTCAGATTGCGGATTGCGGATTGAAAACGGCGCTGTGGTTGGCCGTTCAATCCGCAATCCTCAATCCTCAATCCGCAATCCGCAATGGGTTGTGTCGGGTTCTTTGAAAAGTGAATAGTGGCAAAGTGGCGAGTAGGAATCCACCACTGTATCTGTTTAGTGGTGGGCGCTGAGGCGTGACTACAGTCCGCCGACGCCCTCCCGAGGAATCGGGATCGGGGCGGAGGCGGAGGTTCTTGGTTCCGGCCCCGCATGGCCGAGAGGTCAGGCGGTGCGCGAGCGAGGCAAGAATTAATGTGGTCAAGTTACTAAGGGCGCACGGTGGATGCCTAGGCGCTGGAAGGCGATGAAGGGCGTAGGAGGCTGCGATAAGCCAGGGGTAACTGCCAACCAAGTGTTGATCCCTGGATTCCCGAATGGGGCAACCCGGGTCGGGCGGGCAACCGTCCCGGCTCACCGGCGGCTGAATGCATAGGCCGTCGGGGCTAACCCGGGGAACTGAAACATCTAAGTACCCGGAGGAGAAGAAAGCAATCGCGACTCCCCAAGTAGCGGCGAGCGAACGGGGACCAGCCCAAACCCACCTTCGGGTGGGGGTTGTGGGCCCGGACATTAGGAGACGAGAAAGGCCGGTCTAGCCGAAGGATCTGGAAAGATCCTCCACAGAGGGTGATAGACCCGTAGGCGAAAGACGGCGGGCCCTCCGTCCGGTGACCCAGAGTAGCACGGTGCTCGTGGAACTCCGTGTGAAGCAGGGAGGACCATCTCCCAAGGCTAAGTACTCTCCAGCGACCGATAGTGAACCAGTAGGGTGACTGAAAGGTGAAAAGAACCCCGTCGAGGGGAGTGAAAAGTACCTGAAACCGTGTGCCTACAAGCGGTCGGAGCCCTATGGCCTGCCTTCGGGCGGGCAACGGGTGACGGCGTACCTTTTGCATAATGGACCGGCGAGTTAGCCTGTGCGGCAAGGTTAAGCCCCACCGGGGCGGAGCCGTAGCGAAAGCGAGTGTTAAACGCGCGACCACAAGTCGTACGGGCTAGACACGAAACCCGTGTGACCTACCCATGGGCAGGTTGAAGGTCCGGTAAAACGGGCTGGAGGACCGAACCCACTAACGTTGAAAAGTTAGGGGATGACCTGTGGGGAGGAGTGAAAGTCTAATCAAACCGGGAGATATCTTGTACTCCCCGAAATAGCTTTAGGGCTAGCCTCGGGCCACTACGTCACGGGGGTAGAGCTACTGAATGAAAATGGGGCCCGCAAGGGTGCCCATTTCAACCAAACTCCGAATACCGTGACGACTATCCCGGGAGTCAGACGCTGGGTGATAATGTCCGGCGTCGAAAGGAAAACAGTCCAGACCGCCGGCTAAGGTCCCAGAGCCGTGCTAAGTGCGTAAGGAAGTCCGAGTGCTAAGACAGCCAGGATGTTGGCTTAGAAGCAGCCACCATTTAAAAAGTGCGTAACAGCTTACTGGTCGAGCATTTGGGCGCCGAGAAGGAACGGGACTAAGCATGGCACCGAAGCCGCGGATTCGGACGCCTACGGGCGACCGAGTGGTAGGGGAGCGCTGGTAACCGCGCTGAAGGCATACCGTGAGGAGTGCTGGAGCGTTACCAGGTGAGAATGCCGGTGTAAGTAACGATAAGACAGGTGAAAATCCTGTCCGCCGAAAGCCTAAGGTTTCCTGGGGAAGGCAAGTCCGCCCAGGGTTAGTCGGACCCTTAGCCGAGGCCGAGAGGCGTAGGCGATGGGCAGCAGGCTAATATTCCTGCACCACCTCTGACGGGTTTGAACTTGCGGAGGGACGCCGATCTTTTTGGAGAGATGCCGGTCGGAAATGGCAATCCCGCAAGCAAGGGGCGAGCGGTAGGTAAATCCGCCGCACTAAAAACCCCAAGCGGCAGGGCGAGGCTCGCTTTGAGGGCTGAGTCTCTGCGAGATCGGCCGAGAAAAGCTTCGTAAGGACTTTCAGGGGTGTCCGTACTAAAACCAACACAGGTAGGCGTGGCGAGAAGCCTCAGGCGCTCGAGAGAACTCTCGTGAAGGAACTAGGCAAATTGACCCCGTAACTTCGGAATAAGGGGTGCCTCCTTGGGCGCAAACCCTGCGCGCGAGAGGCCACAGCAAATCGGCCCTGGCGACTGTTTACCAAAAACACAGGTCTCTGCTAACTCGCAAGAGGACGTATAGAGACTGACGCTTGCTCGGTGCCGGAAGGTTAAGGAAGGCGGTTATCCCCTTCGGGGGAGAAGCTGGCGACCGAAGCCCCGGTTAACGGCGGCCGTAACTATGACGGTCCTAAGGTAGCGAAATTCCTTGTCGGGTAAGTTCCGACGTGCATGAATAGCGTAACGACTAGGGCACTGTCTCCACGAGAGACTCGGTGAAATCGCAGTGGTCGTGAGAATACGACCTACCCGCGGCAAGACGGAAAGACCCCGTGGACCTTTACTGCAACCTGGTATTGGGTCTTGGGCATGTATGTGTAGGATAGGTGGGAGGCGCTGAACCGGGGACGCCAGTCCCCGTGGAGCCGCCCTTGAAATACCACCCTTATGTGTCTAGGATTCTAACCACGTGCCGTTATCCGGCCGTGGAACAGTGCTAGGCGGGCAGTTTGACTGGGGCGGTCTCCTCCTAAAAGGTAACGGAGGAGTACAAAGGTACCCTCAGCACGGTTGGCAATCGTGCATGGAGCGCAAGGGTAGAAGGGTGCTTGACTGCGAGTCCGATGGGACAAGCAGATGCGAAAGCAGGTCCTAGTGATCCGGTGGTTCCGTATGGAAGGGCCATCGCTCAACAGACAAAAGGTACCCCGGGGATAACAGGCTGATCGCACCCGAGCGTCCATAGCGGCGGTGCGGTTTGGCACCTCGATGTCGGCCCAACACATCCTGGGGCTGAAGAAGGTCCCAAGGGTTCGGCTGTTCGCCGATTAAAGTGTTACGCGAGCTGGGTTCAGACCGGCGTGAGCCAGGTCGGTCCCTATCTGCCGTGGGCGGAGGATACTTGAGAGGGTGTCACTTTAGTACGAGAGGACTCTGTGGCACGTGCCTAGGGTGTACCTGTTGTCGCGCCAGCGGCACCGCAGGGTAGCCAAGCACGGAACGGCTAAACGCTGAAAGCATCTAAGCGTGAAGCCCTCCTCGAGATGAGGTATCCATGTCCCATCCGGGACGAGAGGCCCCTGGAAGACTACCAGGTTGATAGGCCGGACGTGTAAGGGCAGAAATGTCCTCAGCAGACCGGTACTAATGGCCGATTACTTGACCACATTAATCCTTTCCTCGCATGACTAGCCGCTCGCATGACTAGCCGCTCGCATGACTGGCCGCGAGCGCCTGCCTGCCGAAGCCTTGGCGAAGGCAGGTGAGCGAGCGGTCTTGCGAAGCAAGGAAGCGCGCCTCAGCCGCTCCCCTTTGCCACTATTTCACCCGACGCCATTTGCCGCCCGGCCAGTACAACGGGCGCGAAGCGTGTCCGAGCCGCGACCAGACTAGCCGCGAGCGCCTGCCTGCCGAAGCCTTGTCCATACGGACCCGTACCGGGGCGAAGGCAGGTAAGCGAGCGGTCGCTTTTCACAACCGAATACCAGGCGCCTCCGCGCGCCTCTGAGTTTTCCGGTGGTTTTACGGACGGGGCCACACCTGTTCCCATTCCGAACACAGTAGTTAAGCCCGTTCCGGCCGATGGTAGTCCCTCGGGGCGAGAGTAGGTGGCCGCCGGAGTTATCCTTCAAAAGCCGGGCCGTCCACGTGACGGCCCGGCTTTGGCTTTGCGCCGGGTGCCACTGGCGGCTCCACCGCCAGTGCGATTCCCGGATGCGTGTCCCTTTGGCCGCCCTTGTCGCTTGACCCCGCTTGGACCGCACGGTAGGCTCCTGCCGAGGAGGGCCGCCGATGCCTGCGAGGATTGCCATCGACCGTGCCGCCGTGGCCGACTTCTGTTGCCGCCACCACATCCGCCGCCTCGCCCTGTTCGGTTCGGTCCTGCGCGACGACTTCACACCCGACAGCGACGTGGACGTCCTCGTCGAGTTCGAGCCGGGGCACACCCCTGGCCTCGCGTTCTTCCGGATGCAGCGCGAGTTCTCTGAGATCCTGGGCCGCAAGGCCGATTTCAACACCCCCCAGGACCTCAGCCGCTACATCCGCACCGAGATTCTGGCCGAAGCCGAGGTGCTCTATGACGCGGCATGACCCGCTCGTGGCCCTTCAGCACATGCTCGACCACAGCCGCGAGGCCGTCCAGATGATCGAGGGCCGCGAGCGCCGGGACCTCGACGCCGACCGCCAACTGAATCTTGCCCTGATGCGCCTGCTGGAGATCGTCGGCGAAGCCGCAAGCCGCATTCCGGCGCAACAGCGCCGACACTGGCCCGGGGTTCCCTGGCGAGATGTGGTGGACTTACGGAACCGGCTCATCCACGCCTACGACGACGTGAACTTCGACATCCTGTGGGCGATCCTTCGGCAGGACCTCCCCCCGCTCATCGAGGCACTCCAGAAAGCGCTGGCCACCGAGGGCAACGACGGCTGAAGAAAGCCATGCCGTTGTCAGAAACTGATGTTCCTTTGCGCTCTTCGCGCCATTTGCGGTGTAAACACACCCGGCCCAACGATCACAACACCCACGGCGACCGCATCGGACGGTCCAGAAGACGGTTCGCCTCGGCGTCGCCGGTGAACTCTTCCTTCACGGGGTCCCACACGAGCGGCCGCCGGAGTTTGTACGCGATGTTCCCCAGGTGGCACACCGTCATCGTCCGGTGCGCGATCTCCACGTCGCACACGGCCCGCTCGCGCGTGCGGATCGCCCACAGAAAGTTCCCGCCGTGATCCGTGCTGCGGTACAGGTGCACCTCGTCGGGCCGCGTCTCCTCGTGCATCAGGCTCGCGGGCCAGGTCCTGAGTTTCCCGCGATTGACGGCTACCTTGCCTTTGGTTCCCTCAAAGACCACCGCCCACTCACCCATGCGGTTCATGTGATAGACTCGCGCGCCGCACGCGTACCGGAACGTCACGCCGTTGTGACCCCCTGAACCGGGGGGAAGAATCTCGGTCGGCCCCGTCTCATCGGCCGCTAGGCCCCACTGGGCGATGTCGAAGTGGTGGCTGCCCCACCCGGTCATGCCGCCGCCCGAGAACTCCTCGTAGCCCTCCCAGCCGCGCAGGCAAATCCGGGAATTGAACGGCCGCCAGGGCGCCGGCCCCAGCCACATGTTCCAGTCGATGTCCTTCGGGCACGGCTCGCCCGGCAGGTTACACGGCCGCCCCGGGCCGCCCACGTACACCTCGACCCGCTTCAGGTCCCCAATCCGACCGCTCAGGACCATCTCGCACGCGAAGCGAAACTCCCGGCTGCTCCGCTGCTGCGTCCCGTGCTGGAAGACCCTCCCGTACCGCTCGATTGCCGTGACCATGGCCCGGCCGTTCCGTATCGTCAGCGTACTCGGCTTCTCGCAGAACACGTCCGCCCCGGCCTTCGCGGCCGCGACCGAATGGAGCGGTTTCCAGTGCGTCGGCGTGGCTACCGTCACCGCATCGATGTCGCCGCGCGAGAGCATCTCGCGGAAGTCCTTGTAAACCGCCAGGCCTGCCTTCTTGAAGGGCTCCAGCCGCCGCCCCATCGCGTCGCACACGGCCACGCCCTCGACGCCCGGCCGGCGCGTCAGATTCTGGAACACGTACCGCCCGCGGCCGCCCATGCCGATGCCGGCGACGTGGATGCGATTGCTGGGTGCCGCGCGGCCGTCCACCCCCAACGCCGACGCCGGGAGGATCAGTGGCCCGGCAAGCGCTGCCGTCGCTGCGCCTTTCAGAAAGCCCCGTCGGTTCATCCGCCGGTTTCGAGCCATGCGGGAATCTCCCGAACGAAGGTCCCAGGGACCGCGACCGGCCCGACTTTAGTTGGGGTCAGACCCGTTGTCAACACTTGCTGGTCTCGCCCCGTATGATGCCTTTGCTTTGTGGCTTGGCGGCTTTGCGTGAGGGCCGCCCGGTTGCTTTTTTCATTCGCACCTTCCAGCCGCGAGGTCTATTCTCATGGGGTGTTCCGCCGACTGGGAGCCTTCCACATGGGCGTCAACCCGCTCTACAAGGACGATGAGCGGTGGATGCGTGAGGCACTGCGTGCGGCCGAAGCCGGCCTCGCGCGCGACGAGGTGCCCGTCGGCTGCGTTATCGTTCACGGGGGGCGCATCATCGGCCGCGCCCACAACCAGCGCGAGATGCTCCACGACCCCACGGCCCACGCCGAGATGATCGCCATCACGCAGGCGGCCGAGGCACTCACCTCGTGGCGACTCGCCGGGTGCACGCTCTACGTCACGCTCGAACCGTGCGCCATGTGCGCCGGGGCGATGGTCCTGGCGCGGATCGACCGCCTGGTCTACGGCGCCGCCGACCCGAAGGCGGGGGCGGTCGAGTCGATCTTCCGCCTGCTCGATGACGAGCGCCTCAACCACCGCGTCGAGGTGACCGCCGGCGTGCTGGCCGAGCCTTGCGGAGCCGTCCTGTCGGAGTTCTTCACCTCGAAGCGCGCCAGGGCCGCGCGGGGCGACCAGTCGGATGATGACCCGGGCTCCTGACCGGCGTCCGTCCGGCGCCGTTGGGGCTTGTCTGTCTTGTTCCGCGCGGCGGGTCAGGAGACCCACCGCGCAATGCGCGGTCAGTCGGAGGCGGCGCGCGCGGCCTTCACGCGGTCGATGAGGCCCTTCTGGATGCGCTTGTAGCGGTCGGCGCTTTTGCGGTACCAGTCTTCGGTGCGGGCCTCCTGGATGCGGCCGATGACGTAGTAGCCGATGGCCACCATCGCTGCGGCCTCGCAGCCGGCGGGCATGGGGACGTTTAACCGCGACTTCTTCCCGAAGATCGGGTCGGCGGCATCAAGGGGGTCGAAACTGATGAACAGTTCACCGTCCGACGCTACCAGCGTCTTGGCGTGGGCCGTCTGCTCGGGCGTGTAACAGCGGCCGTTTATCATTGGCCCGAACAGTTCGTCGAACTTCGTCAGGAGCATCTCCCGCACCGGGTCGAACCGTGGGTGGACCAGCAGGTAAAAGGTCTCGGCTCGCCGCAGATCGTCGAACCGCTCGTCGATGACCGGCTTGACTTCGCTCACGATGTGGTCGCGGATCTTGCCCGGGTTCTCGCCGGTGTGGGCCAGGATCATGCCAACGTACGTGGACGTGTTGTACGTGATCGGCTCGTCCTGCTTCGGCGTGCAGAAGACGTGTGCATCGTCAAGGGGGGCGGCAGCCGGAGCGTCCTCGTTGCAGGTCAGGAGGTAGGTCTCCAGCCCGTCGGCGAGCAGGGCGTTGACCAGGGCGGGCGCGTCCTTGCCGCCGGACGCCGAGATGACCACGCCGCACTCGATCCGCGGTTCGCGTTTCACTTCGAGGGCGTGGGCGTACTGTCCCTCGTCGGCGAAGACGGCGTCGCGGTCGCGGAAGATGATCTTGCCTGTGGCGTAAGCGTTGCCGCTGCCGAAGACGAAGATCCGCTTGGGTGCGCCGAAAGGCGGCAGCGACCGTTTGTTCTTGGGCTTCGCGTGCCAGTCCAGGGCATCGAGGACCACCTCGTGAAGCAACCTCTTGTCTTCCATGATTCCGGCTCCGTCGTGTTCAAGTCAGTTCGGTTCCGGGCGGCGCACGGCAATTCCCGCCGCGCGCCGTTGCGTCAACCGGGCCCGGGGCGGCGTCCTTATACCCGGTTCCTGCGCCGATGGCAACGGTGCGTATGCTTTGTGGAATACCCTGTCCGATGGGGCGGGCGTTGCGTTCACGCCTTGTCGAAGTTCGGCACTTTCAGTTGCTCGCCGCCCTTGAGGCTCGACTCCATCGCCACGATGCCGGGCACCGTCATGGCGAGCGCCTCGTAGAGGTCCACGGCGGGGGGTCGTTCCTGGACCAGCGCCGCCACGAACTCGTGCGTCAGGAAGGTGTGCGAACCCCCGTGGCCGCTGGGCACACGCATCGGCTCGGGCAGCAGGTTCATGTAATCGGGCAGTTGCCGCACGTCCTTTTTGCCGCGCTCGCGGACGACAAACGGTTGTCCGCTGGAACTGCCCATGTAGACCGAGCAGTTTTCGCCGAGCCACTGGGCCCGTTCGCCGCTGGCGTGGATCCACCACAGGACGTTGCACCGGCACATGTTCCCGCCGCTTGCCGAGAACAGGGCAACCTGATTCGAGAACGGGTTCCCGTAGGGGTTGTCTTTGAGGATGGGGTCATCGTTGCCCCACCCCAAGCACGAGACGCGGGTGAACCGTTCGCCCGTGACGCCGACGTGAAACGCCGTCGAGTGGGTCGGATACCACATGGGCGGGAATCCCCACCGCCAGCCTTTGGGCGTCGGTTTGCCTTTCCAGAGGGCCTCGGCGGCGCCGACGCGCTGCACGTTGTGATGGTAATACTCGACCTCGGAGTACAGGAAGTTGCCGAACCTGCCCTGCTTCCACAGTTCGCGGGCGAAGATGCACGGGGCCTGGTAGTAACTGGTCTCGGCCATCATGTACCGAAGGCCCGTCTCCTCCTTCATCTCCTTCAGGGCCTGCGCCTCTTCGAGCGTCAGGCACGCAGGCACGGCGGAGATGACGTGCTTGCCGTGCTTCATGCAGTCCAACACGTGCCGCGCGTGGTCCGGGGCGCCCGTGAAGACGGCCACGGCCTCGATCTTGGGATCGAGGACGAGTTTCTCGAGCGACTCGTAGGCCTTCTCGCACTTGTACACCTTCTGGAGACGCTCGCGGCGGCTACGGATAAGGTCGCTGACGGCCTCGACCGTGCAGTTCGGGTCGAGGTGCCACTGGAACGACGCGCCGAACCCGCCGCCCACGACGCCGATGCGGACCTTACGGTCGGACCCCAGTTTCGGCGCGGTAAGGGCCTGTGCAGCGCCACCGGCGGCGCCGATGATCGCGGCGGCGCCGACGGCACTCAGAAAGTCGCGGCGGGATAAGTCGCGGCCGTCGTCCGACATGGCCATCCTCCTTGCCAGCAGGCAGTCTCTCACACCTCAGCCCCACCATACACCGGCCGCGCTGGGGAATCCAGGGGCACCCGCGCGGCCTGGGGGAGGTCGGGGCGAGGCATGCCTCGCCCCGGCGACTGGAGCGTCCGGCGCCACGAGGCCCTTGGCAACGTGATGCCGGGCATGTATACTCCGGAAGCGCGATTCGTCAATGGGAAGCGCAGGAGGAGAAAGCCATGAGCATCACGAGACGCGATCTGCTGAAGGGCATCACCGCAGGAACGGCGTTGGCCATGGTGCCGCACGCCGCCGCAGCAAAGAGTGACGACGCATGGCCGCACCCCAACGTCGTCCTCGTCATCACCGACGATCAGGGCTACGGCGAGTTGGCCTGCCACGGCAACAAGGTCATCAAGACGCCGAACCTCGACCGGCTTCACGGCGTGAGCCTGCGGCTGACGGCGTTCCACGTCAGTCCGACGTGTGCGCCGACGCGGGCCAGCCTTATGACCGGCCGGCACGAGTTCCGCTCGGGCGTGACGCACACCATTCACGAGCGCGAGCGGCTGGGCCTCAAGGCGGTGACCCTCCCGCAGGTCCTCAAGCAGGCCGGCTACACCACCGGCATCTTCGGCAAGTGGCACTTGGGCGACCAGGAGCCGTACCAGCCTCACAGCCGCGGTTTCGACGAGGTGTTTGTCCACGGTGCGGGGGGAATCGGTCAGTCTTATCCGGGCAGTTGCGGCGACGCGCCGGGCAACAGGTACTTCGACCCGGCGATCCGGCACAACGGTACGTTCGTCAAGACCAAGGGCTACTGCACCGACATCTTCTTCACGCAGGCCCTGCGATGGATCAAGGCCAGCCGCCACCGGCCGTTCTTTGCCTACATCACCACCAACACGCCGCACTTGCCGTTCGTCTGCCCCGACTCCTACGTCGAGCCGTACCTGAAGGCGGGCCTGGACAAGAGGGCGGCAGCCTTCTACGGCATGATCACCAACATCGACGATAATGTCGGACGCCTGCTTGCAAAACTCGACCGATGGAACCTCGCGGAAAAGACCCTCGTCATCTTCATGACCGACAACGGCAGCGTACTACCCGGGCGACTCTACAACGCCGGCATGCGCGGCAAGAAGGCCACGGTCTACGAGGGCGGCACGCGCGTGCCGTGCTTCCTGCGGTGGAAGGGCCGCATACCGGAGGGCGTGGACGTGGGCGCCCTGGCCGCACACATCGACCTCTTCCCGACGCTGGCCCAACTGTGCGGCGGCCAACTTCCCAACGACCGCAAACTCGACGGACGCAGCCTGGTGCCGCTCCTTAAGAACCCCAAGGCCGACTGGCCCGACCGCTACCTGTTCACCCACCGCGGTCGCTGGGGCAAGGGCAAGGCCGCCGCAGCCAAGTACGCCGGCTGTGCCGTCCGCTCGCAGCGGTTCCGCCTTGTCGGCAACAAGGAACTCCACGACATCGCGGCCGACCCCGGCGAGAAGACCAACGTCATCGACAAGCACCCCGAGGTCGTCGCGGCGATGCGGAAGGCGTACGACCAATGGTGGTCCGAAGTCCTTCCCGCCATGGTCAACGAAGACGCGCCCGTGCCGAAAGAGAACCCCTTCAAGGTCCTGTACCGCAAGCAGGCCGCCTCCGAGAAAGGCATCCCGGCCTGGCCCGTCAAACCGACGGCGGGCGAACTGTAAGCCGCCCGACATAAGTTTTGCGCGGGGCGTACCGTCCGCGCAAAAACGCGCAAATAAGCGGCCAACGTGGCGTCGTGGGCCGGGGGCCGAGGGATGTGCCCAGAGTAAGGT
>JAUVZF010000108.1 GCA_030602705.1 Planctomycetota bacterium
TTCTGGCATGGGATGATTTTCTGCGGCTTGGCCTCTGTGGTGGTTGTAGCGCCGGGGTTTATCCCCGGCGCATCCTGGCCGGCGCCGCCGCCAACGGCCGCCGGGCATAAAGCCCGGCGCTACAACCGCCTGCGCTCGCCAGAAAACTTGCCACACCCGGCGTTTGTGAGGATTTTCACAGAGGCGGGTTTTCCAGCCCGGGTTCGCCTTGACTTACCTGCCGCCGTCCCCTATCCTTACGGCGGTTGAGGCTGGCGTCCTGTTTCGGGCTTCTGTTTTCGGAGTATCGCAGCATCTCCGCTGACGGATGACGTTGCCCGGGTCAGCGGGTGTAGGATTGTATTGTGCGGGGGTGGGCTTCTCGTGCGCCAACGCCTGAGACCGTGGGCATGGCGCGGCGACGCTCAGTGGCCGGGGGTTGCAAGAGCCGATGAAGATCGCGATCAGCGGAAAAGGCGGCGTTGGCAAGACGACGGTCACCGCGATTTGGGGCCGCACGCTGGCCGACGAGGGACGCGACGTCTTTCTCGTTGACGCCGACCCGGACGCCAACCTTGCGGCCGCGCTCGGCGTGGCTCCAGGCGACCTGCCCGCCCCGCTCGTGTCGCTGAAAGACCTCATCAAGGAGCGCACCGGCGCCGACCCCGACCGGGTGGGCCAGTACTTCCAGTTGAACCCGCACGTGTCGGATCTGCCCGACGCCTACTCGCTGGCGGTCGATGGTCTCAGACTGCTGGTGCTGGGCGGAATCCGTGGCGGCGGCAAAGGGTGCGCGTGCCCGCAGGGCGCGCTGCTGAAGGCGATGATGCGGCACCTGATGCTCGAGCGCCGGGAGGTACTGCTCGTCGACATGGACGCAGGGCTGGAGTTCCTCGGCCGGGCGTCGGTGATGGGCATTGACGCCTTGGTGGTCGTCGTTGAACCGGGGAAGCGGAGCCTGGAAACCGCCGACGCGGTCGCGCGGATGGGCCGCCAGATCGGCATCAAGCGGTTCGCCGCCGTCCTCAACAAGGTGACCGACCCGGCGCAGGTCGAGACGGTCCGGGCCGGCCTGCCCGACGGGATGGAACTTCTGGGCCACGTTTCCTATAGCGCCGCCCTTCAGCAGGCGGACCTGGATGGCCGGTCGATCCTGGGCGTGGATGCGGCGGCCGAGACGGCCTTGGCCGATGCCAAACGGAAACTCGAATCGCTCCTCGCTGCCTCTGCGGCGGCGAAGACATAGCGAACATCGGGCTGGAAAGGAACCCCGTCGGGGACAGACCATGAGCAAGACCAGAGGAAAGGGCGCCGGCAAGGTCATTGTCTGCCGCATCGAGCGCTGTCTGGGATGCAGGTCGTGCGAGATGGCTTGCGCGCTTGAGCACTCAGAGTCGCAGAACCTCCGTGAGGCGGTCCTGGAGGATCCGCTCCCGCAGCGGCGGGTTACGGTCGAGGCGGCCGGCGGCCACGGACTCCCCCTTCAGTGCCGCCACTGCGACGACGCACCCTGCGTGATGGTTTGCCCGACCGGAGCGATCCAGCGGCACTGCGAGTCCGGACCGGTCATCATCGACCGGGAACTATGCATCGGGTGCAAACTATGCATGGTGGTCTGTCCGTTCGGCGTGATCGGCCTGGAGCGCGACGGCAAGGGGGTGATCAAGTGCGACCAGTGCATCGCGCGGCAGGAGGCCGGCGAGGAACCCGCGTGCGTGTCCGCCTGCCCGACCAAGGCGCTCGTGTTCATGGACATCGAGCAGTATGCTCGGCAGAAGCGGCAGGCGACCGCCGAGCAGTTGGTGACCGTACCGGACCAGGCCAACGAGGGCGATGACCGCTAAAGGAGGGCAGGCGCACCGCCCCGGCGCCGCCGGTAAGCGTGTTCTGCCACGGGGCGAGGGGCGCGGTGCAGGTACAGGGAGAGCGGCCGATGGTGACCGTGACCGTATGTGTCGGCAGTTCCTGTCACCTGAAGGGCGCGCGCGTGGTGATCGAGCGGTTCAATGAACTGCTTGAGAAACAGGGTCTCCAGGACGAGGTCGTATTGAAGGGGTCGTTCTGCATGGAGCGTTGCGGCGAGGGAGTCAACTGGCAGATCGACCAGGAGCCCTTCACCAGCGCGAGCGAGGAGGAGGCGGTCCGGGTGTTCCGGGAGAAGGTCCTGGCGCCGCTGGGGGCAAAGTCGGCAGACGAACCGCGAGGGACAGATCGGCCATGACTCCTTCCAACAGCGAAATCACCGCAGCGCACGCCGGCGCGATCCTGGAACACACCCCCAACGGCGTTCTGCTGGTGGACGGGCAGGCACGGATTCGTTTCGTGAACCCCGCCTTCCGCGAGATGTTTCGCTGCCGCGATGGAGACCTTCTGGGCAAGCGAGCGGCGGAGTTTGTGCATTCGGATTGCTTCGAGAGGGTCATCGCTGCGGGTGGGTATCTCATGGTCAAGGAGACGATCTCGCAGCACGATGTCAGTTTCCGCGTCGGGCTTTTCCCGATCGAGGGAGAAGGCCTCTACTGCGGCATCTTCATCGACATCTCGGACGAAGAGAGGGCACGGAAGCGCCTGTATGAATTGCGGGCACAGACGCTGGAGCGGGCGCAGGAGGTCATCTCCCGACAGATGCAGACCGCCCAGGAGATCGCACGGCTCCTGGGTGAGTCGACCGCCGAAACGAAGGTGTTGTTGGTGAAACTTATGTCCCTTTTTCGAGAAGAGGGATCTCAGTGAGTGTGTACTACGAGTGGGGCACCAAACAACTGAACAAGCGCAGCGAAGAACTGTGCGGCGACAGTATCGTCATCTCACGCCACTCGGATTCGGTGACCCTGGCGCTTGCCGACGGACTCGGCAGCGGGGTGAAAGCCAACATCCTTGCCACGCTCACCACGCGTATCGCCATGCACCTGCTGGAGAACGACCTGCCGCTCAGTGAGGTGGTGGAAACGCTCGGGAAAACGCTGCCGGTCTGTGAGGTACGAAAACTCGCCTACAGCACGTTTGCCATTGCGCAGTTCTTCAGCGACGGCCGCGCCCGGGTCGTCGAGTTCGATACGCCTCCCGCCATTCTGTTGCGCGACCGGAAACTGTTCCCGCTGCCCTCAAACGAACGCGTTATCGCCGGCAAGACGATCCGTGAGTCGGTTCTCGAACTCAGAATGGGCGACTGGATCGTATTCGTCACCGACGGCGTGCTGAACGCCGGTATCGGCGGCGTGTACCCTCTTGGCTGGGGTTGGGGCCAGGTGACGAAGTACCTTGAAGGACACGCACACCCCGAACTGTCGGCGCAGGACCTGGCCGACAAACTCGCCGAGACCGTGGCGGAACTCTACGCGGGTGCTCCGGGGGACGACGTGAGCATCGTTGTCATCAAAGCGCGGCACAGACTCGTCGCGACGGTGCTGACCGGCCCGCCGGCCAAGGCCGAGACGGATGAGGCCGTCCTGGCAGACTTTATCAAACGGCGCGGGCTGCACGCGGTGTGTGGCGGCACGACCGCCAAGATCGCCTCTCGCCACCTGGGCCGGCCCCTCGATGTCGACCTGGAGACGATGCGGCCGGACGTGCCACCCATCGCTCGCATGGAAACCATCGACCTGGTGACCGAGGGGATCCTCACGCTGACGCGGACCAACGAGTTGCTCCAGAACGACGCCACCAGGGAAACCGTTAGATTCCGGACGGACGGTGCGGCGGCGCTGGTGCGGCTGTTACTGAGCGTGGATCACGTGCAGTTCGTCGTGGGACTGGCCGTGAACCCGGCGCACCAGAATCCGAACCTGCCGGGCCAATTGGGCATGAAGTTGGCAGTCGTGCGCGAGATCGCCGAGGAACTCAAGCAGCGCGGCATCGAGGTCGGCATCGAATCCGTGTAGCCGACCGCGGCGCTCTTGCCGCAACGTAACAGGTTGTCGGGATTCAGTCTCACCGGGGCCGACCGCGACCCAGTCCGGAGCGGATGGCTGAGAATATGACGGTGCAAGAGAAACTCATCGAAACCATCGTCTCTCGCTACGACGGCGAGGTCGGCATGCTCATCCCCATGATGCAGGACCTCCAAGCCGAGTCCGGTTACCTGCCGGTTGATCAACTGCGCCGGCTCGCGGCGCGGCTCGACACGCCCGTGAGCCGCCTCTATGCCGTGGCGACGTTCTACGCCTCGTTCCGCCTGGCGCCGAAGGGGCAGCACGAGGTCACCCTCTGCGTCGGGACCGTCTGCTATCTGAAGGGCGCAGGGAGGATCTCCGAACGGATTCAAGAGGAGTTCCAGGTCGAGGCGGGGGGCACCACCCCCGACGGCCTCTTCACCTTCCAGGCGGTCAACTGCGTCGGCGCCTGTGCGCTGGCTCCCGTGATGATCGTGGACGGCCAGTACCACGACAAGGTTACGCCGGACTCGGCAATGGAAGTCCTGCGGGGCCTTCCTCTCGAGCAGCGCCAGGAGCAACAGGAGACCAAGACGTGACAGTCGTTGCCGCCAAGCCGATCAGCAGCCCCGCAGCCCTCCAGCGCAAGCGCGAGCAACTGGGCAAGCAGCGAAGCGGCCCGGCCAAGCGCGTCCGGGTTTGCATCGGCACGGGCTGCGCTGCCAAGGGCTCGCGCAGACTGTACGAACTGTTCGTCGAGGCGATGAAAGAGTCCGACATGGCGGTCGAAGCCGTCATCTGCGTCGGCTGTCACGGATTCTGCCAGCGCGGTCCCATCGTCGTCGTGGAGCCCGGCGAGATCTTTTACCAGCAGGTGGAAGAGCCCGACGTCGCGGAGATCTTCCGCGAGACGGTCCTGGGCGGGCGGGTGGTCGAGCGGCTCCTCTACGAGGATCCCGTCACGGACAAGAGGGCGAAGACCGCAGCAGAGATCCCCTTTTACAGGGCCCAGCAGCGCATCGTCCTTGCCCACAACGGCGTGATCGATCCCACAAGCATCGATGACTACATCGCCGTCGGTGGCTACGGGGCCCTGGCCAAAGCCCTGACCGCGATGACGCCGGAGCAAGTCCTGGCCCAGGTCGAGCGGTCCGGGCTCCGCGGACGGGGCGGGGGTGGCTTCCCGACCGCGAGGAAGTGGCGATCCTGCCGCAACGCACCGGGACAGCCCAAATATGTCATCTGCAACGGCGACGAAGGCGACCCCGGTGCCTTCATGGACCGCAGCATCATGGAAGGCAACCCGCACGCCATCCTGGAAGGCATGGCCCTCGGAGCGTACGCCATCGGCTCGTCCCAGGGCTACATCTACGTGCGGAACGAATACCCGCTTGCAGTCAAACACTTACGCGGTGCCATCGAGGACGCCCGGGCAGCGGGGCTGCTCGGCCAGGACATCCTCGGCACCGGCTTCTCCTTCGACATCCGCATCAACCGCGGCGGCGGCGCCTTCGTGTGCGGCGAATCCACCGCCCTGATGGCCTCGCTCGAAGGACGTCCGGGCGAACCTCGCGCCAAGTACGTCCACACCGTCGAGAGCGGCCTCCGCGAGAAGCCCACCAACCTGAACAACGTTGAGACCTGGGCCAACGTGCCCGCCATCATCAACCGCGGCGGCGAGTGGTTCGCCTCCATCGGCACCGAGAAGTCCAAGGGCACCAAGGTCTTCAGCCTCGTCGGCAAGGTCGAAAATACCGGACTCGTCGAGGTCCCCATGGGCATCACCCTGCGCCGGATCATCGAGGAGATCGGCGGCGGGGTCCCGGACGGCAAGGCCTTCAAAGCGGTCCAGACAGGGGGGCCCTCCGGCGGATGTATCCCCGCAGAACACCTCGACACCGCCGTGGACTTTGATGAACTGACCGAACTCGGCTCCATGATGGGCTCCGGCGGCATGATCGTCATGGACGAAGATACCTGCATGGTCAACGTTGCCCGGTACTTCCTGAACTTCCTGAACGCCGAGTCGTGCGGCAAATGCACTCCCTGCCGCGAAGGCCTCGCCCAGATGCTTGCCATTCTCGACCGCATCACACACGGCGAAGGCCGGCAGGGAGACATCGACCGACTCGAGCAACTGGCCGACCTGCTCGAAGGCACCGCTCTCTGCGCACTCGGCAAGACCGCTGCCAACCCCGTCCTCTCGACCATCCGCTACTTCCGCGACGAGTACGACGCCCACATCCTCCAGCAGCGGTGTCCCGCAAAGGAGTGTCGGGGGCTCTTTCGCTACGAGATCGACCCGGAGGCCTGCAAGGCTTGCGGCCTGTGCCTCAAGCACTGCCCCGTGGAGGCCATTTCCGGCGAGAAGAAGGTTCCCCACGTCATCGACCAGCAAAAGTGCACCCACTGCGGGACGTGTCTGGACAAGTGCCCCTTCGGCGCCGTGCTGAAGGTGTGAAGGAGATTCCGGCTGTGCCGACGGTAACGATTGACGGCATTCGCGTGGAGGTGGAAACCGGCGCGACGGTCCTCGACGCCGCACGCAAAGCCGGCATCTGGATTCCGACCCTCTGTTACCACCCCGCCGTTTCGCCCCCGGCCACCTGCCGCCTCTGCATGGTCGAACTGGACCGCGGCGATTGGAAACAACTGGTCACCTCCTGCAACTACCCCGTTCGCTGCGACATCGAGGTCAGCGTCTCCAGCGACCGGGCCGTGGCGGCACGCCGCGGCGTGATGCAACTGCTGCTCGCTCTGGCGCCGGAAAACGAGCAACTCAAGGCCCTGGCCGAACGCATGGGCGTCGAAGGCACGCCCTATCCCACGGTCACCACGAGTCAGCGCGACTGCATCCTGTGCGGTCTGTGCACCGCCGTCTGTGACGAGGTCCTGGGGCGTTCCGCCATCGCGTTCAGCGGGCGCGGCCCGGACCGCGCCGTCACCACGCCGTTCCGCCAGCCGGCCGAGGACTGTATCGGCTGCGGGGCCTGCGCCGTCGTCTGCCCCGTCGGAACGATCCGGATAAGGATGCACGAGCAGGAGGGCGAGATCGAGATCTCACCCTTCAAGACACGGGCCAAGATGCTCACGTGCGAGCAATGTGGGGCACGCGTAACGAGCGTGCCCGTGGCCGAGTACGCCTTGAATCGGGCTCAGATCGATTGGCAAGAGTTTCGTCAACTCGCCCGGCTGTGCCCCCGGTGCAGGCGAAAGCGCACCGCCGCGCGGCTGACGGAAGGGCGGACCCTGGCGGCGCAGGCGGGTTACGTCGCCGGAACCAAGAAAGCGGAGTAACCGCTGGCGCTCCTTCCGGTCGCCGGCCCAATGAGGAGATGGTTGATGGATCCGAAAAAGGCAACCTGTGATCCGGCGGCTCAGAAAATGCTCAAGCGGATGGCCGACGCCGAAATCGAGACCGTCTGGGACCGGCTCGAGGCCCAGGAGCCGCAGTGCGGCTTCGGACAACTCGGCCTCTGCTGCCGCATCTGCAACATGGGACCCTGCCGCATCGACCCCTTCGGAGACGGGCCGCAGCGCGGCGTGTGCGGGGCCGACGCCGACACGATCATCGCCCGCAACTTCATACGGATGGTCGCCGGCGGGGCCAGCGCTCACTCCGACCACGGCCGCGGCGTGGCACACGCGTTCCTGGCCATGGCCAAAGGGGAAGCGCCGGATTATGGCATCAAGGACCGCAAGAAACTCCTGACCCTGGCCCAGGAGTGGGGCATCAAGACCGACGGCCGCGACGACAGGACAATAGCCCAGGACCTCGGCGAACAGGCCCTCGCGGAGTTCGGCAAACCGCACGGCACACAGCGGATGGCCGACCGCGCCCCGGAGGCCCGAAAGGCCGTCTGGAAGAAACTCGGCGTCACGCCGCGTGCCGTGGACCGCGAAATCGTCGAGGCCCTCCACCGCACCCACATGGGCGTGGACCAGGAGTACAAGAGCATCCTGCGCCACGCCAGCCGCTGTGCCCTGGCCGACGGATGGGGCGGCTCGATGATCGGCACCGAACTGCAGGACATCATGTTCGGCACGCCGGTGCCGGCGCGTGGCGAGATCAACCTCGGCGTCCTCAAGAAAGACCACGTGAACCTGGTGGTCCACGGCCACGAGCCGCTCCTCTCGGAGATGGTGGTGGCGGCGGCGGGCATGCCCGAACTGGTGGATGAGGCCAAAAAGGCCGGTGCCGCAGGCATTAACGTCGTCGGCATCTGCTGCACCGCCAACGAACTGCTGATGCGCCACGGCATTCCCGTGGCCGGCAACTTCCTGAGCCAGGAACTCGCCATCGTCACCGGCGCCGTGGACCTGATGTGCGTGGATATCCAGTGCATCATGCAGAGCCTCGCGGAAATCGTTCAGGGCTATCACACGAAACTTATCACGACCTCCGAAAAGGCCCACATGCCCGGCGTCGAGCACGTCGAGATGGAAGAGGACCGGGCGCTGGAGGTCGGCAAGGAAATCGTCCGCAAGGCCGTCGAGGCCTTCGCCGGCCGCTCCGGCAAGATCTACATCCCCAAGGACAAGGGCGAGGTCATCGTCGGTTTCAGCCACGAGACGATCAACTACGTGCTCGGCGGACAGTTTCGCGCTTCCTACCGCCCCTTGAACGACAACATCATGAACGGTCGTATCCGCGGCGTCTGCGGCGTCGTCGGGTGCACCAATCCCAAGGTCCGGCACGACTGGGGACACACCGGCCTGGTACGGGAACTCATTAAACGCGACATCCTGGTCCTGACGACGGGCTGCGCCCAGATCGCGTGCGGCAAGTTGGATCTGCTGAGGCCCGAGGCCGCCGAACTGGCCGGCCCGGGCCTTCGCGAGGTCTGCGAGGCCGTCGGTCTGCCGCCCGTCCTGGCGGTCGGGTCCTGCGTCGATAACAGCCGCATCCTCATCGCCTGCACCGAGATGGTCCGCGAGGGCGGCCTCGGAGACGATATCTCTGAACTGCCGGTGGCGGGGGCGTGCCTGGAGCACATTACCGAGAAGGCGATTTCCATCGGCCATTACTTCGTCGCGTCCGGCGCCCTGGTCGTCTTCGCGCGAAAACTGTTTCCCGTCTGGGCCAAGTCGAAGGTGGCCAAGTACTTGTTCGAGGAGATCGAGGAGGAACTCGGAGGCAAGTGGGCCGTTGAAGACGACCCCGTCAAGGCCGCTGAACTCATCCACGACCACATCGAGGCCAAGCGCGACACGCTCGGCATCAACCAGGAACGCGAACGCAAACTCTTCGACATGGAAGACCGCAGGAAACTGGAAGTCTGAACGTCGGCGCCGCGCCGTTAGCCGCCGGGCTTGCCCGGCGCGCCTGTTAGCCGCGGCGCTTGCGCCGCGCGGTCACGGCCAATCACAACCAGAGGTCGATAAAGGAGCCCATCGATGTCGAGAATCATCGCAGCCGCCGCCATCCGAGGTGCACACAGCCTCGCCAAGCAGGCCAAGGACATGCTCGAGAAAGCCGTCCAGAAACACGGCGAAGACCACGCGATCGAGTTCCCCAATACCGGCTACTTCATCCCGATCATCTACGCCATGACCGGGCATGAGGTCAAGACGCTCGCGGACTTCCGGCCGGTCATGGAGGAGATCACTGGCCTGCTCCCGCCGCTGGTCGATGACAAACTCTGGCTGCCGTACCTCGCCCCGGCGCTGGACGCCGGAATGGCTGCGCTCTACGCCGAGGAGATTATTGAGGCCTGTAAGTACCTCATCGGCCCGAACCCGGTGCAGGACATCTGGCTTGGCGCGGCCGACGACGTTATCCTGCGCGAGCGAGGCATTCAGTTCGTGGACGGCACGGCGCCGGGGTTCGCCGCCATTGCCGGCGCGGCGCCGGACGTCGAGACGGCCGTCGAGATCGCACGCAAGTGCCAGGAGCGAAGCCTGTACGTCTTCATGTGCGCCAACCACGACGGTACGTCGTTCTCCCAGCAACTTGAGGAAGCGGGCGTCCAGATGGGGTGGGAAACGCGCCTCGTGCCGTTCGGCCCCGAGATCACGGCGGCGATCTACGCCCTGGGGTTTGCGACGCGTGTGGCGTTGACGTTCGGCGGCATTAAGCCCGGCGACTTCCGACGAAACCTCCTCTATACCAAGGCCCGCGTCTTCGCGTTCGTGGTCGCCCTGGGGGAGGTCACGGATGAGTGGTACGCCACCGCCGCCGGCGCCATCAACTTCGGCTTCCCGACGATCGCCGACTCCGACATCCCCCAGATCCTGCCCACTGGCGTCTGCACCTACGAGCACGTCGTCTCGAACGTCCCGTACGGCGAGATCGTCGAGAAGGCCATCGAGGTCCGGGGTCTGAAGATCAAGGTCTCCGAGGTGCCGGTCCCCGTTGCCTTCAGCCCGGCCTTCGAGGGCGAACGCATCCGCAAGGAAGAGATGCACGTCGAGTTCGGAGGCAACCGGACACCCGCCTTCGAGTGGCTGACCACCTTGCCGATGGACCAGGTCGAGGACGGCAAGGTCGAGGTCATCGGCCCCGAGGCCGACAGCGTGGAGGAAGGCGGCCAACTGCCGCTCGGCATCTGCGTCGAGGTGGCGGGGCGCAAGATGCAGCCCGATTTCGAGCCCGTCCTGGAACGCCACATCCACACCTTCCTCAACCACCCCCAGGGTCTCTGGCACATGGGACAGAGGGATATCAACTGGGTCCGCATCTCGAAGGACGCCTTCAAGGCCGGTCTCAGGATCGAGCACATCGGCAAGATCCTCCACGCCATGCTCCACGAGGAGTTCTCGGTCATCGTCGATAAGGTCCAGGTCAAGATCTACACCGAGGAAGAGAAAGTTATCCAGATGCGCGAAAAGGCCCGGGAGGTGTTTGCCGAACGCGACGCGCGCCTGGCCGACATGACCGACGAAGCCGTGGACATCTTCTACTCCTGCA
>JAUVZF010000035.1 GCA_030602705.1 Planctomycetota bacterium
TAGTTGACACCATGCTGCAGTGCAGTCGCAAGGAGCGCGGGGCGACAGTGCCAGGCAACACGTACAAACCGCCTGCAAACACGGGCCAAATGCGGGCCCCGGTTGCGCGCCAGCCAAGTGCTTCGTAGCGTAGTAGTACTACACGATCAACCAAAAGTTTCAGGCCGCGCCCCGGCCGCGGCCGAACCGACCACCCAGCGACCGCATGATACAGGTCGCCGAGATGTTCGGCATCGGCCTCGACGAATCTTACGAGGTCACGCTGTATGAGGACCTTACGCTCGACGTCCGTCCCGGGGACGTGGTCTTTGTGACCGGCCCGTCGGGCAGCGGCAAGAGCGTCCTCGTCGAGCGCCTGGAGCGGGCCATCCGGGACGGCCAGCCGGACGGCGGCCACGTTGTCAACCTGGCCGGCGTCCGCTCCGAAGTCAGGACCCGTACCGGGGCGGGCGACGAGGCGCCGGTCATCGACCTCATGAGCGGCCCGCTCGAGGGCGCCCTGCGTCTGCTGAGCGCGGCGGGGCTGGCCGATGCGTTCCTGCTGCTGAGGCGGGCGAGGGAACTATCCGACGGGCAGCGGTACCGCCTCCGCCTGGCCCTGGCGCTTGACGCACTGCTTGCCCATCCGAACGCGGAACCCGGAACCCGGAATGCGGGAACTACTAACCCCCGATGGCAATCGGGGGCTAATCAAAAACACAGCCCCAAGCGCGAGCGCGGGGACGGCTGTTGCCAAGCGCTAGCGCGGGGGTTGCGGCTGCTGGTGGCCGACGAGTTCTGCTCAACGCTCGACCGGCTCTGTGCCCGGGCGGTGGCGTACCGCGTCCGGCGGCTGGCCGACACGCACGGCCTGACGGTCGTTGCAGCCAGCGCCCACGACGACCTGGTGGAGGACCTGGCGCCGGACGTCCTCATCGTCAAGCACGCGGGAGACCGCGTCGAGGTGCACTACGCCGACCCGGCGCGCGGAGAGGGGCAACCATGACGGCGCCGCACCCGCAACGGCGATGCACCCTCCTGGCGGGCATCCGCGTCGAGCGGGGCGCCATGGCCGACTGGCGGGCCATGGCGCCGCTGCACTACCGTAGCCACCACGCCGGCGCGATAACCGACGTCTTTCGCATGGTGTACGACCCCGTGGGGGAGCAGGGCCAAGATGGGTCGAAGGTGCCCCGGAGCTTCCGCTCCGGGCTCGACGGCGACGCGCGGCTCGGCCGCTCCGGGCTCGGCGAGGCCATCCTCGTCGGCGTCATCGTGGTCAGCCGGTCGGCCCTGTCGCTGGGCGGGCGCGACCGGGCGACGGGCGGCCGGTATCGCACCGCCGGGATGGGCCGCATGGCAACCGCGAACCTGGTGAACCGCGAACTCCGCGTCATCAGCCGCGTTGTCATCGCACCGAACTGGCGCGGGTTGGGCCTGGCCAGCCGACTGGTGGCCGAGACGCTGCCGCAGGTCGGCACGCCGTACGTCGAGGCGATGGCCGCCATGGGCCGCGTGCACCCGTTCTTCGAGCGGGGCGGCATGACGGCGTACCCGCAACCGCCGTCGCGCCAGGGCGAGCGTCTGCGGGCGTGCCTTGAGGCCGTCGGCATCGGCCGCTGCGACCGCCGAAGCGCCGAGGCCCTCGGCCGCGCCATCGACGCCCTCGCCGCCGGTCCCGCGCGTCTGGCCCGGCGCGAGATTTGCCGCTGGGCCCGCTCGTACCTCGGAGCCAAGAACCATCGGACCAACCGGCCCGACCGGCGCCGGATGCTGGAACTGGTGGCCCGGCATCTGGACTCGACGCCGGTGTACTACCTTTGGAGAAGGGAGAACACGCCATGAACCTGATGCCCCGCCATCGCAAGATCGCCCACGCCATCTGGGAGTGCGGCGGTCAACTCGACGAAGTGGCCCGGCGCCAACACGTCCAGGTCACCACGCTGCGAAAGTGGCTCCGGGATCCGGACTTCCGGACCCTGCTGGCCGAAGACGCCCTGGAACCGATCCTCCAGGCGACCAGCGCCATGCTCCGCTGGGCGCCCGTGGCGGTGTCGCGCCTCATCCGGGACCTCGACAGCGAGTCGGCGTCCGACGCCCGCCATGCCGCCCGGGAGATCCTCAAACTCGCCCTCGCCACGCAACGGGAACTGGCCCGGCCCATCGACGACAAAGTCGCCACGGCAACCGCCGGGGGGCTCCCCGCCCCGGACGACCCACTCGGACGACGGGTGGCCGCACTGACCGACGACCAACTCGCCCGCGTCCTCGAGATCCTGAACGAAACGACTCGTGCTGCGCAGAGCAGGAAGGAAAATCGGCCATGACACTACTATGGATTCCGCTCGAGGCGCTCCAACCCCATCCCGAGAACTCCAACCGCATGCCCCCGCACCTCATGGAGAAACTCAAGGCCCACATCGAACGGACCGGCCTGTACGAACCGCTGGTGGTCAGGCCGATGGGGCACGACGCGGCGGGCGGCGATCTGAAATCTGAAATCTCAGATCTGAGATGCCGCTACCAGATTCTCAACGGCCATCACCGGGCCGAGGTGCTCCGCGGGCTCGGGCATACCCGGGCGAGGTGCGACGTGTGGGAGGTGGACGATGACGAGGCGCGGCTGCTGCTGGCGACGCTCAACCGTCTGGAGGGCCGGGACGACCCGTCGGCCCGCGCCCGGTTGGTGGCTCGTCTGGCCAAAGGGCGGACGGCGGAGGAACTGGCCCGTCTGCTGCCGGAACCGCCGGACGCCGTCGAGCGTCTGCTGCGTCTGGCCCAGCCGCCGCCGGAGCCGCTCACGCCCGAGGCGATGGCGCCGATCGCGCGGCCGATGACGTTTTTCCTGGCCGACGAGCAGTACGCCCTCATCCGCGAGGCCCTCCGCGAGGTCACACGCGATGCCGGCGAGCCGCAACCAGCCGCAACTCGGCCGAAACGGGCCGACGCACTGGAACGGCTCGCCCTGTGGTACCTGGAGTCGCGCGGCCTGCGGTAGCGGCGGTCGAATCCGGTGACCTCAAGCCGAGGAGACGTTACCCCATGCCATCTTTCGAGAACACATCTGACGCATCTGAACTCCGTGGGCGGCTGGCGCTGGCGTTGGCGAGCGCGCGTCCGCGGTCGCCGGAGGCCCTGTGGCAGTTCGTCCGCAGCGCCTACGGCCTGGCCGTCCCGCGGCGGGCGATCTGTCCGGGCCATGCGGCGCCGATGGACTACCTCGTGCGTGCGATCCTTCATCCCGGCCACGACGTGGTGGTCTGGGCGCCGCGCGGCGGGGCGAAGACCGAACTGGGAAGCGTGGCGGCGCATCTGGACTCGATCCTGCGGCCGGGATGCCAGACGCGGATCCTCGGCGGCAGCCTCGACCAGTCGGAGAAGATGTACGAGTACCTCACGCGCAAGTGGGACGGCGCGTTCGCGGGGCTGCTCGCCCGCGAGCCGACCGCCCGGCGGACCGAACTGGTGAACGGTTCGGCGATCGAGGTCCTGACGCAGTCGGCGCGGTCGGTCAGGGGCCAGCGGGTCCATCGCCTGAAGTGCGACGAGGTGGACGAGTTCTTGCCCGCGGTGTGGCAGGCGGCCCAGTTCGTCACGCAGTCGGGTCACGGGAGCGACGGGCGGTGGATCCCGGCCCAGATGGAGGTCTTTTCGACGATGCACCGCCCGTTCGGCCCGATGGCGGAGTTGGTGGATCGGCTCTCGCCGGGCGATACCCCACGCGGGGTTAGCCACGAGCGTAAGCGAGGGGGCCGCTCCCTCACGGTCGCGGCTAGTGACGATGACGGCGCAAGCCACTCAGCACCCGCGCTGCTGACGTGGTGCCTGTGGGAGGTGATCGAGCCGTGCCCGCCCGAGCGTTCGTGCAGCCGGTGCCCGCTGTGGGCCGACTGCGAGGGCCGCGCGCGGCAGGCCGAGGGGTACTTACCCATCGACGACGCCATCGCCCAAAAGGCCCGCTCCAGCCGCGAGGCGTGGCAGGCCGAGATGCTCTGCCTCAGGCCGCGCGCCGACCACCTCGTTTTCGCGCAGTTCGACCCCGCGCGGCACGTTGGGCCGGTCGCGTATGCTCCGTCGCTGCCGCTCTACCGGACGCTCGACTTCGGATACGCCAACCCGTTCGTGTGCCTGTGGGTGCAGGTGGAGGGGGATTGCGGAGTGCGGAGTGCGGATTTCGGATTGGCGCGCGGGGCGCGGGTGACTAGCCCCGAGCGTGAGCGAGGGGTCGGGCTCGACACCGACGTGGACCTGTCGCGTGTGCGGCTGCGTGTCATCGCCGAGTACGTGGCGCGGGAGCGGGCCATCGCCGACCACGCCCGCGAGATCGCCGCACGCGATCCCGGGCCGGTCGTCCGCACCTTCGGCGACCCCGCCGGATGGCAGCGCTCCGACGTCACCGGCACGGGGCCGTGCCAGGAACTGGCGCGGCTGGGCATCCGGGTGCGGACGCCGCGGGCGGGCATCCTGGAGGGCGTGGAACTCGTGCGGCGGTTGCTGAAACCGCGGCCGGTCCGCGGTCTGGACCCGTTCCGGGGCGGCCAGGCGGGCCTCGTCATCGACCCGTCGTGCCGGTGGCTTATCCGGGCGTTTCAGGAGTACCACTGGGACGAGTCATCTGAAGGAAGGCGCAGCGAACGCCCCGCCAAAGACGGGGCCGACCACCCTATCGACGCTTTGCGATACCTCGTGACGGGCCTCTTCCTGCGGCGGGAGCGTGTGCGGGAACGGCGGTGGTGACGGCCACCAGCAGTCTGGCAAGAAGTTACCGTGGACTGGAGATAGGCTTTGCGTCACCGGGACTGCCGCGTTGCCTGAATCCCTCGGCATTGAGAGTGTGGCGGGAAGGCCCGAATGGCTTAGGCAAGACCGGGGGTTGCGCGCTCACATGCTTTAGCTCTTGACATTGCAGCTGACCGAGACCACCATGATAGAGCGATATCGGGGAGCATCAAATGCCAGAGCAGGCTGGCGACGGACCCAACTCAAGATCGCTGATTCTAAACCCCTGGCTCCGGCGCACAGTTGGAGTAATTACTACAGCCATAACTATTTTCTACGCGGTTTCTGAAAATGCTGTGCTGGCGTTGGCGGCGGCTGTCTTCGGCATATCCGTTGTGGGTTCTTCTTGGCTGCTCCAGTTTTACGCAAGACAGATTTGGCGCAGAGCTCAGGGCAGGATAGACGCCGCCGCGTCCGAGTTCGAGTTTCGGATCACGGGCCTTGAGACCCAGCTAAGTAGAACCGCAAAATGAATCATTCAACCGCAGCCCAACGGACGATTCTTCTCTTGAGGGGTGGTTCGCCAGGAGGAGATCGCCATGGGACGCGGCATCACGTTGACGGAGGCCCAGTGGGACGAACTCGACCGGTTGCGTTTTACCACGCCATCGGCCAAGGTCTTCCGCAATTGCCTGATTATTCTGAAGTCCGATCTGGGCGAGACCATCGCCTCGATTGCGGGCGAACTCGGCTGCGGCACGGACACGGTGGTCCGGGTTCGCCGGCTCTACCGCCAAGGAGGGGCCAAGGCCCTGCATCCGGTCAAGCCGCCGGGCCGCAAGAGCCGCGCCACGCCCGACTTCCTCGCCGCGATGAAGCAGGCGGTGCAGACCAACCCCTTGACGTTGGGCTACGGGTTCTCGACCTGGTCGGCGGCCCGGCTGGCCGCCCATCTGGCCAAGAAGACGGGCATCGGCTTCAGCGAGGACCAGATGCTCCGCTTGCTGCACAAGCATGGCTTCTCCGTTCATCGGCCCAAGCACACGCTCAAGGGCAAACGCGACGAGGCCGCGTATCAGAAGGCCAAGGCCGAACTGGCCGTTCTAAAAAAAACGCCTTGAATAAGGACGCCTCCGAGGCCTTGGTCTTTCAGGACGAGGTCGAGATTCATCGCCTGCCTGCCCTGACCCGGATGTGGGGCCCGGTCGGCACCCAGCCGGAGGTCCCTTCGCCGGGAAAGAACGAAAAGAAGGTCGTCTTCGGCGGCGTGGACTATGCCACGGGCAAGATCGTCTACACCCTTGCCGACACCAAGAGCGGCTGGAACTTCATGGTGTTCCTGACGGCCTTGGTCAAGGCCTACGCCGGGCGGAAGGTCCGTCTCGTCTGCGACAACGGGCGTTTTCATCACACCCGCGCCGTGGGGGAATGGCTGGCATCTCACGCGGACCAACTGACGATCTACTGGTTGCCGCCGTACTGCCCGAGTCTGAATCTGATTGAACGGCTCTGGGGCCACCTGAAACGCACCGTCCTGGCCAATGTCCTGTTCACGACGCTCGATGACCTGGTGCAGGCGTTCCGGCGCGGCGTCGCCCGCGTCAACGGCCACCGGAGCAAAATGGGGTTCATGTTCGATCATGACGACGCCCAGCAAAAAGCCGCATGACTTCTTCTGCGGTTCTACTTAGCACGCCTCAAAGGCAACAACCTCGCTGCAGCGGAAGCCCTGCATCTGTTTATCCACGACTGCAGGGACTTCGCATGCCGCATCAAGAAGCGTTACGAAGCGCTTTGCGACGCCGAGGACGCCGCGGCGGCTCTTGTAGGCATCTTCGATCTGACCCAGAGGTTTGCCGAATGTGTTTTGAGGCGAATGATAGACGTTTTCAGACCACTTATCCCAGCAAGGGATGGCGCCCCGGTTCAGCTATGGGCAGCAATGCGAGAAGTGAGGCAGGGCAGCGCTGGAAACGAGTACGTTACTTTTGTGCGCGCGGGGGAGTACAATCCCAATCGCGAAGCGGTCAGTGAGCCCGTCTCCGAGAATGAGGGACTGCCCAAGGCCCTTAGGGACTTGCACGCTCGTGGCAGGGGCATCATAATCGTGCCGAGCGAGAAGCCTGCCGACATCTGGAGGCCAATGAGAGCCGACGAGCGCAGGGAAGACATGAGCGTGATGGCCGGGCCAATCATCCTGAAAGGCGCTCCGAAGAGTGGGGAGCAAATGCCAATGGTCCTGTACCTGAACAGCCCCACTCCAGACGTTTTTGGGAGTGACCTGGAGCCCTACATGAAATGCTGCACGGACTCGATTTCGCTTGTGCTCAACACACTGGCAGAGATTATCCTTGAGGTCAGGATGCTGTCTCCGACAATCAATTGAGAGGGCTTGGGGAGAATACCGATGGCCGACGATAGCCAGAACATCATTGTCGATCGGGTTTCGCCAGACACCGTCAAGAGAGTCAACTTCCTGACGGGAAGCCTGAGAGGCCAGCTCCGTAACTGTGTCATCACATGCTCAACGCCTGGCAAGTGCTTCCAGTTGCAGGTTGATGCAGGTGGCAGAGTGGAGGTTGTGAACCGCAACGTATGCGGGCGAGACACGAAGTAGGCATCCGCAGGGCGTCGTACCTACTCCTCATATCGGTTCTCCGAAGTCGCTGGCATCTCGCACGAATCCATTTCCGCGACGGCCGTGCCAACCTACCCGGCTGATTGGCGGAGGACGCCGCAGCCTATGTGCCCAAACTGTGTGGCAAGGGGCGGGGCGAGGGGCTTTGACGCATCGCGCGAGCGAGAGGGAATCGGCCATGAGAGCACTGAGCGTGATGGTAATCGCCGCCGTGTGTTTGGAGGCTGGGGTGGCGGATCGGGCGATTGTCCTTGCCCACCACGCCCAGGCTGGCTGAGTGTGTGGCGCCTTTCTGCGATACGTGGACACCAAGTCGGCATCGATGGAGCGGCGATAGACGACTGGGGTGCGTCTGCCACTCCGCAATCAGTCATCCCACGGCGACTCCAGCGGCACGGGGCAGTGGGCGCGGCGGTCGCAGGCTTGGCACATGGCGCCGGACCAGATGGCCTCGAACAGGTCGGCGACCGTATCGACGAGGGCCGGGTCGTCGGTCACGAGGCCGATCTCGAAGTTGCGCCGGCCGGCGCTTTTGGCTCCCAGGCCCGCGCCGGTCAGGTTCGCGCTGCCCAGGTACAGCCGCTCGCCGTCGATGACGGCCGCCTTGAAGTGCGTGCGCGGGCAGCGTTGCATCTCGAAGGCGTGCGGCCGGACCTCCCTGAGTTCCTCGAGAAACGGTCCCGACGGCACGCCGCTGTGGAGAATGCGCACCGCCACACCGCGCTCGCCCATCCGCGCGAGCAGGTGCACGATGCTCTGGGCCGACCCGTCGCGGCGGACGATGCGTGCGGCCTTGAGCGTGGCGGTGGCGATAAGGAGGCTGTCGGTCGCCGACGGAATGAGGTCGGCCAGCACGCGGTCGTAGATATCTGACCCCGTCAGGTACTCGAACTCGGGCATGGGGAGGCCCCCTGCGACGCCACGTAGGCCGCGTCGCGCCGCGTCCCTGCCTCCTACTGCTCGCGGCTTGCGGCCGCCGGCCTACATGACGGCCAGGATGATGGTCAGCCCGTGTAGGCCGGGACAACGTCCCGGCAATATAACTGATGCGCCGGGGCACGCCCCGGCCTACATGACGGCCAGGATGATGGTCACGAGGATGGAGACCATCAGTGCGACGATGAGGATAATCGCCAGTTGGTTGACCTCGAACGGGCTGGGTTCCTCCAGCGGCGGCAGGCCGCGTTCGTCCGTACGGACGCCCTCGCCCTCGGCCAGGCCGGCAATGATCGCCACTTGCTTGCCGACGCGTGCGTGGGCGATGCGCGGCGGCTCGCCGGCCGCAACGCACCGCAGGTCGACAAGCAAGTCCTCGGTGGACTTGTACCGGTCTTCCGGCCGCTTGGCCATCATCAGTTCAACGACCTCGCCGACGCCGGCCGAGAGGTCGGGGTTGACGTGGTCGGGCGGTATGAGGCGGCCCTTGACGTGTTTCTGCATGATCAGTTGCGGCGTCTTGCCGGTAAAGGGCGGCTGGCCGGTCAGCATCTCGTAGAAGGTGGCGCCCAGGGAGTAGATGTCGGCCCGGAAATCGATGTCGGGGTTGCCGACGACCTGCTCGGGGGCGATGTAATAGGGCGTGCCGAAGGCCTTGCCGATCTCGTCCCAGGTACCCTCGCCGATGTGGCGTGCCAGGCCCATGTCGGCTAGTTTCGCCACGCCGTCTTTGGTAAGCATGATGTTGCGGGGCTTGACGTCGCGGTGGATGAAGTGGCGTGAATGGGCGTGGGCGAGGGCCTCGGCAATCTGGATGATCGTGCGTACGGCCTCGCCCTCTTCAAGCGGCCCGTCCACTTCCTTCAGGAGGTCGGCCACGGTGCGCGGCGGATCGACGAGTTCCATGATGAAGTAGATGTAGCCATCGGTTTCACCGGCGTCGATGGCCTGAACAATGTTGTTGTGCGAGAGTTTGGCGGTGGCCCGGACTTCCTGGAGGAAGCGTTCCCGCATGACCGGGTCGCGGGCCATCTCCGAGAGGAGCACCTTGACGGCCACCATCCGGTCGACCGACAGTTGCCTCGCCTTGTAGACGACGGCCTGGCTGCCGCGGCCGATGCGCTCGATGAGTTGGACGCCGGGGATCTTGAGGCGCGGCGAGAGCGTTTCTTCCTTCAGCGCCGCCTGGACCCGCCGGGTCTGGTTCCTCGTCAGGACGCCTGCCTTGACGAGCGCCTCGGGCAGCGTCAGGGCGTCGCCGTCCACGACGGCCTTGTTCAGCAGGCGTCGTCCCTGTTTGAGTTCGTCCTCGGTGGCCAGACCATGCTCGACGATGTACTGTTCGAAGCGGGCTTCCGATGATGCGGACATGGGCGCGTCCGTTCTCCGCAGCAGCGCTGCTGCGAAGGATGAATCGCTACAGGCGTTCGCGGAAACGTGTGCCGCAGAACTATCGCTTGCCGCCCCGGATGTGTCAATCAAAAACCCCCACCGACGTGGCCAAGGTGGGCACTTCGGCTTTTTGACTTGACTTCACCCCGCCGCGCCGCGATCTTGAACTTTGAATGTACGTGTTTAGCGTGTCATTCCGAGCGAGCGAAGAAAAGTCGAGGAATCTCGCCGTTATCCGTGTGCGGACGGCGAGATTTCCTGCGGGCACTCGGGGTACAGCGCTCCGCTCGGCCGTACGGCCTCGGTCGAAATGACATCGCTTCGAGAGCACGCTAAACACGTACCCTTGAACCTTAAACTTTGAACCTGCCGTTGGGAGATCGTGCCATGGGAAACGTTGACGTCGGTCTGTGCATGGAGTTCGTCCGTCACGACGACAAGTCGTTCGAGTGGGGCATCGAGAAGGCCGCCCAACTCGGCTACACGTACGTCGAGCCGATCGTCCACTGGGGCCGCGAACTGTTCAGCGAGGCCGGCTACTTTCACAGCGTCTCGATGCTCGACGACCCTTTGCGCATCAAGCGAGCCTGCGAGAAGCACGGCGTGAAGCCCTCGGCCCTGTCGGCCCACTGCCCGCTCTGTAAGCCCGAGATCAGCGCCGAGTACCTCAAGCAGGCCATCCGCTTCGCCGCCGAGTGCGGGGCGCCGTGCGTCAACACCGACGAGGGCCCCAAGCCCGCCTGGACCACCGTGGACGAAGACCACCTGCTGATGAAGTACACACTGACGGAGGCCGTCGCCGTGGCCGAGCCGCGCGGCATCCTCATCGGCCTGGAGCCCCACCAGCAGTACTCCAAAAGCCCCGACGGCCTGGACCGCATCTGGGGCCTGGTCGATAGCCCCGTCATCGGCATCAACTTCGACACGGGCAACAGTTACCTCGGCGGCCAGGACCCCGTGACGTGGCTCGAGCGGGTGCGCGACCGCCTCGTTCACGTTCACGCCAAGGACATCTCCGTCGAGCAGTCCGACGCCGAGCGCGGGCAGGTGACCGGCACGCCCGTCGGCTGCGCGTGCGGCGAGGGGGTCGTGGATTGGAAGGCCGTCATCGAGGTCTGCAAAGCCGCCCCGCGCGACCTGGTGCTGAGCGTGGAGTGCGGCACCGTAGAGCAGGCCGCCGCCAGCATCGACCACCTGAAATCGCTGCTGTAACCGCCCGTGTGTCACCCGGCCTTAAACACGTACCTCGATAGGTCGAGACCCGGCCGTACGTTTGGCATGGGTGCGCGTGTGCCACTGGCGGCTGGTCCGCCAGTGCGTTTCGCTCGGGGCGGCAGGTCAGAGCCGTGCTCGCTTTTGGCGGTTGACTTGTCCGCAAAATGCACTACAATGTAATACGCCATGAGCAACCTAACGGTTCGCATACCGGAAGCCTTGCGCAAAGAGATTGAGCGGCTCTCGAAGCAACAGAAACGGCCCGCCAGCGAGGTCGTGCGGGACTCCCTCCGCCGGTACGTTGCTGCCGAGAAGTTCCAGGCCCTGCGCCGCAAGACCCTCCCGTTCGCCGAGGCCCAAGGATTCCTCGCGGACGAGGACGTCTTCGAGGCCATCTCGTGACGGTCGTCCTCGATACGAACGTCCTGCTGGCCGCCTTTGCCACGCGCGGCCTGTGTGAGGCCGTATTCGAGGTCTGCCTGGCGGCCCATGAGATTGTCCTTTCGGAGCACATCCTGAAGGAACTCCGCCGGCACCTCAGGGTCAAGTTCAAGGTGCCCGCCTCTCGCGCCGACCAGGTCATCGCGTTTCTGCGCGAACATGCCGCCCTCGTCAAACCCGCCAAGGTCCCGGCCAGCGCTTGCCGCGACCACTCCGACCTGCCCGTTTTGGGCACTGCCGTGGCCGCCGAATCTGACTGCTTGGTCACCGGCGACCGCGACCTGCTGGACCTCAAGGAGTTCCGGGGCATCCCGATTCTCTCGCCGCGCGCTTTCCACGACCGCCTCCGTTAGACCGTGGTCTCGACCGCTCCGTGAGCCCGCTCCGCCTTCTGGCCCGTGAACTGCTCGAACCTGGTGACGATGACGTCGCAGTACAGCGAGTCCATCTCCATCAGATAGGCTTTGCGGCCCGTCTGCTCGCGGTCAAGCCACGGCCCGTACGGGCCAGGGTGGCCGACGGCCGGTCCCATTCGGCAGGCTCAGGGCAGCGAAAAAGGTTCCTGGAACCTTTTCATAGTTTGTATCTGCCAGAAGGATTGCGGACAATGCGAGCAGGGGAGAACGCGCGATGAACATCAGGCATCTGGGCGACGCTCACGACCATTGGAAAGGAAGCCTCATAGAGATGCTGGAGCCTGTGCTGAGAGAGCTCCACGTTCTGCCCATGTTCACTGACGACTCTCCTGAAGCGGTGTGGACCGATGAGCGATTGAACCTCTACGCGAGGCTTCTGCGAGTGCCGGCCAGACGGGTGTTGCATCGCCAACTCCGATTCACTCATCAAACGCGAGCAGACTACTTCCAGGAGGCCGAGAAACTTGACCCACACGTCGACCTCTTCGCGGACCCCGACACCGGGATCGCGACGAGCCAGAAGGGCACTCCCAAACATAAACATGTTGCGTTGCAGGAGATGGCAAGGCTCCTTCCACCGAGCAGTTCCAGGCTTCTCCTGGTCTACCAGCACTCGTACCGAGCCACAGACTACATCAAGGATTGCCTCAAGAAGCTGAGCAGCGCAGCGGCACTTCGTGGCTGCCACTTCTTTGCCTATTGGGCAGGGAACGTGTCGATGGTCTTCGCCTCCCGTGACAAAAGCCGAGTCTCTGAAGTCCGTCATTACCTTTACACCGCTTTTCCGCCATTGCCGAACGGCCACGCGCGCGTCACCGGCTTGTACCCCGCTCGGCCTTCCGGCCCGTGAACTGGGGCCGTGTGTTTGGCGTACAGCAAAAAAGGTTCCAGGAACCTTTTCTCCTGCCAGGGTGGCCGTCGGCCGGTCACATTCGGCAGGCTTGTAGGCCGTGTGTTTGGCGTATAGCGAAAAAGGTTCCAGGAACCTTTTCTCGCGATCAGTCGGCGGGAGTTCCTGGAGGTCGCGGCGCGAGGACGCCCCCGGAGTGGCTATCGTTCCGGCCCGTACTGGTATCAGGGGGGGTAAATGCTCGTCTTCGGCAACGCCTGCCTCAGGTCCTTCAGGCCGGCATCCGAGATCTTGGTGCCGGCGAGACAGAGAGACTTCAAGCCCTTCAGTTCTTTCCGGTCCTTCAGGCCGGCGTCCGTGATCTGGGTGCTGGTGAGGTCGAGCCGCCACAGGTCCTTAAGTTCCTTCAGGTCCTTCAGGCCAGAGTCCGTGATCTGGGTGTCGGCGAGCCCCAGCGAGCCCAAGCCCTTGAGTTCCTTCAGGTTCTTCAGGTCGGCGTCCGTGACTGTGGTTCCGTCAAGGTGAACTCCGACGACTGGCCGGCCGGGGAGTTTCTCGTCCCTGGTCACCCGGCCGCCCAGCGCTTCGATAGCCTTGACGGCCTTCTCCTCCCGGGCCGATTGCCCCCAGGCCACTTGGTTCTGGCTACAACCCGAGAGGCAAACGACCAGCGGCAACAACAGGGCAATGTGGCGTGTCATGGCAAGGTCCCCCACAGAAACGCGATTCGGATATCCAGCCGTGCCGCACCAGCAGCGCTATTCTGTGTGTGGATGTTACTCCTTCCGGTGGCGCCACGCAAGGCTGCGGGGAGAGCAATGCGATGAGGTCCATCCTATCATGTCGAACCGGTGCCGCCGCGAAGCCCGATGGCCGCGTTCGTCGCGGCGCGAGGACGCCCCCGAAGTGGCTATCGCACCGGCCGTGGTGACCATTCAATGTGTGATGTGTGTTTTCGGCAATGCCTGCTTCAGGTCCTTCAGGCCGGCGTCCGTGATCTGGTTCCCGTAGAGGCAAAGGATCTCCAGGTCCTTGAGTTCCTTCAGGTCTTTCAAGCCGGCGTCCGTGATCTGGGTGCGGCGGAGATAGAGCTGCTGCAGGCTCTTCAGTTCCTTCAGGTCCTCCAGACCGGCGTCTGTGATCTGGGCGTCGCTGAGGTCGAGGGTCAGCAAGCCCTTCAGTTCCTTCAGGTCCTCCAGGCCGGCGTCTGTGATCTTGGTGTTGCTGAGATTGATCGCCCGCAGGCCCTTAAGTTCCTTCAGGTCCTTCAGGCCGATGTCTGTGATCTTGGTGTCGCGGATGTTGAGGGACCGCAAACCCTTCAGTTTTTTCAGGTCCTTCAGACCGGCGTCTGTAACCTGCGTATTGCCGAGGTTGAGTTCCCGCAGGCCCTTGAGTTCCTTCAGGTCCTTCAGACCGGCGTCCGTGATCTGGGTGATCTCGAGTTTGAGCACCTGAAAGCCCTTCAGCTCCTTCAGGTCCTTCAAATCGTAGTCCGTGACTTTGGTACAACTCAGGTAAACTTCGTAGATTGGTCGGTCGGGAAATGACTCGTCCCTGATCACCTTGCCGCCCAGCGCTTCGATAGCCTGGACGGCCTTCTCTTCTCGGGCCGCGGGGCTTTGGCACGAGGCGCAGAGGCAAACGACCAGCGGCAACAACAGGGCAATGTGGCGTGTCATGGCAAGGTCCCCCACAGGAGCGCGATTCGGATATCCAGCCGTGCCGCACCAGCAGCGCTATTCCGTGTGGATGTTACTCCTTCCGGTGGCGCCCCGCAAGGCTACGGCAAAAAAGGTTCCAGGAACCTTTTCTCCGTGTGTTTGGCGTACAGCAAAAAAGGTTCCAGGAACCTTTTCTCACTTTTCGCGAGCGGCAGGCTCGCCCTGCCACGGTGCCGCGGCCGGCGGCCGGTCCCATTCGGCAGGCTCGTGGGCCGCGTGTTTGATGCATAGCAAAAAAGGTTCCCGGAACCTTTTCTCACTCATTTCACGAGCGGCAAAAACATGATGTTCCGGTACGCCACGGGGCCGTGGTCGCCCTG
Source organism: Planctomycetota bacterium (assembly GCA_030602705.1). GTDB lineage: Bacteria > Planctomycetota > Phycisphaerae > FEN-1346 > FEN-1346 > JAUVZF01. The sequence continues at coordinate 14,631 of JAUVZF010000035.1, forward strand.
GAGCATGAGCGGGCCCAGGGGCTTCTCGTCGCCGAACGTGGCGGCGCGGGTCGGGCCGGTTACCTCGACGTTCTCGTGCAGGACGACGCCGTTGTGGATCACCTTGACGAACCTGGCGCCCGCGATCTTCTTTCCGCCGGCGTCGAAGCGCGGCGCCTGGAAGATGACCTCGAACGTCTGCCACTCGCCGGGCGGGCGCGAGGCGTTGACCCGCGGCGGGTGGCCTTCGAACCCCTGCTTCCCCCTGCCGCGCGACCCGTCCCACCGCTGGTAGATGCCGCCGCAGTCGCCGTGCTTCAGGTTCTTGACGCCCCAGGAGTCGAAGACCTGGATCTCGTAGCGGCCCATGAAGTAGACGCCGGAGTTGGAGCCCACCGGCACGATGAACTCGACGTGGGCGGCCACGTCGGCGTGCTCCCACTCGCTCAGGAGGTTCCGCGTCCGTCCTTTGGGGCCGTTGTAGATGGCGCCGGCGCCGGGCCCCGCGGCAAGACGTTTCTGGTTGGCGGGGTCCTTGGCGACCTCGCCGACCATGGCCCACTCGCCGGTCGGCTTGCGCCATCCGGCCATGTCGGGACCGGGCACGAGGGTCTTCCACTCCAGGATCTCGATGTCCTTGAACAGGACCTCGCAGTCCTGGCCGCCGTGCACCTGCAGGGCGAAGCGGCCCTCGGTGCGGCCGGGATCGTTCACCAGCGCCGCGGACCGCACGCCGTTGACGTGGACGGTAACGTTGCGGCCGAGGGCGGTGACGGTCATCTCGTTCCACTCGTTCGGCTTGTACCATGTCTTGACCTTCTCGGGCGGCGGCTTGACGACCCAGCCCCGGCCGTTCGTCTCGTACAGGCCGCCGGCGTCGTGGTTCGGGTCGATCTCGGCCTGAAAGCCCGAGATGCCGCTGCCGCCCTTCTCCTCGACGCGGAAGTACAGGCCGCTGTTGCCCTTGACGGCCTTGTACTTGAGGCGGACGGTGAAGTCCTTGAAGGTGCGGTCGGTCACGAGGTGGCTGAACTCCCTCTCGGTGCGCTCGTGCCTGGCGTGGATGGCGCCGTCGGTGATCTTCCACGAGCCCTTTCCGATCTCGTGCCATCCTGCCATCGTCTTGCCGTCCCAGAGCGGCTTCCACGTGGCCATGGCGGCGACCTGGGCGGCCACGTCGGCCGGCGGCGCTTCGGCAGCCGAAGCGGCGGTCGCCAGAACCAGGCAAATCGCGCCAAACGCGAACCCGGAAACGAAACAGGCGTGACGGTGAATCATGGCCAACCTCCTTATGCTTGCCTGGCGGCCGTTGCGGCCGCCGCTATCCCTACAACGCCACTTCGCCATTTCGCGCGGTGGGTGGCACGGCCCTTGGGCCGTGCAGCCGCACTCGGCGCGATGCGGCCCACGGCCGCGTCTTCGCCGCTGCCGTGCCACCCTCTTGGTGGCGCGTGGGACGCTAAACACGTACACGAAACGGTTATCCGGCTCATGCGCCGTCGTGTCCGCCCACGACGACGTCCGCGACACGTACGTGCGGCCCGCCGCAGTCCGTCGGCGCCGACTGCCCGTCCTTGCCGCACATGCCCGGCATCTTCATCTCGAAATCATCTCCGATGGCGTCGATGTTTTTCAGCACGTCGAGTGTCATGCTCGAGACGGACACGTCGCGCAACGGTTCGCCCAGCGCGCCGTTCTCGATCATGCGAGCCTGGCCCGCGTGACAGATGAACTGGCCCTTCTGGACGAAGACGTACCCCCAGTGCCCGTCCTCCAGGTACACGCCGCGCGCCACGCCCCGCAGCATCTCCTCCAGCGGCACCCCTCCGCTGGCCATGAAGGTATTCGACATGCGGACGATGGGCCGGCAATCGTAGGACTGGGCGCGGGCGCTGCCGGTCGGCTCGACCTCGAACTTGGCCGCCGTCTCCAAACTGTGCAGGAACGCCACGAGGCGGCCGTTCTCGATAATCGGCCGCCGCCGCGCCGCCGTGCCCTCCGAATCGTAAGCGAACGAGCCGAACATGCCGGGCAGTGTGGAGTCGTCGTAGATCGAAACGCCGGGTGCGGCCAGGTCTTCGCCGAGCCGGCCTTCGAGGATGCTCTGACCGGCCCAGACGGCGTCGGCCTCGGCGTTGTGTCCGAGCGCTTCGTGGACGAGCAGACCGGTAATCGACGGATGAAAGATGACGGTGAACCGTCCCGCGGGGGCGGGCTTGGCGGCAAGCGCCGCCACCGCCTTGCGGGCGGCCCTGCCGCTGAACGCCTCGGGCTCGGTCTGCCTCAGCAGTTCCGCCCCGCCCACGATGCCGCGGTGTTCCGTGCCGCGCTGAAGAATCTTGCCGTCCGAAGCCACGAACAGGGTGGTGACGACGGCGCGGCTTCCGGCGGTCCGGACGATTGTTCCGACCGTGTTCGCCAGGACGCCCTCTTGCCAGGCTTCGGCGTAACTGACGATGGAGTTGACGATGCGTCCGCCGCCGTCGGCTGCGGCCCGGCCGCACCGCTCGTACTGAAGCAGGCGTGCGATCTTCTCGGCGACCGGCATCGCGCCGGGCGGGACGGCGGGGTCGGTCCGGTCCTCGGCCTCGACACGGGCCGGCGGGGCGATCATCGCCGGATCGCTGACGAACGCCTTCGACGCCGTCGCCAGTGCGAGGGCGTCGTCGACGCACCGCTCGCCTCGCCGGCGTGCCAGACTGTCGGCCGAGGCGAATCCCCAGCATCTGCCCACGAGGACGCGCACGCCGACGCCGCGGTCGGTTGAGGCGGCCAGTTTGTCGGCCCGGCCGTCCTGAACGAGGACGCTCTCGCCCGAGCGCCGGATGACGCGTACGTCGGCAAACTCGGCCCCTCGCCGTTTCGCCAGGTCACAGAGATATGTTGCCAGGTCTTCCATAGGATTCTCGCCCGGAGCACCCGCTCCCTCACAGTCGCGGCTAGTCATGCACGGTCGCGGCTAGTCATGCACGCGAACTAGCACGCGAACTAGCCGCGCACTCACGGCTGGTCATGCACGCGAACTAGCACGCGAACTAGCACGCGAACTAGCCGCGCACGTCAGTAAGCGGCCGGCGGCACCTTCGGATCCATGAACAACCGCAACTGGTCGGTCCGCATCACAGACGGTACCGTAAACACGAGGATCCGAGACACGTACTCACGTTTCTGGACGAAGTGGAACCTCGCGCCGTCCATCAGGTAACGCCCCTCTGTGCCGCCCTCCGGGAACGCGAACCGCAGGGCACGCGGAAAACTCGCAGGGCAACTGGACCGGCTTACCACCTCCGGCCCGGCGTCGGCACCGGCAACCGGCCGTTTGGCCGTACCATGGATCCTCGACGGGCCGCCCACACGGACGCCACGGGCGTCGATCAGGTGGAACTGGGCGGAGTCGATCGTGCGCGGCCACCGCCGGACCGGCTTGAACCGGACGGTCACCGCCAGGAACTCCTCACCCTGGGGCGGGCGCTCGTCCGGAAACTCCTCGATCCTGTTGGACCGCGCCGCGCGACTGACACGCAGGCTCATCCCGTAGAGCGTCGTGCTCCTGGTGCGGTCGAGGGGCAGGGCGTGCTCGGCGGCCGTCCCCGCCGGAACCTCTGGAATGGGGCCGAGCCGGCTGCCCGTACGGAAGCGGATGTACTGCCACCGGCGGTACCAGTGATAGTACAGGATATCATCGACATCTGTGACGGCCGCGTAGCCGTCGCCACGCATCTGGGGCGGCGGATACACGTCGGCGTAACGATTCAGCAGGCCCGGCGTGTCCGACGTCCCGGCCCATACGGATCCGTACTGGACCCGTACCGTGTCGGAACCCGCCGGCCCCAGAGGACCGCCCACCAGGTACACGAAAAAGGTCAGCACGCCGCGATCGGGCGCCAGGTACAGCCTGTCGCCGGGCTCGATACGCTCCGGGTCGCTCTCGCCGGTGCCCTCAACGTACCGGAACACCTCGTAGCCAAGGAACCGAGGGGCCATGGGGAGCATCTGCATCAGGACCAGGCAGACGCCCGCCGCCACGTACCCGACGACCAGGCCGATGGCGCCCCCTCCGGCATGGTCGGCCCACGGAAGAAAGGCCGGCTGGTTCGGAAGGAGCCTCTCGCCGGCGGTCCGGAGACCGAGGAACACCACGCATAGCACGGCCCACAGACACAGGGCATCGCCGGCGTAGTACCAGATGTCGGCGGGGTCGTCCGCCGAACTGAAGAGCGCTCGGGTCACAGGCGCGAACCATCCAAAGGCCAAGGCGCCGGCCAGAACGAGGGCCACCAGGTTCTGGGCGGCCCGATACACCCCCTGGGCCGCGCACATACACGCCACGGCCGCTACGACGACCAGCGCCAGAACGTTCACCAGCACGGTCAGCCTCCGTCAACTCTCCTGCTCGATGGCCCGGAGGACCTCTTCGATGCTGGTCCGCCCGTCGATGACCATGGTGAGTCCCTCCTCCTGGAGGTTTCGCATGCCCAGTTTTCGGGCGTGCGTGAAGAGGTCGGTAAGGGTCATGCCTCGGGCGATCATCTCGCGGGCCTGGCCGTCGATGGGCATTACTTCAAACAGTCCCGTCCGCCCGACGTACCCACGGCCCGCGCACCTCGGGCAGACGATCACCTTGCCGTCCTGCCCCTCGGCCCGCGCGGGCGGGCGGTAGAGCAGGTCCACCCGCCGGCTGCCGAGGTTCGCCTTCCGGAGGAAGTCGGGATTCGGCCGATAGGCTTCCTTGCACTCCGGACACAGCAGTCGCACCAGCCGCTGGTTCACCAGGATCTGGAGCCGCTCGGCCAGGGGCTCGCGCGCCCCGAACAGCGAGCCGAGACGCCTCAGAGCCTGCCGCGCGTCGGCGGCACGGATGCCGACGATGACCGTATGCTCCCGCGCAGCCTCGGCCAGAACCGCTGCCACCTCGGCCTGATAAAGAGAATCGAAGGCCACGACGTCGGGCTCCATCCGGACACGGCTCCGCACCTCGGCGGCCGCCACCGGACCGTCCTCCTGGTTCAACGCAATGTGCGCGACGTTCTCGATCTCGGTGTCCACCCGCGGCTCGAAGACGAGCACGTTGTTCGTGTACCGGTCGAAGTGACGCACGCAGGCGTGGATGGTCGTCGTCAGGCCCGAGTTCCTGGGCGCCGACAGCAGCACCAGACCCGGGCGCCGGCCCAGGGCCTCGGCCAGGACCGTCAGGTGCTCGTCCGAGAGGCCGATGTCCTCAAGCCGTTGGCGGCTGGCAGCCACGTCGGTGATGCGGATGGCGATCTGCTCGCCGCGGACCGTGCCGGCGGTCTTGACCCGCAGGTCGAATGTTTGGCCGGCCACGATCGCGCGGAGCCGACCTTCCTGGGGCTTTCGCTCCTCGTCCGGGTCGAGGCCCGCCAGTTGCTTGACCGTCTTGGCCAGGTGGCCGGCAATCGCTTGCTCGACCTCGCCGCCCGAGATCAGGTCGCCGCCGATCCGCAGCCGCACCTCCGTCTTCTGCGGCCGGCACACAAACCCCACGGCCGACGCGCGGCGGAGGATCGCCTGGTGCAGCATGCGCTCCACCGCCTCGCTCGCCCGGCGCTCGAGTTCCGTACCGGCGGCCGGGTGCTTCGGCACGCCGTCGCAGCCGACAAAAATGATCTGGCGGCCGACACCCGAGACGGGGCCGCTCTCGTCCTCAAACGGCCTGTGCCCGGAAAGGCGACGACGGATGCGACCGAGGTGGGCCGGCGTCAGGACACGCAGCGGAGGGGCCACCCGCGCGTTGCGGTGCTGCGCGTACGCCATCGACACCCCGACGAACAGGATCAGCCCGAGCGGCAGGCCGACGTAGAATAGAGGAATCAGCACGGCCGCCGCCAACCCTGTCACGCCACCAGCCAGGACCACGCCGCCCCAGACGCCCGGGCTGGTGGCCACGAACCGCGTGTCGAGAAAGGCCCAGTTCGTCACGTAGAAGACGGCCACCGCAAACGCGAGCAGCACGATGAACTTGACGAGACCCAGAACGAAAAACGTCGCCTCCGGCGCCTGGGGCGCCTCGATGCCCGTGGGGTAGTACGTGCCGGGCAGATCGGCCGGGTCGATCGTCTCGCCGGCGCGGGCGACACCCGCCGACACCAGCACAGCCACTGCCGCGAGCACGACCCATCCGCTCCGAAACCGACGGGGCCCGGCGCGGTCCGTTCTCCGCAGCAGCGCAGCTGCGAAGGATGAACCGTTCTCTCGGACGTGCCTCATCGCACGGCTCCACGTTTGACGTCGATGCCACGGATGGCCATCTTCAGCATCTCGGGGCTGGGCGCCGCCTCGTACGCCTCCTTCGGGTCGATCCATTCCTCGCGCACCAGGCGCACGAGGTCCTGCGTAAAATCGTGCATGCCGACGTCGCCGCCCGCCGCGATGACGCTCGGCAGGTGCGCCTCGTCGCCGTCGCGGATGGCCTTGCAGACCGTCGGCGTGGCCAGCATCACCTCGGTGACGGGCACGCGGGCCACGTTCGGGTCGGCGGCCGTCACGAGTTTCTGGCAGATCACCGCGACCAGGCTGTGCGCGAGCGACTCGCGCAGCACGTGATGCTCGTGCGCCTCGAACAGGTCGAGGATCCGCGTGACCACGCCCGGTGCGCTCGATGCGTGGACGGTCGTAAACACGAGGCGGGTCGTCTCGGCCGCACGCAGCACGCCCTCCACGTCGTCCTTCGTGCGCATCTCGCCCACCAGGACGACGTCGGGATCCTCGCGCAAGAGGAACTTCAGCGCCACCTCGCAGGACTCGACGTCGATACCGATCTCACGCTGGTCGACGAACGCCTTCTTGTCCTCGAACAGGTACTCGATCGGGTCTTCGAGCGTCACAATATGGCACCGGCGGCGCGAGTTAATGTGGTCCAGGCACGACGCGATGCTCGTCGATTTGCCCGTACCCGTAACGCCGCTGAAAATGATCAACCCCTCGCGGACCCGGCAGATCCGCTCGAGCGTCTCGCCCGGCAGGTGCAACTGTGTGAACGTCGGGATGTTGCGGCTCACGGGCCGCACGGCCACGCTCGTGACCCCGCGCTGGCGATACACGTTGACGCGGAACCGGTCGCCGGAGGCCGTCGCGTGCGAGAAATCGACGCTGCCCGCCTCCATGTACTGGCGGTGCACACGCTCGTCCATGATCTGCCGCGCCAACTCCAGCACGTCGGCCGGGCCGAGCGTCGCGAGGTCCGTCACCTGGATATGGCCGTCGATGCGCAGGATGGGCGGCTGGCCGGCCTTCAGGTGAAGGTCCGACGCCTCGCGCTCCAGCGCCAACCCAAGCAGCGCCTTCATGTCCATGTGCCACGGCTGCGAGCGATCTGTCATGTCTGTTCCCACTCGGCCGGCCCGTCACGAAGCGGCGGATTATACGCCCCCCGCCGCTCCGCCTGCAAGGGAAAGCGCCCGCGGGGTGGCACGGCCCTTGGGCCGTGCAGCCGCACTCGGCACGCCGGGTGGCACGGTCACGCGTCCCGGCGCGCCGGGATGACCGTGTGCTCCCCGGCGCGACCCGACCCACGGCCGCGTCTTCGCCGCTGCCGTGCCACCCTCCCGGCCGGGTGGCACGGTCACGCGCAGCGTGACCGTGTGCTCCCCGGCGCGATGCGGCCCACGGCCGCGTCTTCGCCGCTGCCGTGCCACCCTTCAGGTGGTGCCGGGGAAAACCGTGGCATCCGCCGCCGCCGGCACGGTATAATGGCCACACGCGAACCGGCTGGAAACGTTAGCGGAGGAATCCTCATGAACGAAGACCTCGTCAAGAAGGTGCGGGCGGCGGCGAGCGCCACCTGGTGGGTTGTCCTCATCGGCTTTATCTGGATGACCGTTGGGTATCTCATCTGGCTGGCGTTCATACACGGCCGTCCGGCGTGGCTGCTCGACCTGTACGGCGGCGCCGACCTGGACTGGGGCGACTACCAGATCGTCGCGCTCGTCTTCTTCGGGCTGCTCAAACTGGGCCTGTTTGCCCTCGTGGGTGCGGCGATCTGGCTGACGCTGTTTGCCAGGCGCCTCCGGCGGCCCGGGTGAGGCCGGCTTTTTCCTTGAAACCTATCTCGCGGCGACGGCATAATTGAGGCGTCGCCGCCGGCTGTGGCGTGTGCCGGGAGAGGCTGGCCGGTCGGGTTCTGAGAGGAGGGTCTCATGACGCCTGAAATCACGAGGCACCCGCGCGATGCGAGATTCCGCAACTGTGCCCGTCGTCGGGCGGCCGCCGCCCTGCTTGCCCCGCTGGGGCTTGTGGCTGCGGCGGTCCTGGTGGCAGCCGGCTGCGAGGACCCAAGCCTGAAGTTCAACCGGGCCGGACTGGTGGCCTACCGCCAGGGCGACTACACCCGGGCACGGGCCGGCTTCGAGGAGGCCATCCACCACAACCCCGACGTCGGCATCTACTACTTCAACCGCGGCATGAGCGAACAGGCCATCGGCAACCTCGCCGAGGCCGTCTTCAACTACGACATGGGCGCCAAACTCGACCCCAAAATCGTCCAGGCATACAAGAATGCCGCTACGTGCTATATCCAGATGGGCAAGCCCGACAAGGCCCTCGCGGTTCTCGAAGAGGGCACACTCGCCAACCCGTACAACGGGGCGGCGTTCATTAACCTGGGCACGTTCTACGAAAGCCGCGGCGACATGGTGGGCGCCAAACTGGCGATGGCCAAGGCCGTGGCCGCCGACCCCGAAAACCCCGCCAGCCACCGCGAGTACGCACGAATCCTCATCCGGACCGGTGACCGCGAGAAGGGCATCGAGCACCTCAGGAAGAGCCTGAACCTTCAGCCGATTCAGCCGGACGTCTCGGCCGAGGTCACCGAACTGGCCCCGCCGGGCGACCAGTTGCCGCCGCCTAGACCACAGGTCGAATGAGCACGCGCCACGCCGCCACCGCCGCGCCGCGTTTAGCCGCCGCCGGCGGCGTGTCCGCCAGTGCTTCTCAGCCGTGTGCCACGGCCGGCGTGTCCGCCAGTGCTTCTCAGCCGTGTGCCACGGCCGGTCTTGCCCGGCCGTGCGTTTTTCGAGCGTGTGCCACGGCCGGTCTTGCCCGGCCGTGCGTTTTTCGAGCCCCCGGCGCCCACCTGGTTGCGGTGCTTGCCGCCGTCCTGCTCCTGACCGTCCTGGCCGCCACGTCCTTCGGCTGGAGCCGGACGGGTCACTTCCTGATCACCGAGGAGGCGGTCGAGCGTCTGCCCGAGCCGTTGCGCGGATGGTTTGCAGCGCCCCCGGCCCTTGCGCGCTTGAAGCAAGCCTCGGCCGCCCCCGACGACTGGGCCAGCAACGGGTCGGACCACTACCGCCCCGACCCAGTACGGGTCCGTATGGACGAGCGGCCGCGGCACTTCCTCAACATCGACGCCCTGACCGATGAGCCGTACCCCTTCAAGGACTTCCCTCGCGACCGCGCGAAGGCCGAGGAACGGTTCGGCGCCGAGGCGCTGGCGACACACGGTTCGGTGCCGTGGGCCGCCGCCGACGCCCTGTCGCGCCTGACCGACGCCCTGACCGCCGGCCGCACACCCGCCGTCTTTTGCGAGGCCGGCGCGCTGGCCCACTACGCCGCCGACCTCCACCAGCCGCTCCACACGACGGCAAACTACAACGGCCGGCAGACCGGCAACCACGGCATCCACAAGGCGCTGGAGGTCGGCCTCCTGGCCCGGTTCGAGGACTTCTACGCGGGCGAACTCCGCCGCCGGCGACGCCAGGAGATGTTCCTCGACGACCCGCCGGACGCCCTGTTCAACTGGCTCATCGCCGCACACGACCGCGTGGGGCCCATCCTCGAGGCCGACTCCGTCGCACGGCACCGGACCCGCTACAACCCGGCCCAGCATCCCGAGGACCTGGGCGACGTGACCTCGAAGCGAGCCCGGCCGTACTACGAGTCGCTGCGGCAGGAACTGAAGCGACGCGGCTCGCCCGAGGCCGCCGCCATGCGCGACGCCGCCGCACACCTGGCCGACCTCCTCTACACCGCCTGGGTCCAGGCCGGCAAGCCGCAGCAGCACCCCCCGTCGACACAGCCGCAGGACGAAAGGCAGCCGGTGACGCAGTACCTGATCATCGGCGCGGCCGTGGCGATGCTGCTGTCGCTCCTCTGGCCGCGCCGGCGTCCCCCCAAGCCGGTCGCAGACTCTCCAAAGGAGTCTGCGACCTTCGGAGACGGCGCCGGGCCGGACGAACCGCCTCGCCGGTAGGCTGCCCATGGCCACACGCCCCACGACGTTCCGGGTCGTCTCGTTCGGCTGTAAGGTCAACCAGGCCGAGGGCCGGGTCCTGGCCGCACGCCTCCGCGAACTCGGCCTCGAAGAAGCCGGCGCCGAGGCCGACCCTTCGACGGCCTCAGGGCAGCGCCTCGTCATCATCAATACCTGCACTGTGACGGCCGAGGCCGCACGCCAGGGACGCCAGTGCGCCCGCCGGGCCGTCCGCGATGGGGCCGAGACCATCGTGACCGGCTGCGCCGCCCATCCCGCCGCCCGCGACGAGGCGCTGCGCAACATCGACGGCCTGCATCTCGTCGAGGCCGACAAGGACCGCCTCCTCGAGACGCTCAGCCGCGACGGCGCGTTAGGCATGTTGCCCCGCGCGACACGCAAGCCCCGCGCGACGCGCAAGCCCCGCGCGACAACGCGTTAGCCGCGGGGCTTGCCCCGCGCGACACGCAAGCCCCGCGCGACACGCAAGCCCCGCGCGACGACGAGTTAGCCGCGGGGCTTGCCCCGCGCGACACGCAAGCCCCGCGCGACGACGGGTTAGCCGCGGGGCTTGCCCCGCGCGCCGCGCAAGCGCGGCGGCTAACGCGTGACCTCACGCCATCGACGGCCCGCAGCCGCGCCATGCTCAAGGTCCAGGACGGCTGCCCCGAAGCCTGCGCCTACTGCATCGTGCCGCTGGTCCGCCCGGCCGTCCGCTCGACGCCTGCCGAGGAGGCCGTGCGGCAACTGGCGGCCCTGGTGGCGGAGGGCTACCGCGAGGTCGTGATCTGCGGCATCCACCTGGGGCTCTACGGAGCGGACTTGGCGCCGCGGACCGGCCTGGTGGACCTCCTGGAGCGGATGCTGACGGTGCCGGGCCTCGGGCGGCTGCGCCTGTCGAGCATCGCGCCGCTGGAGGTGAGCGACCGGCTGCTGGCCCTCGTGCAGTCGGAACCCGAGCGGCTGTGCCCGCACATTCACGTCTCGCTCCAGTCGGGCGACGACGGGGTCCTGGCGCGGATGGGCCGGCCGTACACGACGGGCGAGTTCCTGGACGTGGTCCGCCGCATCCGCGAGGCGCTGCCCCTGCCGGCCGTCACGACGGACGTGCTCGTCGGCTTTCCGGGCGAGACCGAGGAGGCGTTTGCCGGCACGCTCCGCCTTTGCCGCCAGACGGGCTTCTCGCGGATCCACGCCTTCCCGTTCTCGCCGCGTCCCGGCACGCGCGCCGCCGCGATGCCCGACCACGTGCCGCGCGAGACGATCCGCGCTCGCCGCCGGGCGGTCTCGGCACTCGGCGATGCCCTTGCCGCCCGGTACCGCGAGTCGCTCGTCGGCCGCACGGCCCGCGTCGTCCTCGAAACGCTCCATCCGGACGGTTCGGCCGACGGACTGTCGCAGCGGTACGTCCGCGTCCACGTCCGCGGGCCGCTGCCTGCGGGCGCCGCGCGGCGCGAGATCCTGCCCGTGCGGCTCCTCCGCACCGCGGGCGACCACCTTGAAGCCGAGGCGAGTTGACGCCGCCACTGAAGTTCCGCGACAGCCGGGTGGCACGGCAGCCCGCAAGGGCGGCCGTGGTGAACGTTCGGCGCCCACGGCCGCGGCTGCGCCGCTGCCGTGCCACCCATGACACGTGCCACCCATGGCGCTTGCAACGGGCGGCGTCGGCCGCTACAGTCTGCGGCATGTCTGCGCGAGAGATAACGCCCGCCTCCGGGCCGGTGCGCGGCACGATTCGGCCGCCGGGGTCGCGGAGCATCACCAACCGGGCGCTCGTGGTGGCGGCGCTGGCCGACGGCGAGTCCGTCCTGGAGGCGGTCGGCCTCTCGGACGACACGCACGTCTGCGCCGGGGCCCTGCGGACGATCGGCATCGCCGTCCAGGTCGATGAGGCCGGACGGCGCATGCGCGTCTCGGGCTGCGGCGGGCGCGTTCCGGCCGGGCCGGCCGAGATCGACACCGGCGAGTCGGGCACCGCCACGCGGTTCATCACGGCCCTGGTGGCGGCGGGGTGCGGACGGTACCGCATCGACGTGGCGCCGCGGATGCGCGAGCGACCGATCCAGGACCTTCTGGACGGCCTGGCGGCGCTCGGCGTCCGGGCCGGCAGCGAGACGGGCACCGGCTGTCCGCCGGTGGTCATCGAGACCTCCGGCCTGGCAGCCGGCACGGTGAGACTCAGCGGGGCCGTCTCGAGCCAGTACCTGTCGGGCCTGCTGATGGCGGCGCCGACGGCGGCGGGGCCGGTGACCATCAAGGTGACGGGCGAGGTCGTCTCGAAACCGTTCATCGATATGACGGTGGCCGTGATGCAGGCGTTCGGCGTGGAGGTTGCCCGCGACGGCTACGCGCGGTTCGCGGTGCCCGCGCCCGCCTTCTATCGCGCTCGCACCTGGGCCGTGGAGCCCGATGCCGCCAGCGCGAGTTACTTTCTCGCTGCCGCGGCCGCCACCGGCGGGCGGGTAACCATCGACGGTCTGACGCGCGCGAGCGTCCAGGGCGCGGCCCGTTTCCCCGACGTCCTGCGCGAGATGGGCTGCGACCTCGAGTGGACCGACGCGGGCGTGACCGTGACGGGCCCCGAGCGCCTGTCGGGCATCCGGATCGACATGAACGCGATGCCCGACATGGTGCTGACCCTGGCGCCGCTCGCGCTTCTGGCGCGTGGCCGCACGGTCATCGAGAACGTGGCGAACCTGCGGGTGAAGGAATCCGACCGCCTGGCGGCCCTGGCGACGGAACTCCGCAGGCTGGGGGCAAAGGTCGAGGAGCATCCGGACGGCCTGTCGATCGTGCCGCCGAAGGCGATTCAGCCCGCCCGGATCGCCACCTATAATGACCACCGCATGGCGATGGGGATGGCGATCGTCGGCCTGGCAGCGCCCGGTATCCGCATCGCGGATCCGCAGTGCGTTGCCAAGACGTACCCGGAGTTCTTCGAGGACCTGCAGCGCCTGGTGCGCTGCGAGCCGCGACCATAAGGGAGCGGTCTGAGCCACGTTTGGCCGTCGCCGGCTGGTGCGCTGCCGAGCCGCGACCGCAAGGGAGCGGTCAGGTACCGGCGCATGCGCTGCCGAGCGAAAGCACGGCAGCCGGCGCGTGCGCTGATCAGGCGTAAGTCTTTGTGGGTCAAGGCCTTGGGGAGGAGTCGTCGGGGGTGAACGCCGCACGGAGAATCCGAAGTCCAGCCCCGTACCGGGCCGGCGTGGTCGTCCTTGTGCTTGCGATGGGATTCTGCGCCGGGTGCAGTCGCCGCGGCTGGCGCTGGGGCGGCAAGCAGAGCCGGCGCGACGTTTACGTGAACCTCATGACGCCGGTCCAGCAGGCCAAGTACGCCTACATGGAGGCCACAAGGCGGCCCGTGAGCCTCAGACTGGCCTATCTTCAGGAAATTGGGGTTTATCAAACGTGGGCCGAACAGCCGAAAACAGTTCAGGATGCCATCCTGCGCCGCGAGGTGCTGGAGGGCATGACGCCGCTGCAGGTCCGGATGGCTTGGGGACCTCCACCCGGTCCGTACGGCCATACGGCCCGTACGGCAGGCACCTTGAAAACGGGTGCTGGAAGGCACCCGTCCGAAAAGGATCCTGTCCTTGTCCTTGTCAAACCGGGCGCCGGCGGCGCCGAAACGGGCACCTTCGGCGGCTTCACAGAAGGACGCCGGGACGAAACCCTCCCGGCCGAACGCGCTGCCGGACACTCACGCATCATCTGGGAGTACGGAATCCGGACCCAGAAGGTCGGCGGGAGCAGTTATGAGCGAAGCGTGTGTTTCTTCGACGACCGTGTCCTGTGGGTCCGTTCGCCCGGCTGATGCCCCACCGCCCCCTCCGCTGCGGCTGCTTCTGGTTACCGGCCGCGCCGAAACCGCCGCCCCCCTGGCGGCCGCCTTCGATCCCGCCTTCTTTACCATCACGATTGCCGACGAGGGTGCTGTGCCCATCGCAGACTCCGCCGAAGGCGTCCGGTCCCAGAAGGACAAGGACTTTGGAGAGGACTTCGACGCCGACTCCGGCGGCGCTGCACGCTGCTTCGCAGAGCAGGACGCCGTTCTCGTGGACCTGGCGCCCGGCTCTCCGGGCGCCCTCCAACGGGCCGTCGAGACGACGGCGCGGCTGCGCAACAGCCCGCTGCCCGTGCTTGTCGTCAGCGGACACCTGCCGCGCGAGGACCGCATCGCCCTGTACCGCGCGGGCGCTGTGGGCTTCGTGGACGCCGGCGATGACGGTGAAGAGGTTGCGGCACGGATCGCGAGTCTGCTCGTCACGAAACGGACGGGCGCCCGGGCGCTGCGGCGTCTGCGGAGCCACTCGCGTCGCCTGGACGAGCAGTTGCGTCTGGCCCAGCGGTTGCAGATGGATTTTTTGCCGCAGCGGATGCCGGTTCTCGAATCGGTGCGGTTCGCCGCCCGCCTCGAGCCCGCCGCCTGGGTCGCGGGCGATTTCTACGACGTCTTCCGCCTCGACGAGCAGCACGTCGGGTTCTACGTGGCCGACGCCGTGGGCCACGGCATTCCGGCGGCCCTGCTGACGGTGTTCGTCAGAACAGGGCTCCAGACGAAACGCATCCACGAGAACCAGTACGACCTCGTCCCGCCCGAGGAGGTCATGCGCCTGCTGAACGCCGACCTCCTGTCGGCCGAACTCCAGGAGGCGCCGTTCGTGACCATGGTGTACGGCATCTACAACCAGGCGACGCGCGAGTGCACCTACGCCCGGGCCGGTCACCCCAAGCCGCTGCTGCTGGGCCCGAAAGGCGATCTCCAGCAACTCGAAGGCGAGGGACCGCTCCTGGGCATCTTTTCGGATGCGACGTTCGCGGCCGGCCGCCGCCGCCTGGAACCCGGACAGCGGCTCATCCTCTACACCGACGGCGCCGAACGCGTCGAGCCCAACCGCGCCGCCAGCACCGACCGCCTGTTCGAGATCATTCGGACGGCATCGCTGCTGCCCATCGAGGCGCTTCTGGATTCGATCCTCGACGCCGTCCGCGGCGCCACCGGCGGCTGTCGCCTCGCAGACGACGTGACACTGCTGGCGCTGGAAGTAACGGCCGACGAACAGGACGAGTGAGCCGGTGCCGATGCACTTACGATGTGAATTCGCCTTGGCTCGGGGCACGGCGTAAGGTGCGTGCATAACACGCTCCGCCGCGCCCTCTGCGTTAAGATCTGTCGCCGTTGCCGCGCGCCTTTGGCCTTTGTCATTTGTCATTCGTCATTGGCCCTGCGAGTACGCGCTCCCCTTCGGGTCGCGGCTAAAAGGGCCGTTGCCGTTCAATCCGCGTTCCCGGTGCATTCCCCTTGCACGGCACCGTCCCCGCTGCCAAAACCCGCACCAGGGGGGCAGGATGTCTGGGGCGCTTCCCAAACGGAAAGAAGAGGCTTGACGACACGCGGGGGGGCGTATAAGTATGGTAGGTCTTGCTCGGCGTCGCGTGACGCCGCGAACGCTAAACACGTAGTATTCCTTTTTGTGGAGATGTATCAATGAAACGTTTACTGTTACTGTCGCTTTCTTGTTTGGTTCTTTGCAGTCTCGTTGCCGCCGCGTCGGCAGCTGACGGCAAGCACCTGTTTATCCTTTCGGGTCAGTCGAACATGTGGGCGTTGAATCCTGATCTTTCTTTCACGCCAACGGTACAGAAAGAGTTTGGCGCCGACAATGTGATCGTTGTCAAAAAAGCCTGGGGCGGATGTCCCATCAGTCAATGGTACAAGCAGTGGAAACCGAATCCGAACGCTGCCGTCGCGAAGGGTAACGGAAAATACTATGACCTGCTAATGGTTGACGTCAACGAGGCGATCAAAGGAAAGAAGATTGATACGGTCACTTTCGTATGGATGCAAGGCGAATTCGATGCGAACCGGGGACGTCATAACGCCTACGAGGATAGCCTGACCGGCTTGATCAAGCAGCTTGGCGATGACATGAAGCGAGAGGATCTCAATTTTGTCATCGGTCGAATCAGTGATTGGGGACTGCATTTAAACCACGCTCCTAAATGGGAGATCGTTCGCAAGGCGCAGGTCGCGGTTGCGGAAAAGTCACCGCGCGGCGAGTGGATCGATACCGACGACCTAAACGGACCGGAAAATGGTCTCCATATGACTCCGAAAGGATACGTCGAAATGGGAAAACGCTTCGCCGGCAAGGCGATTAAGTTGATTCAAGGAGAGAAATGATCGTTTGTGGATCGAACATTAGCCAAACTGAGGAGACTATCACGCGACGAATCACCCTCGTGCTGGTAATGGCTGCACTCGCAACAACCGCCTCGACAGGGAATGTGCAGGCCCAGCAGGAGGTCCGCCGAAGCTCGAAGAGCGACGGGGGATCGCTGCGCCGAACCCACACGTGCGGCCATAGCCACTCGTCGGTTTGAGGCGCAGCTTCGCCAGGCTCAATTATTGACGAGTAGTACAGAAACTCAACCAATCAAGATGAAAGGCCACGATCATGCTGAAGAGAACTGTAAGTAGACGCGATTTTGTCAAGGGCGGGGTGGTAGCGGGAGCGGCACTCGGATTCCCAACGATCGTTCCCAGTACGGTTTTCGGAGCCACGGCGCCTAACGATCGCGTCAATGTGGCCCAAATCGGCTGCGGGAGCATTTCCGGTCATCACACAAATCTCCTGCGCAGAATGCCGGACGTTCGGGTAATTGCTACCTCCGATGCCTATAAGAGCCGTCGGGACACAAGGGCGGCGGGCTATAATAAGCATTACGGTGGCAGTGATATCACAAAAGCGTATGCGGATTTTCGTGAGGTCCTGGCTCGTCCGGATGTCGATGCCGTCATCATTGCCGCACACGACAACTGGCATACCCCCATGTCTATTGCCGCAGTAAAGGCGGGCAAAGATGTCTATTGTCAGAAACCGCTGGCCTTGGACTTCAGTATGACTGGTATCTTAAGGAAAGCCGTTAAGGAAAAGAATAGGATATTTCAGTTTGGAACACAGTATCGGTCTCAGGGGCGATATCGGAAAATGGTCGAATTGGTCCGAAACGGATATATCGGCGAACTGAAAACAATCGATGTATGGAGCCGAAACGTACACAATGATGCAGGTCACTACCATGTCAAGCCCTATGGCTCGACCGTCGAAGTGCCGATACCGGCCGACCTGGATTTTAATGCATGGCAGGGCCCCTCGCCCATGGTCCCCTATACCGTCGACAGGGCCACGAGATGGGGTGGCTTCCATTGCCCCGAGACGTCCCTCGGCTTTCTCGCCGGATGTGGCATTCATCCGCTTGGGATAGCACAGTGGGGCAATAGATCCGACCATACCAGTCCCATACGCTATGAAGGGACCGGCACCATACCTGGTGAGGGGATTTTCCGGACGCTGGAACGTTGGGATATGATGTGTGAGTATGAAAATGGCGTCAAACTTCGCTTGATGGACGATCAGACGGCCAAGGACGTGGTAACAAAATACAAGCCGGGTTGGCGTGGCGGTGATGGCGTTGTATTTCACGGAACGAAGGGCTGGATTGGCAATATTTCCTCTGGATTCTACGCGAGCGACAACGCGCTCTGGAAAGTAGGTTTTAAGCCTGACGAAGAAACGCTGCCTGTATCTAATGAGCATAACCGGAACTTCATTGATTGTGTGAAGTCAAGGAAAGAGACCATGTGTCCGGTTGAGATGGCCATTCGCTGCGATACCATTTGCCATTTAACCAGGGCGGCAGCGCTGACCGGCAACGTGGTCAATTGGGATCCCAAGAAAGAGCAAATCGTGGGCAACCCGGAAGCATCGAAGATGCTTTCACTGCCCTACCGTGAAGAATGGAAGGTTTGGTAGCTGGCAGGAACCACTACGCTAAACAGGATACATCAAATGAAATCGAACAAGGATTATAGCATGACACGTCGTGGTTTTGTCCGGAGTACTACGGCCGCCATGGCTGCCGTATCGGCGGGCGGCCTTTCCGCGGCCTGTGCGGCGGACAAACCCAATCGGTAAATGCCAGCACCTCGAAGATGTCAAGAAACGGCTGGGCGGGTCGAGAAGACGACCGGCGGCGCAGAGGTGTTCGTGATTCCAGTTGTTGCGCCCAAACCGAGCAAGTTGGAACGTTCCTGGGAGCCAGGGCCGATTGCCAACAGCATGTTTACGGACGCGGAGAAGGCCAAGATCACGGCCCCGTAGCGTGCATCCGGCCAAAGGAGCGGGAAATAAGGAACTGACGGGTGTTATACTCGCAACTTGAAAACCACAAAAGGTGGTTACTATGAAGATGCATCTACTTTTCGTGTTAGCGGCAACGTTGTGTTGCGGTACGGTTTCGGCTTATAAGGAGTCCAGGTACGAGGTGGGTACAAGGGGGGGGAACAAGCTTCCGTACGCAATATCTGTTCCTGATGACTATGCTACGAGCAAAAAGAAATACGCACTGGTAATCGGCCTGCATGGCGGAGGCGCCCGTGGCACTAATCTCGGAAATGTCCACGTTGGATACGGTGCCGATCTTGAGAAAGTCATTATGATGGCCCCCCGAAGCGCAGGTGGGTGGTGTGCAGAAGGAGATCCAGCTAATTTAATAAGCATAGTGGAATATGAGAAGACTCAACTGCGAATAGATGAGGACAAGGTTTTTGTTACCGGTTACAGCGCGGGGGGGCAAGGAACCTATGGGATGATTAATAGGTATCCCAACTACTTTGCCGCTGCTGGGCCCGTGGCTGCTTACGGATCATGGGTTGATGTGCAATCGCTTAGCCACCTTCCAATCTGGTGTAACCAGGGAGAAAGAGACGGTTCGCGGGTACACCAGATAACGATTGATCGGCTGCGATGTCCTTCTGTTCTTTCACCCCGTTGCACTTACGATGTGAATTCGTCCATTGGGCGTTTAGAGTTCCGGTGACATAGACCTTATCTCCCTTTGCCGTTCGGCTTCGCACCGGGCAGCATGATTGCCGGGGCATGCCCCGGCCTGCGGCTGTTATGGGTTTAGAGTAATACGAGAGGTTGTGTCGGTCAAGTTGAATCACCGGCGGTGGTGTCGCGGGGATGAACGGCAACAGCCCATTCCAATGCGGAATGCGGAACGCGGAACGAACGGCCACGACAACGTTCGAATGCGGAATTCGGAATGCGGAACGCGGAACGAACGGCCACGACAACCCGCCTTCGCCAAGGCAGATACGGTGCGAATGGGTGTCTGCAAGGCACGCGATGCCGTAGCATCGAACAGCAACGATAACGACGAGCACCAGGGAAACGACAACAACCAACGACTCCGTGGACTCACCTTCCCCATACGGGCCCGGTGAAACAAGGGCGCGGCAAGATCGCCCTTGACATGAGGGCGGGTGTGGGTGTCGCCGGAACTGCACGTGGCCGACGGCATCCAGCGGCTCCTGTTCGCCGCCCGCACCGGTCTCCTTCGCCAAACCCCTAACCTGAAACGGCATGGGGAAACTCCTCGTACAGAACCTTTGACGGGCGTTGTTGCTCTGGGTAGTATCAAGGCTTGGACACACTCCTCTCTGGGCGAGGCACGTGGCGCCAGGAAGCGGCCGTTAAGGCAGGTCTTAGTTCGGCATGGGAGGCAGGCCATGGCTAAGCGAAAAAGCGTGCAAAAGAAACGCGCCAGGCGTGCGGCACGGTCCACCCGTCTGCACGTCGATGTGAAAATGAATATTCTTCACACAATCGCGGATGCTATTTATTCGACTGCCGCCGGCAAGATCCGCGAAGCTGTGGCCAACTCCAGGGACAACGGCGCAACCTGGGTGGTCATTGCCCTGGACCAGACTAACAGGCGCCTTTCGATCTTCGACAACGGTTCCGGCATTACCCGGAAGCGGTTCCAGGAGATCTTCGACAGCATCGGCTACGGAGGGCTGCGGGACTCACCAGACCCCAAGATGTCGTACTTCGGCTTGGGGCTGATGTCCATCTTTCAACTAGGTAACCGAGTGCGAGTTTACACCCGCGCTCGGGGCCAGCGCAAACTGCTTCTTCTGGAAGTTCAGGCTGAGGCCATCTTCGACAAGGCAAACAAGGAGAAGAGCATCACTGAACTCAGCGAGTTCATGGGGCCGCTCAAGACTGTGTCTGAGTCTGCTAGGGAGCAGGCCTCTCTGGGAGCCCTGAACGAGATGCTTTTCGAGGGCAGGCCCGTCGCGATGCCCGAGAGCTTCACAGAGATCATTGTCGAGGATATACGTCAGGATGTTGTTGAGGAGATTGGCAGTCGGAACTTCCGTCTGGAGCTGGCTCAGGTTCTCCCGCTCCGGGCACAGGACAATGAGCCGTTCCTCAAGAGGTTCTCCGGCAGCGGGGGCAAGCAGATCGTCCGCCTGCTCAAGAACGATAAGTACTGCGAGTCTATCGACGTATACTTCGGCGCTCAGGAGGAGCTCGAGGAAGGACAGCCGTTGCCACAGCTCTGGAAGTACTTCCCAAGGTTCAGCCGTGGCCTGAGATTCACGGACGACAACGTCCGTGTCGGCACTCAGGCTGGCTTCGCGTATTACGTCGTTCACACGAACGGCGAAGACCTTCAGGGCGACCAGAAAGAAGAAGAAGATCGGGAGACCGGCTTCTGGATCCGGAACCAGAACTTCTTGGTCAAGAGCGCCGACTTCCTCGACCGGCCTGGCCCCGGCCGACCGCCCAAGGGCACTATCCACAAGCCCTTACGCAACTGGGTGTTCGGGGAAGTCTTCCACGCGGACATGAACCCGTTTCTCCGGGTGGGGCGCAACGAGTTTCTCTGGGATACCCCTGAGTTCAAGAAGTTCCGGGACGCCTTTCTCGAGCATGTGTCTGGCCCTGTCAACAAGGCCATCCGGGACGTGTATGATAAGGGCAAGCCCGTCGTGGATGACTTTATTGCGCCCTTCGCGAAGATTGCGGATAATGATGGCCCGATCGTCAGGGCCGAAACCAAGCTACGACTTATCCTTGGAGAGAACAAGCCAGAACGCGAGTTCTGGCGCGACGCCAAGGACCAACTTGCCAAGCACCGAATGCGCGACATCGAAGATGCCAACACCAGGATCGACAGGCTTCTAGCGAAAAGACGAAAGCCCCTCATAATCGCCGAGGACGAGAACGTCGTTGTGAGCATCGACCCGTCACTCGCTGAGACCCCGGGAACGCACGAAGTCAGACCGGATGCTTCATCAGAACGTGTCATCGTGAATGTCTCGCCGGCCCTGTTCGCCCCGCGTAACGTACGTTTTCTTGGTGAAACCTTCGAGGTCGTATTCGTTGCGAAACGGGATACCGAAGCCGCGGTTAGCATCAACTTCGACAGCCACTGCATCTACGTGAACCCTTTTAACGGGGATCTTAGCCGATTCAGTGTCTCGATACTGGACGTGTACATCGCTCTTGAAGTGGCGGACGCCATATCGAGGAACAAGGGCCAGCTCAAGCGCAACTTCCTGAGGCTGCTGGGCACTGCCCCGTCGGAAACCACGAAATACGTCACCCCACTGGGGGATGACCTCCGGCGGACAGCGGCCTACGGAGCGTAGGAGTGCCTCATGTCGGCACGACGAGTTGAAGAAGACCCCGTAGATGCACTCATTGTGTTTGCAGACATCGTGGGGTCCTCGAAGTACAGCGCCGTCCTTGGCTACGACGATTACGCGAGGCGCCTGCTGGAGTTCCAGGACACGTTTCGCGCGCTTGGGCGTCGATACTTTCCCGAGGTGACTGATAAGGCAACACAGTTTAGCCACGTCGAAGCCAGGGGTGATGAGGGGGTCGTCTTCGTTACGCCACTGCCAAGGAGCAGGCCTGCCAATCAGCCAGCTCTTGTGTTCCGTGCAATCGAGTTCTTGTTTCACCTGAAGGGGCGTCTCGAGTTGAGAGGCCGTGACGCACCTCGAGGCTTCGAGATCGGCGCGGGAATCCACTGGGGACCCGTGATACACATCATCTCTTCAGAAGGCAACAGGTCCTTTATCAGTGAGATCGAGGGATTCGCCATAAACTATGCCAAGCGCGTGGAATCATGCTCGCGAGAGGGGCGCTACTCCAGGATTTTCCTCTCGCCGGAAGCGGTGAAATCCCTGGAGTTCGAACCCGTCGTGCTCTCTCCCATGCGAACCGCCATGAGAGGTATCGAGGACAGAGTTGATCTGTTCGAGGTCCGAAGCGGGCTTTTCGAGAAGATGGATTTGCGGGACGATGATGAGGAGCTCCTGCAAGAGGCAGGGCACCTCGCAGAGAATCCAACTGAGATCGATGCGCCATGGGTCAAGGCCTTCGTCGTCTCTGCCCTTGAGGCGGCAATCAAGACGACGGCGGTGAAGGCCGAGCAGGAACTTCTGCGGAAGCGACAGGCGGGGCTGGCTTGGCACAGTCCCAAAGAAGATGACCCCATCTTGCTGTACCTGCGGAGCCTTGAGTGTCGCGAATCGGGCCAGCACACCAGGGAACTCCGTTACTTGCGGGACATCCTTCAAACACATCCGAACTTCCTGCATGCCAGACTGCGGTTGGTCAAGACTTGCTGGGTACTGGCTAAGAGCAAGGCCGAGCGTGAGGACAAGCTGTTTGCGCGGGATATGGCCAGGGAGTTCCTTGAGCACTACAGCGGTTTTCTGAAGCCAGAGGAGAAGAAGGACTTCCAGCGTCTCCTGCGGAACCTGGGCCAGCGCCGTTCGGCACGGACAGCCGCCAAGCGGCGCTCCCGGCGATAACGTACTTGGGCACGCACCGGCTCACGAGGTTGGCTTGCGCTTCAGCGTCTTGTCGTATTCGTAGATCTCGTAGAGCCGATCGACAAACTGGTTGGGTGTCCTGCCGTAGATCGAATGGAATGACGTCCTGCTTTCGGTAATCATGCCCCGCCGGTAATAATACAGAAGCGTGAGCTTCATAGCCCGAAGAAGGGCCGAGTTCCAGTGTGGCCCGGGAAACTTGGTCTTGGTTGCGGTGGGCCTGCGGTACTCCATGGGGAAGGCCAGCACATGGTTTCTGTTCAGGACATCGAGGCGGTAGTAGAGGTCTTCTGGCGTATCATCGAAGTTGTACAGGACGTAAACGCGGATCTCCCCTGGCGAGTGTTCCCTTACTAGCTTCGTGGCTCTCAGAACATGCTTCTCCATCGCCACGTTGTCGAAGGCGAAACGGACCGGACGAAGCCGTATTGTGCTCATCTCCTTTGCCACCGCTTTGTCGTACAGACGGGCGTCAAGCCCTTGGTTGAAGTCAACAACCTTCCCTAACTTTCGAATCTGCTCACAGTCACTCGCGAAGTTGGGCGACGCGAGCCAGTTGTTATCCCAGAAAAGAATTCTGGGAAGTTCTGGGTTAATGTCCCTGCGCCAGCCATCGCGCACGTGAAAACCTGGTTCGTGTGCTTCGACGCAGCAGAAGCGGCACTTGCGCGGGCAGCCTCTGGAAGCGAAGGTGATCGAGGCGTCGAGCTTTCGGCCGAACGTAAGGGAGTAGTCCGGGGGGCAGGCTTCTGCGCCTTTGATAAGCCCAACATGAGGGCGGATGCCTGTGCCCCTTTCGACATCGTCGGGGAGAAGGGAGGCGGCGATTCCCCCAATGCTTATCTTCGCCCGTGGGAAACGGTCTGCATACGTGTTGACGGTCCTCACGACCTTCTCTAGGTCCCACGTGAATAGAGATGTGACGTAGACCCGATCCGGTCGCGTGATCTCCGCAGGGATCTCGTCACCGATGGTGCCAAAGACCCGGCATCCCTTGTATCGCCTCTTAAGCCACGTGGAGATCTTCATCAGCCCTAGCGGCGGATAGGGAGTCTTGGCCACGGGTTCGACTAGAAGGAATTGGCGCGTTCTCGCCACCATTGGCGCACGACCCCTGTAATCCACCCATCAAGCGGACTCGCTCCACGCAACGTTGCCATAAATAGGGCTCAGGCTTTGCCTTGTCAAGCGGCATACCCTCTCTCTGGGGTTTATGGCGACGATCGTGATCGCGTTTCGCATTCGCCGACGTCGAGGGGCCTTGTATCCTTCGGAAGGACGAAGCGAACGAGCCACGGCTTTTCCGGCTGGGGCAATCTCTTCTTGCGTTCAAGTCCGCCCAGGAATCCCACCAGGCTCTGCCGCAGGCGGGTCTTTGTCATTCGGCATTCGGCATTTGTCATTTGGCATTCGGCATTGGCTGGGCGAGCCACCGTTCGCCACCGCCCCCGCTCCCTTGCAGTCGCGGCTCGGAACGGGCCGTTGCCGGTGGCCGTTACCCAGTAACCGCCGTTCTCTGCGTTCTCGGCGTCCTCTGCGTTCAAAGCCGTTGCCGTTTTCGACCCGATTGTTAGAACTCTAACAAAATCCTGCCCCTCTCTCGATTTTGTTAGAACTCTAACAACTTTTCGGGCCTCTGCGGCCGCCGGCCCGGCCTGCCATTCTGGCATAGGTGACTTACATCAATTTTGCCCCCTCAAAAACCCCTCAAAAACGGAACAAAAACGGACACATAAATCGCAAAAACGGATCAAAAACCAGCGCGTTTTGCCTTACCTATCTTAACATT
>JAUVZF010000128.1 GCA_030602705.1 Planctomycetota bacterium
GGGGCGGCCTCACTGGGGCGGCTTGCCGGGCCTGTCATTTCGACCGAGGTCGCCTTGGCGACCGAGCGGAGAAATCTCGCCGTCCGAAACAGCCAGCGGCGAGACCCCTCGACTCTTTTGCGCTCGCTCGGGGTGACAGAGGCCATCGCCGGCCCGCCAAAAAAACTTGCCACACCCGTGGCGGCCTCACTGGAGCGGCTTGCCGGCTTCGACCTTCACGGCGTGTCGCGGCCGGGAGACGGCGGATTCGGGCAGGATCGTGCCGTCGCCCGGAAGGCGCTCGATGCGAACCGGCAGCGTCTCCTCGTCGCGGATCGGCTCGATGTACTTGGCGCGGTATCGACCGGATTGCATGCGGCACGAGTGACAGTGCGGAGCGAACTCGGGGTGGGCCACCAGTCGGCGCCAGATCGTCTCGAGCGGCTCCTCGCACACGTTCCCGAAAGAAACGGGGTTAAAATCACACGGGTCGATATCGCCGTAACACGTCATGTAAAACTGGGCGAACCCGCCGAAACACCCGCCGCCGTCGTACGCGTTGGCCTTCGCCTGGGCCGTCACGCCCATCGGATGGCCGGCGGCGTTGTATTTGTCGGCGAGCGCGCGGATGCGCTTGATGTCTTTGCGGCCCATGATGACGTCGGGCCGTGAGAGGAACTTGCCCGTCGGGACGCAGTCGAAGATGGTAACCTCGTGGAACCCCTCGTCGCGTGCGATCTCCAGAAGGTGCTCAAGCGCCCCCGAGGTGACCGACTCGTGGCAGCCGTAGGTCGAGATGCCCGTCAGGATACCCGCCTCGCGTGCCCGCCGTGCACCTTCCATGGCTTTGCGGAACGCGCCCGGCACGCACCGCAGGTCGTCGTGAACCTCGGGGGTGTCGGCGTCGATGGAGACGTTCATGCTGCCGAGTCCCGCCTCGGCCAGTTTTTCAATGTTCTTCCGGGTGAGCAGCAGGCCGCTTGTAAAGATCATCGTGTGGGCTCTGGTCTTATCGACATGGGCGATGAGTTCCGGCAGATCGGCCCGGACCATCGGCTCGCCGCCCGTGAAGATCATGGTGCAGACGCCCAGGTCGAGGGTCTGGTCGACGACCCGTTTGAGTTCGTCGGTGGTCAGTTCCCGCCGCCGGGGCGTTACGAAGCGGTCGGCCGAGCAATGGACGCACTTGCACGGGCACCGCGGCGTGACGGACAGCGTGCTGGTGGCCGGGAAGACGATTCCTTCGGCCATCGTCCGAAGTTTCCGCTCGAACGGCCTCATCGCCGCCGGGCTCGGCATCGGCGGGTTGTAGAGGTTGTAGATGTTTTTGCCGTCGGTTTCGGCGATGATCTTCAGCCGATTGACGATCGCCAGGAAGGCGTCCACCTTGTCGGCGAAGACGCCCCGCAGCGGCCCGCTGAGTTCACAGCGGATTCGCTTGTCGAGGTCACGCCACGTCCGGATCTGAAGCAGCCGCATCCCGAGCGGGCCGGTGAAATCCGTATGGACGACGCCGTCGGCCGCCTCGGTGCTCGCCACGTGCATCCGTTTCAGGACGCTCTCGCTGATCCGTTCGGTCAACCGGCTCATGCGCTTCCCCTGCTTCGAGATCCTCTCCCCCCAACCGATGCTCCATTCCAGCGGTCCGAGACCGGCTTATCAACTTACCCGCCGCGAACGGCCGCGATGACCCGCTCGGCCACCTCGACGGCACGCACGCCGTCCTCGGCGGTAACCGCCACGTCCCCTTCCCCGCGGACGGCCGCCAGAAAACTCGCCAACTGCGCTCGAAGGGCGTCGGGCTCCGTCTCGACAGGCACGCGCTCGACCGCCACGAGGTCGTCCATCCCGACCTCGGCCGGCGGCGCCCCGCTGCGGACCAGGTCCGAGAGGCCCGGCTTCGGCGTCAGCCACTCGACCGTTCGTGCCACATAGTCCATCTTCACGTACGCGCCTTCGGCGAAGACGCGAACCAGCCGCCGGCGCGTCCGGCTCATGCGGCTGGCCGAGAGCGTCGCGACGCACCCGCCGGGAAACCGGAGGCGGACGTTGACAAAATCCTCGTGCGGCCCGACGACCACGCCGCCCACGGCATCCACCCGCTCGGGCATCTCGCCCGCCAGAAAAAGCACGACGTCCAGGCCGTGGATCATGACGTCCATCACCACGCCCACGTCCATGCTGCGGAAACTGAAGCGACTGACCCACGAGACCTCGACGTAGGCCGGCTTGATCCGGCGGCCGGCGATGGCCCGCGTCACGGGGTCGAACCGAAGGATGTGCCCGACCTGCGCCACAACGCCCGTGCTGCGCGCGGCGTCGGCGATCCGGCGCGCCTCCTCGGCGGTGTCGGCCAGGGGCTTCTCGATGAGGACCGCTATGCCGCTCTCCAGCAGCGCCAGCGCCACGTCCCGGTGAGATGACGTCGAGGCCGCGACGACGGCGGCATCGACCGCGCCGGCCAGTTCGGTCACGTCGCCGACGGCCCGCGCACCGTGCGTCTCGGCCACGGCGGCGGCCCGCTCGCCGTCTATGTCACACACGGCCACAAGGTCTGCATCGTCGCGCTCGGCGATCGCCTGGGCGTGGTACGTCCCCATGTGCCCGGCGCCGACAAGGGCGAGTCTCACGCGTTCGGCCATGCCGAATCACCTTCCATCTCCGCGTCCGTCCGGATCGGTAGGGTGCGTGCTCTGCACGCGCGCCGCTTCGAGAGCGGCACAAGGCCACCCGACGCTCCCGCGTCGGGCTCGAACGAGCGTGCTCGGCGGAAGTTGACAAAGTAGCGTCAGGCCGGCGGCTTCTTTCTGAGCGATTCGCGGTACCGGCCGCTCCTGCCGGCGGCGCTCGCGCGGAGCGAGGCACACAGGCGCCGGACCTCCTCGGGCCACCCGTCCTCGTTCTCCATTTCATCGAGGACTTCGGCTCGCGGGCGCCCGCGCCGGTAGATGCGGCGATAGGCCTTCGCTACCGCCTCAATCGCCTCCTGCGGAATGCCCCCCCGCCGCATGCCCACCGAGTTCGGGCCGCGAACACGGCTCGGGTGCCCCTCCACAATCATGAACGGCGGCACGTCCTGGACGATGCGCGTCAGGCCGCCGACGTACGCCAGTCGCCCGATCGTCGTAAACGGATGAACGGCGGCCCCGCCGTTGATGTTCGCGCCGTCCTCGATGTGCACGTGCCCGCCGACGAGAACGTTGTTGCCGAAGATCACACCGTCGCCGACGCGGCAGTCATGGCCCACGTGGCTGCACGCCATCAGATAGCAGCGGCTGCCGACCCGCGTCAGGCCGCCTTCTTTGCTGCTGCCGCGATGGATCGTCACGCACTCGCGAATGATGTTCTCGTCCTCGACTTCCACCCGGGTGGGCTCCTCGGCGTAGGTAATGTCCTGTGGCGGCGTGCCGATGCAGACGTTCGGGTAAACCACGTTGCCGCGCCCGAGCCGCGTGTGCCCGACAACCGTCACACCGTTATGGAGCACGGTGCCGGGACCGATCCGAACGCCAGGCCCGATGTAGCAGAACGGGCCGATCTGAACGTCGCCGGCCAACTCGGCCTTCGCCGATACCACCGCCAACTTGCTGATCGCCATGGAAGCCTCTCACGTACGTGTTTAGCGTGTCATTCCGAGCGAGCGAAGCGAGTCGAGGAATCTCGCCGTTATCCGTTCCGAGACGACGAGATTTCCTGCGGGCACTCGGGGTACAGCGCTCCGCTCGGCCGTACGGCCTCGGTCGAAATGACATCGCTTCGAGAGCACGCTAAACACGTAGCCTCTCACAACTCCTGGTCGGCCGGAACGAGCATGAACCGAATCTTGGCCTCGGCGGCCAGTTCGTCGCCCACCCACGCCCGCGTATTGACCTGGGCGGTGCGGGCTTTCGATCGGACCACTTCGGCCTCGAGCCGGAGTTGATCGCCCGGGTGGACGGTCTTTCGCAACTTGACCTTGTCCATACTCAACAGGACGGCCACTTGCTCGGTGCGTTCGAGTTTCTTCAGAAGCAGCACGCCCGACAGTTGGGCCATGGCCTCGACGATAAGGACACCCGGCATGATGGGCGTGCCCGGATAGTGCCCCTGGAAGAAATGCTCGTTGATCGAGACGTTCTTGATGCCGACCGCGCGGACGCCGTCTTCGAGCGAGATGATGCGGTCCACGAGCAGGAACGGATAGCGGTGAGGCAGGACGGCCATGATCTGGTTGATGTCCATCGCCTGCGGCATCGCGCCGGCTACGGCCGAGCCCCTGCCGGCCGCCTGCTCCAACAGGCGACGGATGAGCCGATGGTTGTGAACGTGGCCGCTCCGCATCGCGACGACGTGGCCCCGCAGGTCGCAGTTCAATAAAAACAGGTCGCCCACCATGTCCAGCAGTTTGTGCCGCGCCGGCTCGTCCGGAAACCGGTACGTGTTGTTGATCGGACCTTCGCGACCGATGACGAGCAGGTCTTCGTACGTGGCCTGCGACCCGTAGCCGCGCTGACGCAGGTCCTCGACCTCCGATTCCAGAATGAACGTGCGTGTGGCGGCGAGTTCCTCGACAAACACATCCGGCGTCAGTTTCAGGCTGAAGATCTGCGGCGGGATAACCCCTTCCGGGCCGTAGTCGAGATGATACGTCAGCGACAGTTCGTCTTCGGGCCCCGGCAGGGCCGTGATGACGCCATCACCTTCGCAAATCGACACAGGTTCGGTAACGTGAAGGACCGGCCGCTCCTCCTCCTGCTCGACGATACCCGCCTGGCGCAGCAGCCGCACGTAATCGGCGGCCGACCCGTCGCCGGTCGGCAGTTCCGGAGCATTTAGTTCGGCGTAGAGGTTGTCGATGCCGAGTCCTGTCAGCGCCGCGAGCAGGTGTTCGGCCGTCTCGACGCACACGTCGCCGTTGGCGAGCGCCGTCCGTTGGAACCGTTTCGCGACCGACTGGATCCCGGCCGGCACGGTGGCGTCCTCACCGAGATCAACCCGCCTGAAAACGAGCCCCGTATTCGCGGGGGCCGGTTTCAGACGCAGGTGGACCGACTGGCCGGTAAACAGACCGTGCCCTTCGATCTCCGCCTCGAGCGAGATGGTCCGTTGACGCCGATTCACGTTTCGTCCTCGGCCTCGAGCCGAGCCAGGCGCGCCTCGGCGCGCTTGAGCCGCCCGAGTACGTCTTCCATCTGCCGCAGCGCCGCCTCCTGCCGCAGGTGCGCGCGGTGCGCAACCGCCGGGTACCCGCTGACGTCGGCGCCTGGCGGCACATCTTTCGTCACGCCGGCCTTGGCGGCGATGCGGGCGCCGTCGCCGATGACGAGGTGCCCGTCGATGGCGGCCTGCCCGGCAATGACGCACCCGCGGCCGATCCGCACGCTGCCCGCGATGGCCACCTGGGCCACGATGATCGTGGCTTCGCCGATTTCGACATTATGGGCAATCTGGACCAGGTTGTCGATCTTTACCTTGGGGCCGATCCGCGTGGCGCCGAAGCGTGCCCGGTCCACCGTGACGCACGCGCCGAGTTCGGCGTCGTCGCCGATCTCGACCGTTCCGAGTTGGGGTATCTTCTCGGGGCCGGTCTCGCCCGCGAGGTATCCGAACCCGTCGCTGCCGACGACCGACCCCGCGTGAATGACCACGCGGTTGCCGATGCGGACACGCTCGCGGACAACGACGCCCGCGTGGACGTCGCAATCGTCGCCGATCTGTGCCTCGTCGGCCACAACGGCGCCGGCGCGCAAGCGCGTCCGGTCGCCGATGCTAACGCCTTCTCCAACGACCGCGCACGCGCCCACGTGGACGCCCTGCCCCAGTCGGGCCGTCTCGGCCACCGAGGCCGTGGGATGGATGCCGGGCGCCGGCTGCGGCAGCGCCGGGCACAGCGTCCCGGCGATCCGGCTCATCGCGCGGTTGGGGTCGGCTACGTAGAGGGTTGCAGCAGATGCGGCGCCGGCCGGCCAGTCATCCGGGACGACCAGGCACGCAGCCTTCGACGCGGCTGCGGCATCCCTGTAACGGGCCAGGACGACGAACGCCACGTCGTCCGGTCCCGCCTCGGTCAGGCTCGCCACGCCGCGCACCTCGCGGGCAGGGTCGCCGTCGAGCCTGCCGCCCACCAATTCGGCCAGTTCCCCCAGCGTCTTGCTCAAACCCGATCCCCAGACAAGGCATCATGCCCGCCGATTAAGGGCGCGATTATAGCCCCGGCCCGGCCAAAAGCAAGACGCAGCAATGGCCGAGATGTTGACGGCCGGCCCGGCCCGTGGCATTATGCGGAGGCCATGCCGTTAAAACTCGTCATCTTCGACCTCGACGGCACCCTGCTGGTGACGCCGCTCGACTTCGATCGGATTCGCACCGAGATCGGGCTGCCGGAAGGGGTGCCGATCCTCGAAGCCATAGACGGCCTGACCGACGCCGAGCGAGCCAGGGCCAACCGCGTCATCGACCGCCACGAGGCCGAGGCGGCCGATGAGTCGCAACTCATGCCGGGTGCGGAGGATCTGCTGGCCTGGCTCCGCTCGCGCGGCATCAAGGTGGCGGTCCTCACGCGGAACAGCCGGGCCAGCGTCGAGCGCGCCGTCCTCCGCCACAACCTCGTCTTCGATGCCGCCGTCGCACGCGAGGACAACAAGCCCAAGCCGAGTCCAGCCGGCGTGCACTGCCTGATGGAGGCGTGCGACGCCGGCCCTGCCGAGACGATCATCGTGGGCGATTTCCGGTTCGACGTCGAAGCCGGCCGCAGCGCCGGCGTCCGGACCATCGCCCTGGTGGCCGAACCGACGGACTGGTCCGACGCCGCCACCTGGCAGGCCGCCACCCTCCAGGACGTCCATGCGATCCTGGAGCGCATCGCAGCCAAAGCCTAATACTACTACGCTACAAAGCCCGGGACAATCAGCCTAAGCCATTGCCGCCAAACGACTTACGGATAGTTGACACCATGCTGCAGTGCAGTCGCAAGGAGCGCGGGGCGACAGTGCCAGGCAACACGTACAAACCGCCT
>JAUVZF010000021.1 GCA_030602705.1 Planctomycetota bacterium
AGGCGGTTTGTACGTGTTGCCTGGCACTGTCGCCCCGCGCTCCTTGCGACTGCACTGCAGCATGGTGTCAACTATCCGTAAGTCGTTTGGCGGCAATGGCTTAGGCTGATTGTCCCGGGCTTTGTAGCGTAGTAGTATTAGACGTCTTGAGGCTCACACGGTCCACGGCGCCCGCATCGCGCGGGCGAGGAAGCGGTTGGCTTCGTCGTCGGCGATGAACTGTTCGGCGTCGGGGTTCCAGCGGAGTTTGCGGCCCAGGCGCATGGCGATGTCGCTCAGGAGACAGAGGGTGGTGGAGCGGTGGGCGACCTCGGCCGGGGCGACCGTCTCGCGGCGCGAGCGGACGCACTCCAGGAAGTGGATGGCGTGGTTGTTGCTGCGCACCAGGTGGATCTCGTCGGGGCCGATGACCGACCTCAGAAGCGATTGCGGCTCGGCCTTGATCGAGGACGCGTTGCCGTGGGCCATGACCCACCCCTCGGTGCCCTCGAAGCGTGCCCCGACTTCCGGCGAGTTCACGTGTTTGTGCGTACTCGTGAAGATGAGTTTGACGCCGCCGGCGTACGTCATCTCGACGTGCCAGTCGATGGCGGTGTCGTTGAAGCCGTCGGTCGGGTACACGCCGCGGCCCTCGATCTCGACGGGGCCGGTGCGGTCGGTGCCGTTGCCCCACTGGGCGATGTCGAGCGGGTGGACGCCGCACCCCGAGATCCACCCGGCGGTGTAGTCCGACCGGCACTGCCACGCCCGGCCGCCGGTGGCCTGGCCCACGTAGGGTATTTCGGGTGCCTGCCCGAGCCAGAGGTCGTAGTCGAGTTCGGGCGGCACGGGCAGCGTCGGCCGCACCTTGTCGGCCCAACTGCCGCGCTCGCACACGCGGATGGTGTGGACCTTGCCGATGCGTCCGTTCAGGACCATCTCGCACGCCAGCCGGAACGGGCCGAACGACCGCTGGTGCGTCCCGTGGAGGAACACGCGGCCGTAGCGCCGGACGGCGTCGGACAGGGCGCGGCCCTCGCGGACGGACAGGGCGAGCGGCTTCTCGCAGAAGACGTCCTTGCCGGCCCGCACGGCCGCCACCGCCATCGGGACGTGCCAGTGGTCGGGCGAGGCGATGGCGACGGCGTCGATATCGCGTCGGGCGATGAGGTCGCGGAAGTCCTGGTAGGCGGCCACGGCGGCGCTGAGGCGGCGGCTCCAGGCCTCGGCCCGGCTCTTCCAGACGTCGCATACGGCGACCGGTTCACTGACGCCCGGCCGGAGGAAGTGCTTCAGCGTGCCGCCGCCTCGCCCGCCAAGGCCGATGAAACCCATGCCGATCCGTTCGCTGGCGGGCCATGCGCCGTCGGCCCCCAGCGTCGTGGAAGCGACGACGTACGGCGCTGCGGCCGCCGCCTTCAGGAACGTGCGACGTGTTACGTGATTGGATGCCATGGTTCACCCCTTGGTGACTGCGCGGACAGGATGCGCATTCCGCCTCTTGTCATGGGTGTACCGTAACGCGAGATGGTATGTGCGTCAAGTCGCATCACCTGCGGCAGCGTGGCGGGGCGTGCCGTGCGGCGCGACGTGAAGCGACACACGGCCGCGGCTTTGCCGCTGCCGTGCCACCCTCCTGGCGGGTGACCGTGCCACCCTCCGCGCGGGGTGGCACGGTCACGCGCAGCGTGACCGTGTGCTCCCCGGCGCGACCCGGCCCACGGCCGCGGCTTTGCCGCTGCCGTGCCACCCTCCTGGCGGGTGACCGTGCAGATGCACTCGACGCGGCGCGACACACGGCCGCGGCTTTGCCGCTGCCGTGCCACCCTACGCGGGGCGGGATGATTCAATCGCTGCGGCCCATGCACAGGAGGCGGCCGTTTTGAGTGGCAAGGTACAGGCGGCCGTGGGCGGCGGCCATGCCGTCGAAGACGGGCGGCGAATCGAGTTTGTATTCGGCGAGTTTCTCGCCCTGCTTCGTGGAAACCGCCCATAACCATGCCCCCTTCTTGCCCTGCCATGCGGCAAGCGATTCCTCCGGGTCAGTGAGAACCAGGGCACCCTCGCCCGATCCTTTCGTCTTTATCCGTTCGGGCGGGCCGGCGATGAACATAACGTCGCCCGCAACGACCATGGCTCTTACGTAGAACGGCACCTGCGTCTCCCAGCGGTTCTTCTTTGCCGGCGCCGCCGGCCGTTTCTGCCTCTTTCCCCTCTTTGAAGTGCTCTTCGCGGCAGGCTTCTTCTCGACCGGTTTCATCTCCCAGCCGTGGACCGGCCGGTCGCACGCAAAGAGTCGATACTTCTCGCCGCCGCGCCACTGGCCGGTGTTGCCTCCGACGTACTTGTTCCGGCCGTAACCGAAAATGGACGCTTCGTCGTAGGAGAGGATGCGGCCGGCCGGGACCACGTTGCCGATTTTCCACCAGCCGCTCCAGTGCGCGATGAAGTTATCGCTCATGACCCAGTAGGCCCGATGCCACCAGGTATCGTCCAACAGGCCGATCGGGCTGAACAGGTGCACTCCCTTGTTCGTCTGGCTGCCGGTCTGGAAGTCCAGTTTCACGTGCCGCATGTACACGTCACCGCCGTCGGCCAGAAGGATGTCGGACAGCACCCCCTGTACGTCCTTGCGGTCCAGAGGCCGGGGCTGCTTGCCCGTTTTGGGATCCGGGCTGTACATCACCGTCTGTGAAATCATGCGGCCGGTTCCGGTGTCGAGACGGCAAACGCGGATTCCGCCGTCCAGATAGGAGGACCGCCCGGCGGCGACCACCAGTTTGCCCTCCTGAACCAGAACGCTGCCGTGCACGGGCCATACCGATTCGAGTTGCCCGTTGACGAACGTCCGCCTCTGCTCGGGGGCCGCGCGAAAACGCCACGCCAACACCCCGTCGCTCGCTCGCAGCGCGTACACCCACCCGTCGGCCGAGCCGAACAGGGCCATGCCCTGGTAAATCGTGGGGGGCGAATCGACCCGTCCCCCGGCCGTAAAACGCCACGCCTCCGCCCCCGACCGCTCGTCCAGTGCGTGCACCGTGTGCGTGTCCACCGCCGCCACGAACACCTTGCCGACGGCGGCGGTGACGCCGGACAGGCGGCCGCCGATCTGGCTGCGCCACGCCGGCTCCAGCGCCGCCGGAACGGTGGCTTTCGTCATCCCGGTGCGCGCGAAGTCGTGCCGATAGACGGGCCACGCGTCTGCGGCATCGGCCGGCGTCTGCCCGGCGTCGATCCGTCCGTATGCGGGCCCCTTCTCCAGCCGGTCACCGCTCCGGCTTTCGCCTTTCGCTTTCCCTGCCGCGCCAGGCGCCAGCGCCCAGAACCCCGAAAGTTTGCTTTTCATGTTACAGGCGCAGGAGTGCGGCGTGGCATAGAGCAGCCCGTTGGCCGGCATGATGCCGTACTGACACGTGCCGCGAAGCCAGTGGTGTGGCGAGGCGTCGCCGGACCGCACATCGACGAACTGCACTCCCTGGATGCCAAGGATGAAGAACCGATCGGTGGCCTTGTTGCGATAGCAGCGATGGTGCATGTACCCGCCCACCGTGGGGATTTCTCGTTTCACCTTTCCCGTGGCCCGATCCAGGCCGACCATTCCTTTTCCCCTCATCCATACCTCCTCGCCGATAACGAAAACGTCCGGCGGGGAATTGTATCCCTGGCGGCTGGCGCCGCGCCACAACTGCGAGCCGTCCTCTGCCGAGTAGGCGACGATCTTCTTGAAATCGGCCGAGTAAACCGCCGCACCGTGGGCGACCAACGTCGGCGATTCCCAGCCCGCCTCGTGACCGGCCAGGTCCAGAGGCGCCGCCGAATGCCACAACTCCTTTCCCGTGTTGACGTCCAGGCAGAACAGGTCCTTCTTTGTCTGGTAGAACAGGCGATTGCCCATGGCGGCAAGCGTCGGATGGACGAACAGGTCGATCTCCTTGTGCCAGATGGTCTTGCCGCTTGACGCCTCGGCCGCCACGATTGAGCGTCTGCCGGGCGCCGGTTTCAGGCCCCTGCGTATCTGGGCATCCTCTTGGGCCGTGGCCTGCGGGCGGGTGTCGGCAAGGACGACGAGTTTGCCGCCGATGCGAAGAATCTGTCGGGCGTTCTTGCTCCGCTCGCAGGTCGCCATCGTCCGGCCCGTCGCCGCATCGAGAATACTCACCGGCGCATCGATGCCGAGGGTGACGTAGACGAGATCGCCTTCGGCGGCAAGCCGAAAAGCCGTTTCCGCCGGACCCGACCGGAACCTGCGAAACTGATTCACCCACGTGCGAACCGGGCGCTTCCACAACAGGACGCCGTTGAAAGCGTCGCGGGCCACCAGGAACCAACGCGCAGGAAAGCGGATGTCCGCGCGAGGCGTCTCGTCGATGATGTAGAAGAGGCGGCCACCGGCCGTCACGCACGCGCCAAGACTCGCCAGTTGCTCGTGCGCCCGGGCAAACTTGGGCCTGCCCAGCCACTGGATGCGGCGCGGCACGTCCACCGCCGAGTCGTGGGCGACCGCGTTGTTGTCCGGGCCGTGGAGATGGTGCGTCCACTCGTCGATTTCCTTCGGGCGCGGCTTGACGGTCTTGGTCCACTTGCCGCCGGTCTTGATGTAGGCCGCGCCGCCCGGAGCCAGAACACGCATGACCTCGGCCATTCCCGGCGCGCCGGGACCCAGGTCCTCAGCCACGACCAGGTTGACGAGGTTGTCGATGTAAGGCAGGCCCTTGCCCGCCCACTGCTCGACCGTGACCTTGCCGTAGAGGCCCCGTGAGCGGATGTGTTGGCGTGCCTTCTCGACGTTGGCCGCGTCCGCGTCGAGGCCGTGGAGGAGGTAGGAGTCATTCGCGTGCAGTGCGGCCGTCAGAGCCCCCTCGCCGCAACCCACGTGTACGATAAGGCCGCCCGCCACGCCCGTGGCGTCGAGGATGCGTTTGGCCTCCTCGGTTGGCGCGGCCTGTGCGATTGCGGCGGCGTGCGCCGGGACCAACAACACGCAAAGGACCACTGCCATCCAGCCGAACACCACTCTTGCGCAGACCATTTTTTTCTCCTACGGAGGCATACGGTACACGCAAGCCGAGAGACCCTGCGGTTGGCCATTATGCCCTGCCGGAAGTTGTTCGGCAACCATTTGGCACGAAAACCCGCCCCGTCTGTCGCCCGGGGCGCCGACGTTGAAGATGAGCAGCCGAGGTAATGCTTGAACGTCGGCTGCGGCTTTGATAACGTCAAGGCGGGTGCTTCAGAGGGCGGAGGCAGACAACCGCATCCCGCAACGGGCCGCACGTAACGCCGACACGCTCCGCGTCATGGAAGGCTCTCGCACCATGGAGCCGGAACAATTAGAGCCTTGCATCCAGGACGGCGGGAGGCGGTTCTTCGCCGACATCGGCGACGAAGCGGCCGAACTCGATTGGGGCCACGCGCCGCGGGTCAACGTTTCGGTCAAGCCGTCGGCCCTGTACTCGCAGGCGGACCCCGCGGATTTCGAGGGTTCCGTCACAGGCATCCTCGCGCGCCTCAAACCCGTCCACCGCAAGGTTATTGAGTTGGGCGGCTATCTCTGTGTCGACATGGAGATGAGGCGTCTGAAGAACATCACGCTCGGGGCGTTCCGCCGCCTCCGCAGCGACCCCGAGTTCCGCAACTACCCGCATCCGGGGTTGGCGGTGCCGGTGTGTACCTTCGCGAGACGGACGGCGACGTCTGAACCGTCATAAACCGCACTGGAGAGAAGCGAGATGCCTTTTCAAATGACGGAACTTGCTTTCCTGGAGCAACTCGCTCACCGCTTCAGCCTGCCCGTGCCCGAGTATTTGACTGCGAGCGCTACACGGATGAAAATCCGCGACGCGCTCCAGAGATGGCGAGGCAAGGGCGTGGTGAAGGCCGACGTGATGTCCGGTGGGCGCGGCAAGGCCAAAGTCGTGACGGTGGTTGAGGACGTCCAGCAGGCGATGGCCCAACTCCGCCGCCTGGCCAACGCCGAGGTGGGCGGCATGCACGCCAGGACGTCCTACATCACGCAATTCATCCCGGCGGACCTCCAGGTCTATTCGGCCGTTACGTACGATTCGCGCTTCTGCGGCCCGTCGCTCACGGTGTCGATGAAGGGGGGCGTGGACATTGAGTCGGTCGAAGAGCGGCACAAGCAGACCATCCCGGTTGACGTTTTCAAGGGGCTGGACGCCTACCAGGCGTCGCAACTGTTCGAGGGCCTGGCCTGCCCGAAGCCCCTGATTTCCATCCTGTCGAGGACGTTGGTGAGTTTCTGGGATATGTTCATCTCGACCGGCATGCGCATGTGCGAGGTGAACCCCTGGCGCGTCGGGCCGGACAACGCGCCCTATGCGTGCGACTTCAAGGCCGTCTTCGACGAAGCGAACTACAAACTGAAAGAGGCCGACCTGGAGTTCCCGGAGTACCCGGAGAGCGCCACCGAGTTCGAGGAGGACATGGCCGCTTGGGACGCATCCAGTTATCGCGGACAGGCCCACGTGAGCGAACTGGGCGGAGACCTGGTCTTGCCGATCCTCTTCGGCGGCGGCGCCGGAACGATTATTGCAGAGACCCTCGAGGCGGCCGGCGGACGGCCGATCTTCCTCTCGGATTTCGGCGGGAACCCGCCCTACGAACGGATGGTCGGCACGGCCGAACGCTGCTTCCGCTATCACCTGGCGGGCGCTTCGGCGCTGCTGATCCTCGGGGGCAAGGCGAACAACACGCTGATCGACGTCACGTTTCAGGCTATCGGCGATGCGCTGGCCCGCCACTTCGAGGAGCGCGGGCGGGTGGAGATCCCCGTCGTCATCGGGCGGGGCGGACCGAGAATGGTGCCCGGATTTCTCGCCATGAGAGAGACGCTGGAGTCGCTGCGGCTGCCGTACGTCATCTTCGGCCACGACACCCCCGTGACGCTCGTCGCCGAGTACGCAGCGCGGCTGGCAAAGTTTGTCAAGACGCGGAAGGAGGCTCGCCGTGCGACCTAGAAAACTCTCCGGACTCCTGAAGAAGGGCGACCGTGTCGCGGTCAGCAATATCACCGGCCGCGAAGCGTCGAAAGTCACCGTCGCCTCCCAGCAGTACGCCGGCAATATCGTGGGCGGGTGGGCGCTCGGTAAGGGCGGTCAGACGATCGAGGTGCCCGGCAAGGACCCGGTTCCCGTGTTCGCCACCTGCGAGGAACTCTACGCAACGCTCCCCAAACACGGGGCCCCCAACAAGATCATCATCTACTCCCCGCCGGAGGCCGTCTACGGCGAAGTCAAGGAGGCCATCCAGTACGGCGGCGACAGGCTCCACACCATCTTCATCATCACCGAGAACGTATCGGTTGAGGTCACGGCCAAGATCCGACAGATCTCCGACGAGGCCAGCGTCGACGTCATCGGGTGCAACACGCTCGGCGTCGTCAACGTTCACGACCACGTCCGCGTCGGGGCCGTGGGCGGAGAGGCCCCCGAGGAGAGTTTCAAGCCCGGCTGTGCGACGATCATCTCGAACTCGGGCAACATGGTCAACACCATCGCCGGGTACATGCAGGCCGCAGGCATCGGCACACATTTCGGCATATCCACCGGCAAGGATGTGCTGATCCTCACGCCGCTTGTGGAGTTTCTGAAACTTGCCGCACGCAGCGACGAGACCAGGCTCATCGTCCTTTACGTCGAGCCGGGCGGCCTGTACGAGCAGGAGGCGATCCGGTGGATGCGCGACACCGGCTTCGAGAAACCCGTCATCGTCTACGTCGCGGGCAGCCTGCTGGAAGGCCGACGCGTGGCGCTCGGCCACGCCGGCGCCGTGGTCGAAGGGCCGCAGACCAGCGCCTCGGGCAAAATGGCCGCTTTCGACGAATACTTCGGAACGGGGCACTTCGATCCCGACAAGCGCATCCGAAAGAGCAACGGCGCCCGCGACAGGCCTCGCCGCGGCATCCGGGTGACGGCCCTGCACCACTTGCCTGCGGCGGCGATGGCCGTCTGCGACGCCCTCGGTTGGGACCGCGACTTCCCGATCCGCCACGAACTCCGGCTCAACCCCTGGTTTCTGAATTACAGAGACCTGGCCGACGAACTTCCGCACGCCTTGCTGCTGCGCCCGGGCCATATTCCGGAGCCGTACCGGTCGCAGTTCGCGCGGCAGATGAAGGTCTCGGTGGGCCTTTCGCCGGTGCGGCGCGACCTGCGCAACACCTCGCGCGCGTCGTCGCTGGATGAGGCCGGGCAGCGAATCTACGGCTACTCGCTCACCGAGTTGATGTCGAAGCACTCGTTCGGCGAGGCGATTATCCTTTACTGGACGGGCGAACTTCCGCGCTACGGCTTTGAGGCCAAACTCGTCGAGATGGGCCTGATTGCATCGCTGACGAACGGGCCGGGCACGATTTCCGCCCAGGCGGCGAAACTGTCGGCCTCGGCGGGCAACGCGCCGAACACCGGAATGATCGCCACGCTGGCGGCCATCGGCACGGTCCACGGCGGAAACGGCCGCCAGGGCGTCAGGTACCTTCTCAAGATATTCACCCGTCTCAACCTGAAGAACCCCTACGACCCCGGCCCCGACATCGACGTGGCAAAACTGGCCCACGAAACCGCCGTCGCGTTCAAGAAGGTCAAGGACGCCGCCAAGGACTCCGGCGTCGATTACGAACGGATCCCCTGCCTCGGGCACCCTGTGTTCAACGACAAGCCCGTCAACTACGACCCGCGCGAGCGGGCCATCTGGGAAGCGGTTCAGCAGACCGGCCGCACCAACGTCTTCCTGGATTTCTATCACCAACTCGCCCGCGCGCTCCACGACGTTGGCGTCGCCAGCCGCGTCTGGGCGGTGAACGTGGATGCGGCGCTCGCCTGCGTGTGGCTCGGCGTGTGCTGGACGGCGCTGATGGAAAAACGCATCTCGCTGAAGCGAGCCGAAGACTGCGCCTTCCTGGGATTCGCCCTTGGGCGTGCGGCGGGAGGGGCCGGCGAGTTCCTGGACCATCAGGATTACGGATCGCCCATGGACATGCGCGTGCCGGCATCCGACTGCCAATCGCTGACGCGGCCCCGTGACCTTCCCAAGGGAGGGTCATGAGGTCTGTTCCGGCGCGATTTCAGTGAAGCAGAACGGGCCGCCCGCCCGAACGTGTTTAGCGTGCTGTCATTCTGAGCGAGCGCAGCGAGTGAAGACTCTCGCCGCCAGCCCCCCTGACTTCCACATAGGTTATCATGCCGCCCCTCCCTATTACGTGAAGCAAGCCACGTGGCATGAGACGCTCCGCGCTGCCATCGTTCACCAGTTTTGCGCGGTGGGTGGGGACACCCGCCGCGCACACTTGCTTGGGCGGCGGCCCGCCACCGGCCGCGGAAGACCAAAAGCACACTGGCATTGCGCCGGCTTCTCACTACACTGGTGCTGGAACCTTGGGGGATGTCGTGCGGCGCTTCGGCCGCCCGTCAAGCCGATGGCGGTTCCGCGCCGGGGATAAACCCCGGCGCTACGGCTGTTCGGAAACACTTTCTCGCTCCTGCTTAGAGGCGCAACGACAGCATCACACGGTAAGGAGGCATCAGATGAAACACGGAGTCAGCCGGCGCGAGTTCCTGAGAACGCTTGGTCTGGGCGCAGCAGCCTTGGCGGTTCCGGCCTGTAGTCCCGGCGTCCGACGGGCCTCTGCCGCGCCCGCCGCCGGGCCCAACATCCTCTTCGTCTATAGCGACGACCACGCCTACCAGGCGATCAGCGCGTACGGGTCGAAGGTCAACAAGACGCCCCACATCGACCGTCTTGGACGCGAGGGCATGCGGTTCGATGAGTGCTACGTCACCAACTCCATCTGCGGACCCATGCGCGCCGTCGTCATGACCGGCAAGTACAGCCACCTGAACGGCTTCTGGCGAAACGGTCTCCAGTTCGACGTTGCCCAGCAGACGTTCCCGAAACTCCTGCAGAGGGCCGGCTACCAGACGGCCATCATCGGCAAGTACCATCTCGGCCGCAAACTCAACCCCCAGGGGTTCGATTACTACGAAATCCTCATCGGCCAGGGGCCGTACTACAACCCGCCCATGCGAAAGATCGGACACGAGCAGCCCGTCAAGCACACCGGATACACCACCGACATCATCACCGACCTGGCGCTGGAGTGGCTCAAGAACGGCCGCGACAAGTCCAAGCCCTTTATGCTCATGTACCAGCACAAGGCCCCGCACCGCAACTGGCAGCCCGGGCCGAAGCACCTCACGATGTACGACGGCGTCACCATCCCCGAAC
Organism: Planctomycetota bacterium; assembly: GCA_030602705.1. GTDB lineage: Bacteria > Planctomycetota > Phycisphaerae > FEN-1346 > FEN-1346 > JAUVZF01. The sequence continues at coordinate 10,222 of JAUVZF010000021.1, forward strand.
CCGACTCCCTCTTCGAGAATTACGAAGGCCGGCCCACAGCCGTCAAGACCCAGGACATGACGATCTCCAAGACGATGAACCGCAGCGACCTCAAGTTGACGCCCCCGCGCGGCCTGACGCCCGAGCAGCGCAAGCCGTGGGACGCCGCCTACGGCCCGAAAAACAAGAAGTTCGAGGAAGCCAAACTCCAGGGCAAAGACCTCGTCCGCTGGAAATACCAGCGGTATATCAAGGATTACCTGCGGTGCATCGCCTCTGTCGACGACAACCTCGGCCGCGTCCTGGAGTACCTCGACTCCAGCGGCCTCGCCGCCAACACCATCGTCATCTACTCCTCCGACCAGGGCTTCTACCTTGGCGAGCACGGCTGGTTCGACAAGCGATGGATCTACGAAGAGTCGCTCCGGACGCCGCTGCTCGCGCGCTGGCCCGGCGTCATCAAGCCCGGCAGCGTCAACTCCGACATCGTCTCGCCGCTCGACTTTGCCGAGACGTTCCTCGCCGTGGCCGGGGCCGGGATTCCCGACGACATGCAGGGCCGCTCCATCCTGCCGCTGCTCAAGGGCCACACGCCCGCCGATTGGCGCAAGACCCTCTACTACCATTACTACGAGTTCCCCGGCGCCCACCGCGTCCGCCGACACTACGGCGTGGCCGACCGCCGCTACAAACTCATCCACTTCTACGAGAAGAACGTGGACGAGTGGGAACTCATTGACCTCAAGGCCAACCCCGGCGAGAACCGCAACTTCTACGGCGACACCGCCTACGCCGACGTCCAGGCCCGCCTACACAAGGAACTCCGGCGCCTCCGAAAACGCTACAAGGTGCCGGACGCGGACCCCGACGCGGCTTCACGCAAACGGCGCTAGCGCTGTGTGACCGCTCATCTGCCGGGTGCCACGGGCGGCTTGTACATGTTTAGCCAGGTGGCACGGCCCCTGCGACCGGGTGGCACGGCCCTTGGGCCGTGCAGCCACGCGCAGCGTGACCGTGTGCTGCTCGGCGCGACCCGGCCCACGGCCGCGGCTTCGCCGCTGCCGTGCCACCCTCCCAGCTGGGCTGGGACCTCCAAAACGTTAGTGCACCCTAAACCGATTGCATCGCCGGGCCAATTCGGGTATTCAGACTAATCTGGCACACTACCGCTGAAAGGAGTCCGGACATGGCTCAACCCGTCCCGCCAGTCTCATCCTCCGGTGGACCCTCTGATGGTTGCCGCGTGTCGCGCCGGAAGTTCCTCGCCGGCGCTGCGGCCGCGCTGGCGGCCCCGTACGTCGTGCCCGCCTCGGTCTTTGGAGCGGGCGGCCGCGCGCCGCCGAGCAAGCGAATCACCATCGGGTCTATCGGCGTCGGCGGACGCGGGTCCGGGCATGTCAACACCATGCTGCGCCGGGGCGACGCGCAAATCCTGGCCGTCTGCGACCCGTTTGAGAAGAAGCGCCAGGGCGCGCGCAAACGGGCCGAGAGCCGATACGCCGATCTGGCCGGCAAAGGCGAGTACAAGGGATGCCTGGCGACGAGCGATTTCCGCCAGATCCTCGCGCGCCCGGACATCGACGCCGTCATCATCGCCTCGCCGGAGAACTGGCACCCGCTGCACGCCGCCATGGCCGCCGCCGCAGGGAAGGACATCTTCTGCGAGAAGGCCCTCTCGCTGACGGTTGCCGAAGGCCGCGCCCTCTGCGAGGCCGTCCGACGCCATGGCCGCGTGTTCCAGATCGGCACCCAGCAGCGCTCCAGCCGCAACTTCCGATTCGCCTGCGAACTGGCACGCAACGGATACCTCGGCCGCGTTCACACGGTCGAGGTGGGCGTGCCCGGCGGTCGTGCCCTGCCGACGGCCAAGCCGAAACCCGTCCCGCCCGGTCTGGATTACGACATGTGGTTGGGACCCGCCAAATACACGCCGTATAACGATCTGAAGTGCTCCTACAACTGGTACTTCATCTACGATTACTGCGCCGGGTGGATCCAATCGTGGGGCGTCCATCACGTCGATATCGCCCTGTGGGGCGCGCCGAGCCTTGGCGAAAAGCCGCTCGAGATCGAAGGCACCGCCGTCTTTCCCAAGGAGGGCCTCGCCAACACGTCCATCACGTGGCAGGTCAAGGCCAGGACACCCGACGGCCTCACCCTCAGTTTCTCCGACAACAAGCACCTCAAGCAGGGCTGCCGCTTCATCGGCACGGAGGGCTGGGTGCACGTCAGCCGTGGCGGCATCCAGGCCGAGCCGCCCTCGCTCATCAAAGCCACGATCAAGCCCGGCGAAGAGCACCTGGTCGTCTCGGGCAGCCATCACGGCAACTGGCTGGAGTGCATCGAGACACGCCGCGACCCCGTCGCGACCGTCGAGGCCGGCCACGCCGCCACCACGCTCACGATCGTCTCGGATATCGCCACGCGCCTCGGCCGCAAGGTCACCTGGAACTGGCAGGCCGAACGCTTTGAGAACGACGACGCTGCCAACCGAATGCTCAGCCGGCCGATGCGCCCGCCGTGGACCATGTAACCGATGGCACCCGAGTGTGCCACGGCCGGTCTTGTCCGGCCGTGAGCACGTACGCCAGATTGAGGTCAATGACATGAAACGTTGGATTCAACTCAGCGGCGCCTTGGCACTTGTGTGCTTGGCTGGTTCGGCCTGGGCCGCACAGCCGCAGGCACAGACGTCGGTCGAGGAGGCCTTCGAGCAACTCAAGGCCTACGAATACGGCCAGAATCGCCGGCCGCTCGCCATGCTCGAACTGGCGATCGTGCGCGCCACCGCCGATCCCAAGCAGGGCCGCAAGATGGCCGCACGCCTGGCGGCGATCCTCACCGACGCCAAGACCACCCTCGCCGCCAAGCGGTTCGCCTGCCAGCAGTTGCAGGTCCTCGGCGCCGAGACCCACGTGCCACTGCTCGCCGGGATGCTCGATACGGCCGAGACGGCCGACATGGCCCGCCGCACGCTCGAAACGATCCCCGGCGAGGCGGCGGCCAGGGCGCTTCGGGCGGCGCTGGCACGACTCAAAGGCCGACCACTCGTCGGCGTCATCAATTCGCTCGGCGTCCGACGCGACGCGAAAGTCACGGATGCCATCGCGAAATTGCTTCGGAGTTCGGATCCCGACGTGGCGGCTGCGGCAGCCGTGACACTCGGCAAGATCGGAACCGCCGACGCCGCCGCGGCACTCCGGAAGGCTCAGGCCGGAGCCCGTGCCAAACAACTCGCCGTCGTTCGCAATGCCGCCCTTCGCTGCGCCGAGCATCTGGCAGCCGCCGGCAAGGCGGACGACGCCGAGGCGATCTATCGTCGCCTGTGGCAATCGAAAGCGGGCGTATCCTGGCGCCTGGCCGCACTGACGGGCCTGGCCAGGGCCTGTCCGGACAAGGCGGCTCCGCTCCTCGTCAAAGCCTTCGGCGGCAAGGACCCCCTGCTCCAGGCCGCCGCCGCGAACCTGCTCGTCCAGACTCCCGGCAAGGCCGCCACGACTGCCATCGTGGAACAACTCAGCCGCGTGGATGCCCGTCGCCGGGTGCTCCTGCTCGATTCGCTCGCCGCACGCGGCGACGCTTCGGCGAAGGACGCCGTGGCCAAGTTCATCGATTCCAAGGACGAGGCGGTCCGCGTTGCGGCCGTCCACACGGTGGCGGCGTTGGGCGATGCGTCGGACGTCGCGCGCCTCGTGGCCCTGGCCGGCGGCGAGCGCGGCCCGGTTGGGCAGGCGGCACGGGTGGGCCTGGAACGCCTGTCGGGCGAAGGCATCGAGAAACGACTGATAGACATGGCCGCAAAGGGCGATCCGGCCACGAGAGTCGAGGCCGCCCGCGCAATCGCCGCACGACGAACCCCCGGCGCCACGCCCGCCCTGCTCCAGGCGGCGGCCGACAAGAATGAGACCGTCCGCCTGGCGGCGCTCGACGCCCTGGCAACGGTTGGCGGCGCGGCGGTGTATCCGAAACTCATAGATCTGATGATGGGGCGGTCAACCAAGGAGGTCTGGGAGGCCATGCTGCGGGCCGTCTCGGCGATCGGCAAACGCATCGCGGACCCCGAGAAGCGCGTGCGACCCGTCGTCGAGGCACTTCCTCGCTCGCCGGACCCGGTGAAGGTGGGCCTGCTCCGCGTCTTGGCCGGCTTCGGTGGTCGGGAGGCGCTCGATGCCGTGCGGCGGTCCCTGAAGTCTGGGGAGGCGCGTGTGCGCGACGCCGCCGTGCGGGCCCTGGCAAGTTGGCCGGACGCCTCGGCCGCGGCCGACCTCTTGAACGTCGCCAAAGATTCTGACAGTGCAACGCACCGGAACCTGGCACTGCGGGGGTACCTGCGCCTTGCGCGGGCGGCAAAGGACAAAGCCGCACGCCTGAAGATGCTCGAGCAGGTTCGACCCGTCGCGACGACGGCCCAGGCGAAGAAGATGCTCCTGGCGGCCCTGGCCGACGTGCCCGACCCCGCCGCGCTGGAGATGGCGAAATCGTTCCTCGATGATTCCCAGGTCAAGGCCGAAGCCGAACTGGCCGTCCGCAAAATCACCGGCGCGATGAAGCCCAAACGCCGCGGCGGCAGCGGGAAGCCGCAGCCCAACTCCAGCCCGCCGATGCCGCAAGTCAAACCGTCGGCAAAGACCGGGAAGGCCGGCACACGCATCCTTATCATCACGGGCATCGACCACCCCGGCCACAAGTGGCGGCAGACGACACCCGTGCTCAAGGAGGCGATCGAGAAAGACCCGCGCCTGGCCGTCGACGTGGTCGAGGACCCGAACTTCCTGGCCTCGCCCAGGCTCCACGATTACGCCGCCATCGTCCACCACTGGATGAACTGGAAGGCGGCGGCACCGGGGCCGGCTGCCCGCGAGAACTTCCGCCGGTTCGTCACGGGCGGCAAGGGGCTGGTGGTCGTCCATTTCGGGTGCGGTGCGTTTCAGGACTGGCCCGAGTTCGTCAAGATCGCCGGCCGCGTCTGGGACCCGAAACTGCGCGGCCACGACCCGCGCGGGCCGTTCCGCGTCGAGATCGCCGACACCGAGCACCCCATCACGCGCGGCATGAAACCGTTTGAGACTCACGACGAACTCTACACGTGTCTGGCGGGCGACGTGCCCATCCACGTCCTGGCCACCGCGCGGTCCAAGGTGGACAAGAAGGTGTATCCGATGGCGTTCGTCCTGACGTGCGGCAAGGGACGCGTGTTCCACTCGGTGCTGGGCCATGATGTCAAGGCGTTCAGCGCGCCGCAGGTCGGCGAACTCTTCCGCCGCGCGTCCGCCTGGGCGGCAGGGCTGCCGCCTGTTGCGCGCGGCAAGTAGCAGTGCCCGTTAGCCGCCCGTACGGGCGCGTGCCGTTGAGTCGTTTGTATCGCCGTCGATGCAAACGAGGAGGAGACCATGAAACGCCGGGATTTTGTCAAGGTGGCAGGGCTGGGGGCAGCAGTCAGTCAGGCGCTCGGCGGGCAGGCTTGCCTCGAGCGCGGTAAAGCACCGTTCTCCAAGAAGGAGGTGGCCATGAAACTCGGATTTCACACCGACGCGTTCAACACGGCGTATTTCAGTTTCGAGAAGTGCCTCGAGTGGGCCAAGGCCAACGGCGTCCACTGGATCGAGTGCGGTCTGATCGACGGCGTCAGTTGGATCCACGGCCTCGGCTACCAGCCGCACGTCGCCATGTACGAGGACCCGGCCCTGCTGCGGAAGAAGATGGAGGGGTACGGCGTTGCGTTCTCGCAGGTGGACGCCGCCTACCCGCTCTCCGGCAAGGACGGTCCCGTGCGCGGCGTTCCGTACGTGCTGAACGCCATCCGGTGGGCCAAACTCATCGGGTGCCCCTGCGTCGATACGACCGACGGCCTGCACGCGCCGCCTGACCTCAAAGACGCCGAGGCCATGGAGATCATGCGCGGTTGCTACGAGCAGATCATCGAGGTGGCCGAGGCCCACCAGATCACCATCAACATCGAGCCGCACGGCTACTTCACCACCAACCCCGACCGGATGGCGGAGATGCTCGCGTTCTGCGACAGCCCGTACCTGCGGATGAACATGGACACGGGCAACACGTTCATCGCCGGCCGCGACCCGGTCGAGTTCCTCAAGCGGTTCATCGACCGCCTGAACCACGTGCACATCAAGGACGTGTCGGAGTCGCTGGCGGCGGCAGTCCGCGGGAAGGATACGGGCATCGCCGTCAGCCAGTGCGCCCTGGGCGACGGCGTCAATGCCGACAACATCCGCCTGTGCCTCGAGGTCCTCCGCGACCACGGTTACACGGGGGTCCTCTCGATGGAGTGCGAAGGACAGGGCGGCCCGATGATCGAACGGTCGCTCGCGTGGATGCGCAAAACGCTGGCCGAACTACAGATCCCGATTGAGGGATAGCCGCCGATGGCGCCCACGCCTACCATTCGCCTGCCGCTGGTTCGGTTCCTGGTAGTTGTGCTTCTCGGCGCGCTAGCCGGCGCCTGTGCGGCCGGGCAGAGCGGCCAGAAGGCCGCCGGCTCGCCGCGAGCCAGGAAGATCGTCTTCGTCACCGGCCGCCCGAGCCACGGCTACGGAACGCACGAGCACTACGCCGGATGCGTGCTCCTGGCCGGACGCCTCCGCGAGAACGTTCCCGGCATCCGGACGGTCGTCCACCGCAACGGGTGGCCGAAAGACCCGGCCGCCTTCGACGGCGCCGACGCCATCGTCATCAACTGCGAGGGCGGGGGCGGCCACGTCGTTATGAAACACCTCGACCAGGCTGGCGCGCTCTTGAAGAAGGGCGTGGGCCTGGCGTGCCTCCACTACGCCGTCGTCGTCCCGAAAGGCCCGCCCGGCGACCTGCTCAAGAACTGGATCGGCGGGTACTTTGAGACGAACTGGTCGGTCAACCCGTTCTGGGTGGCCGAGTTCAAGCACCTGCCGGAGCATCCGATCGCGCGCGGCGTCAGGCCGTTCACCATCAAGGACGAGTGGTACTACCACATGCGGTTCCAGCCCCAGATGAAGGGCGTCGCGCCGATCCTGACGGCCGTCCCGCCCGACGACACCCGCCGGCGTAAAGACGGCGCGTACTCCGGCAACCCGCACGTCCGCGCACGGATGGGCATGCCGGAACACGTGGCCTGGGCGTACGAGCGGCCGGGCGGCGGCCGCGGCTTCGGCTTCACCGGCCTGCACTGGCATTGGAACCTTGCCCACGACGGCTTCCGCCGCATACTGCTCAACGCCATCGTGTGGATTGCCGGGGCCGAGGTGCCGCCGGGCGGCGTACCGTCCAAGCGGCCGACGCTCGACGAACTCCAAACGAACCTCGATTCGCCGCAGCCGAAGAACTGGCAGCCCGAGCCCGTCCGCAAGATGATCGAGGGGTTCAACCGCTGATCCTCGGCGCGCAGGCCGCGCCCAGGTCTCGAAACCGTGGAGGTCGTCCATGGCGCCCAAGCGGGTATGATGTCGATCAAGGGGGAAATCGGATGACGCGGAGCGATAAGAGAATCCTCTGGGTCGGGCTCGTTTGCCTGCTTTTTCTAGCCGGATGGGGCACGATCCGCGCCATCCTTTCGCTGGATGCTCCGCCTCCCGACGACGCGGACCTGCGCCCGTCGCGCGAGGAGATCCCCGAGGATCGGAACGCCCTCGCCTCGTTCAAACAGGCCGGCGAGAAAGTCGATCTGTCGCTCGATGCTCGGGAGGAGTTGCAGGATTTACTCGATGTCAGGCAATATGACCAGGCCAAGGTAGACGACTTGTTGCGCCGTCACGCTGAAGCCCTGGCGCTGTGGCGGCAGGGCCTCGCCCGGCCCGCGCTTCAAGTACCCCCCGTTGACGACATTGTCGCTGACCTGGGTTACTGCTGCTACTGGCTGGAAATCGCTCGTCTGGTGGACCTGAGCGCTCTCTCCCTCTGTCGCCAGGGCAAAGACGACGAGGCATTCCATGAGGCGATGAGCATCGTTCGCTTTGGCCGCATGGTTATGGGCGCCGATGGAGGCCTTATCACCTTCCTTATCGGAAAGACGGTGGAGGAAATCGGGCTTGTCCGGCTGCGCCGGATGATCCCGCAAGCCCGCTTGGATAAGGGGCAACTCGCCCTTGATGTCAGGGAACTCGCCCGTCCCTCGCCGCCGGGGGCCGACTTGGCCGACGCCTTGAGGCTTGAATACCAGATATATACGAAGGCCCTCGACGACCTCTACTCAGGCAACCCACTTTTCGGGGGCGGTTCGGGGAAATCGGGCGGGCGCCGCCGCACACCTGCTCCGGCTTTCCATCTCCACGTCAACCGCACGAAAGGCATGTTCGCGGAGGTCATGCGCCCTTGTGTTGAGAACGCCGCCAAACCCTATGCGGAGATGGTCTGGCCCGAACGCCCGGCCACAGTCCGCAAGAGTGTATCCTGGCTGCCGTGGACCTTTATCACGGGCAACGCGATTGGCAAGATGATGTTCGCCGCACTGACGCTCGATTACAAGGAATATCTTGAACAGAAGTGCACCAGGAACATCAGCGTGGCCGCGACGCGGCTGCTCCTGGCCCTGAAAGGCTACAAGATGGACAAGGGCCGCCTCCCCGAAACGCTCGACGAACTCGTCCCGGCCTACATTGAGGCCGTACCGCCGGACGATTTCGACGGCCGGCCTTTCCGCTACTCCGCTTCCAGGAAGGTCATCTACTCGGTGGGCAAGAATCTGACGGATGACGGTGGCGACGATCCGGCCTATGACAAGATTGATGAACTGGCTTACGGAGAGGCCGAGGCACCGGTAGAGGTCAAAGACTTGGTCTTTCCCATCCCTTTCTGAACCCGTCAATCTGCCGCGCCGACGGCTTCAACCATGTCGATCAGGGGCATCATCAGGCCGGCCCACATCAGGATACCCAGAGCCCAGACTGCGGCATACGATGCCGCCGCCAGGATTGCCAGGCGTCCCACGCGGCGCTTCGTCAGCCCCGCCCACATCAGCCACACAATCGCCGCGACTCCGACCAAGCCGAACACGTACCAATACGTCGTTACGACGTGTGAGGCCCCGATGAGCGCTCGGGCCGGCACAGGCAGTCCTGCGCGGCTGCCAAAGCGGTCAAACTTCTCTTCAAACGGCTGAGGGCCTGTCGCCAACAACCAGAGAATCTGATACCACAGGAGCCCCGAGAACAGAACCAGGAGCACGGTTGCAACCCGCGAGATGATCGAATGCTTCTCTGGCGGGGCTGCCGCTTGTGTCATCGCAAGCCTCCCCCTTCGGGTGAGCCGCGCTGGAGAGCCCTTATCACGGTAGCATAGGACCAGTCTCTCAAGAATGCCAACACCATTTGGCGCCATTCCTGTCCGGCGTGACGAGAGCCTCTTATGCGACCATCTCACTTGGCCGCGCGGCCGAGTTCCTCGAGCAGGCGCACGGCGGCGGCCAGGGCCAATGCCGCCGCTGCCGGCCTTGCTTGCACCGCGCACGGTCGGATCAGAACAGTTCGCCCTGCTCGCCGGGCGCGATACCGGACGCAACCTCAATCATCCTTTGGCGACGGCGGGTTCGTAGGCTGTTGTGATGGCTGCTCTAATGGCTCCTCCGCCATCTTGTGCTTGAATACCCGCATGCACAGTCGGACGCCGACGAGCACAGAGGCCGCGCCGAGGATCCCAAGTGCTCCGTATGCTGCGGCATAAAGGCCGTGCCAGAGTGATGACACCAGTACGCCAAGGCCGGACGCGGCGGCGAAGTACGCGGCAAAGTGAAAGAGCAACAGCGGGTTCCCAAGGCGGAAGGGATTCGATCTGTGCGTCGGTCGCGTCCACAGGTTATCGCTCCAGGGATTGAGGGCCTGGAGACCGATGATGGCCAAGAGCACCACTGGACCCAATAGAACGACTGCAACCGCGGAGATGCCCACGAACGCGAGCATCAATCGAGGCATCTCGTCCAGGTGATGTACCGGTTGTGGCATGAACAGTTGCGCAACAAATCCGAGAGCGATCAACGCCAGACGTATCCTAAACCAAGTCTTTCCGGTCACAGGTCGCCCCACAGGTTCTGGGGTGCAAATCCCACACCAATTCTAGCACGAACACCAAGACTGTGTCAACACGACCCGGCACGGAGCCATTTGCGTTGTGGACGTTTTGGCGGATGGGGCGAGGTGATTGGCGGGGGTCTGGTCGGCGTGGGAAGGTGAGCCGAGCGTCGCCAGAGCGCCGAGGGAAAACCACACCGCGTTTCTCATTGCCGGCCCCTTTTCGGGTCGAGAGATTCCGGCGTCAACCTTTCCGGCCGACGCGTTCTTCGACGAATCGGCCGGCCTTGCCTGCACCCCGCACGGTCGGATCAGAACAGTACGCCCTGCTCGCCGGGCGCGATACCTTCGACGGCGATATCCTCCAGGAACGGGAACGCCTGAAGCAGGCGCGACGGCACGGGGACCGGCCGGCCGCGGATCTTCGAGAGGATCTGGAGCGCGTTGGCGGCGGCCTGGCCGCGGTAGTGGTTGTTGGTAAAGACATAGGTCTTCTCGCTCGCGCGGGCGATCTCGCGGATGCGTTCGATCCATTCGGCGATCTCGTCCTCGCGGTACAGGTAATCGTACCTGGCGTCGCGGCCGGCGTCGGTGGAGAACCAGGCCTCGCTGTTGCGGCCGTGCAGACGCACGTAGGCGAGGGGCGAGGTGACGAGCGTCATCGGCGGCAAGCCGCCGCGGCCGGCGGGCTGGTCGATGTTCGCAAAGCCGAAGCCGTTGTCCCTGATCCTCTTGACCGCCAGTTCCGACATCCAACTCGCGTGCCGCACCTCGAGAACCAGCGGCAGACTGGCGAAGTCGCGGCGAATCGCCTCCAAGTGCCGGAAAGCGCGGTCGTCGGCCCGGAACGACCACGGAAACTGGACGAGCACGGCGCCGAGTCGCCCCGCCTCGCGCACCGGGTCGATGCCGCGGCAGTACGCATCGACATCATCCGCCGTCCACGGCTTGTCGAACTCGTGGGTGAACCGCTGGTACAGTTTGAACGTGAACTCGAAATCCTGCGGCGTCCGCCTGACCCACGACGCGGTGGCTCGCTCGCTCGGCGGCCCATAGAACGACGAGTTCACCTCAACGCAGTCGAAGTAACGGGCGTGGTAGGCCAGGCGGTCGAACCCGCGCCCCTTGCGCCCGGGATAGAAGCGGCCGTTCCAGTCGTCGTAAGACCAGCCGGACGTGCCGACGCGGATGACGGGAGCAGGTCGCTCGTCGGGCATGGGACGTCCTTTCGCCACGGCGAGCAGGATACCTGCGGCGTCAGAAAAAGGCAACCCGCTGCTTTTAGCAGCGGGCTCGGACAGCGGGCTCGCACCAGCCCAACCCTCCGCGCGGGGCTCCTGACCCGCCGCGCTATGGCCGCTCCAGCGTGGGAGAACCCGGTCTTCTGCGCGGCCCGTACGGGCCGCGCGGACTTGCGACGGCGAGGCGCAACCTGCGTCGAGATGCTTATTCGGCCTCAGGCAGCCGCAGACGCATGCCGATGTACAGCCGCGCGTTCAGCGAAGACAGGACGTCCTTGTTCGCCTCGTAGATCTTCGGGTACATGGCGGCGTCGCCGTAAACCTTGCGGGCGATGCCGATGAGGGTGTCGCCGTTGCTGACGACGTAGACTTTGCTGCGTTTCAACCGGGGTGCGGCAGGCTTGTCGGGCTCAGGCTTTGGCAGGACGATGCGGTCGCCGATCCTGAGCGCGCCCGGGTCGATGCCCGGGTTCGCCGCCTCAATGGCCCCCACGAACTTGGCGCTGCCGTAGTGCTCGATGGCGATGCCGTAGAGCGTATCGCCCTGGACGACGACGTGCACGTTTGCCGGATCGGTCTTTTGGGTCCGAAGCGGCCCCGTGATGACGTCGCCGACGATGCCGGCCGGCCGCAGGACGGGCCCCGGCGGGTCGGCCCCCACGACGGGCGTGTCGTCGCCGCCTCCTACGACCGTCCCCTCATCGCGGGAGGTGGACAGCAGGTCCTGGTCGGTGGGCCACGGGGCGTCGGGTTTGGGCTTGGGGTCCGGGGCGTTGTTCTTATCGCCCTGGGTCAGGCGTTTGCGCCACCGCTCGTACATCGCGACGGGGTCGTTGTACTCGGTCGGCTCCTCCGAGTTCGGCTTGATGGACTTCGGCCCGAGCGCCTTGTACTTTGCCAGGTCGCTCCAGTCGCGGCTGGCGATGAACAGCGCCCCGACGGCGATGACGACGAGAGCCAGAACCAGAACCACTTTAGTAAGCGGGCGCATGGCCGCACCTTGCGTCGGAATGCCAGTTCGCTTCTTCTCCCGCCTATACTATCGGAAGCAGGTGGTCCGGGCGATTAGTTTTTCCGGGCGGTCTTGCCCCAAGTCATCCGGTACAGTGCCCACGTGACCGGCACCGTAGCCAGTGCCCCGACGGCGGCCGGGCCGACCCAGGCGGTCCATTCGGCGGCGCGCGCCAGCAGCATCGCCACCGACAGGCCCACCGCCGCCAGCGGCGCGAGCAGGCTGACCGCCGCCAACGCCTTCACAAGGCCGGGCGACGACTCCGCCGGGGGCCAGACCTCGCCGTAGGCATCGCGCGAGACGATCCACCAGGCCACGGCCACCCACGCCAGTTGCAGCACCGCCCAGACCCATCCGCCCCACGAGGTGAAGAACTCGCCGGGCGCCTGCCACACGCACGCGAAGTACACCAGCAGACCCACCCCGATGACCGGGTACACCCACACGTACACCTTGTACAGGTACTGCCGCAGCACCAGGATCGGGCTGGCAATGGCGATGGAGGAATACGTCCCGACGATCAGTCCGAACAGCATGACGAAACTCAGGCCGTGCACGCTCGACGACCTGCCCGCAAAGACGTACAGCGAGATGACCGCCAGAAACGTTGTCAGGCTCGTCAGCACGGTCCGCGACACGGTCTGGTTGATGCTGGTGTTGACGACCGACACGGAGAAATCGCCATGTTTGCCGCGGTTCTCGCGGATACGGTCGAACACCACGATCGTGTCGTTGATCGAGTAGCCAACCAGCATGAGGAACGCGCCGACCATGGGCAGGTTGATCTTGAAGTCCGCAAAGAGCAGCCCGGACCCGAGGAACGTGCCGGCCACGAGCGCCGCCACCGTAACCGCGCCAAGGGTGACGACGACGTCGTGCACGAGCGCCACCACCGCCGCCAGGCCCGACGAGAACCGGGCGAACCGGATCCAGACGTAAAGGATCATCAGGGCCAGCGACAGGAGGATGGCCATGACGGCCTTGTCCCAGGCCTCGGCGGCCATCGTCGGCTCGAAGGAGGTCGTCGAGGCGAAGGCCTGCTCCGCCCTGAGGGCGGGGCGGACGATGTCGTCGGTCCAGAACGCCGGGTTAGGCGTGTCGCCGCGCTTGCCGGCGTAGTCCTGGCGGATCCAGATGTCGAAGGTCTTGAACTCGCCCGCGACGGCGCCGGCGTCGAGGCCTTCGATGCGGTACAGCGTGCCGACCACGTCGGGATAGCGGTCGCGGATAAAGGCGTCGATGCGCCGTTGAACCTCGCCGGTGGCCATGGCGGGGCTGATGTCGGCCAGGATGTGTATCTTGCCGAGGAACTGCCGCTCTTCGGGCGGGATGTATCGAGCGGCGGGTTTCGCTTCGGCGGGCTTCGCTTCGGCACTCTTCTCGCCTGCGGGTCCTTTCGCCCCGGCCGGCCGGCTCGACCTCAGACGCCGGCGGATCGCCGCCTCGGTGATCTCCGAGGCGGTCGCCGTCGCCCGGCTGGCGCCCAGTTCCGGGCGCATGTCCGCAAAGGCCTTCGAGAGGGCGTTCTTGACGGCGGCCTCGCCCGCTGCCGCCTCGCCGGTGGCAGGAACGCTGATGAGGAACCGGTCGATCTCGCCCTCGGCCGCATCGTACGCATACTCCAGTTCCTGGACCGTGGCGGCGGGTCCGAGGACATCGGTCACGCGTCCGCGGACGGTCGAGATGGGCACGTCGGTCTCGCCCTGTGGCACCTTGACGGCCAGTTCGACCTGCGTGCCTCCGGTGAACTCGATGTCGTACTTTTCTTCGCCGCGGCTGAAGAAGATGATGACCCCGAGCGCCGCCAGGCCGCCGCTGACGACCATCGCCGGCCGCACGAACCGCATCCAGTTCAGGTTCGGGACCGCGAAGAACTGGAACATCTTGAGTTGCTTGACGATGCCCCACTTGATGGCCGTCTCGAAGATCATCCGCGTCACCACCACGGCCGTGAACATGCTGACGAGGATGCCGATGATCATGACGACCGCAAATCCCTTGACCTCCTCGGTCGCCAGGCCCGGCGACAGGAGCACGAACGCCGGGATGAGCGTCGTCAGGTTGGCGTCCAGGATGGTGCGGAACGCCCGCTGGTACGCCTTCTTGAGGGCGAAGGCAAGACTGCCCTCCCTGCCCTTCTCTTCGCGCAGGCGCTCGTAGATCAGGACGTTGGCGTCGATGGCCATCGACAGGCTCAAGATCAGGCCCGCGATGCCGGGCAGCGTCCACGCCTGCCGGACCACCGACATGATGCAGACGATGAGCACCATGTTCAGGATCAGGGCGACGTTGGCCACCAGGCCGGCGAAGCGGTAATAGATCGCGATGAACAGCACCACCAGGGCGAAGCCGATGACGCTGGCCTGAAACCCGCGGCGGATGTTGTCGGCACCGAGTTCCGGCCCGACGGTCCGCTCGGTGACGGGGTCGCCGAGGCTTGCGGCCAGTTGGCCGGAGTTCAGGATCGTAACGACCTCGTCGCGTGTGCGGATGTTGTTGCGGTACCCCTCGATGATGCCTCCGGTCGAGAGCGTGGCCCGAAGCGAGGGTGCGGATTGGATACGGCCGTCCAGGATGATTGCCATCTGGCGGTTGCGCATCTCGGGCCGCGTCAGGCGGGCGAACCTCGCCCCCGCCCCGGGCTTCACGGAGAAGACGACGATCGGCTCGCCTTCCTGCGTCGAGGGGCGAGCGGCGCTCAGGTCCTTGCCCGTCACGTTCTGGCCGTCGGAAATATCGACCAGGGCCTCGACCGTTTGGCTCTCCTCGTCAACGACGTACACGAAGTTCCACGCATCCAGATTGCCGTCGATGTACCACTGCCAGCCCTTCGCGAGCGGATACCACTTGAAGCGGGCGTCGCTGGATGGCTGGCCGGCCTGCTTCAGGCTGACCAGCCGCTCGAAGTTCGCGCCCTTCTCGCGGTCCTTGACCTTATCGACCACGATGCGGAACTCCAGGAACCCCGCCTGCCGCACCAGCCGCTTCACGCGCGTCACGTCGCGCTGGGTGGCCAGGGCCGTCCTGACCAGGTCTTTCCACTCGGCGACAGAGCCTTTGTCGGACGGCGAAACGGCCAGGAGAATCTCGACCTGCTCCCACTGCGCCTTGGCGCGCACAAGCCCCACGACGGCCACCGCGGCTCGCTTCTCGGACGGAAGCCCGCGGACCGCACGGACGATGCGGTTCTGGATATCGTCGAGGTAGAGCGCCGGCCTCATCCGGACCACCAGGCGCGTGCCGGCGAGCATCGCGTCGCGGTCGGCGGCGATGCTGCCGGCCGCCGTCGCGTTTCCACGCTTCTTGGCCCGCTCTTCGACAGACTCCAGGATGGCTTGGGTGACCGCCTCGTCATCGACCTTGACGCGCGTCTGCCGGCCGGGAAGGATGATCTCGAGCCGGTGCCGGCCAACCGCGCGGACGGTGTACCCGCGCGTTCCTTCGGGATTGATGCGTCCCTCGATGACCTGCTTGGCGGCCCGGGCGTCGGGCACCTCGCCGCCCACTTCGGGCGGGTGCAGTTCGTAAATCAGGCTCGTCCCGCCCTCCAGGTCGATGCCCAGACGGAACAGGTCCCGCACGTCGCCCTGCGGGTCCGACAGAATCCCGTAAAGTGGGAACCCCACCACCACGGCGATGAAGATCAGACTGACCCAATAAACCCATCGACTCATTGCCGCCTCGATTTTCTAGTCTGGCCTTGCCTTGCCCGCGCCCCTGCGCGGCGGGTCTCCGGACCCGTACGTGTTTAGCGTGGTGTCATTCCGATCCTTGTTGATACCGGATGCGTACGCAACGACCGCGGCGTAGCCGCGGGAGTCGAGTCCCGGCGCGCCGGGATCGCCGTTTTCCGTTCTACGCTTCATCCTTCGCAGCAGCGCTGCTGCGGAGAACGGACAGCCCAACAGCGAGATTTCTCCACTCGCCCCCGCTCGCGCGGGGGCTCGGTCGAAATGACAGTGCCTCAAGTCCGCGCTAAACACGTACCCGGACCCACCGCGCTCGGTCCGACCCCTGAACTGCTGCAACCGGGTTCTCGCGGCCCGCGCTTTTGCGCGGCCCGTACGGGCCGCGCAACACCGAGCGCCTACCTGCCCGCGTCCGCCCCGCCGAGTGTCCTCTCGCCCTCCTGGTCGCCCTCTTCGTCGTCCCTGCCGACGACCTTGCTGATGGCGTCGCGTGAGAATCGCATCTTCACATCGCCCCGCTCATCGATCTTGATGGCGACCTCCTTCTCGCCGACCGACGCCACGATGCCGTGGATGCCTCCGATGGTCACGATGTGGTCGTTCCGCCTGAGGTTGCCGAGCATCTCCTCGCGCCGGCGCTGTCGGTCCTTCTCCTTCTTTCGCTGCGGGCGGATGAGCAGGAGGTAGAAGACCACGAAGATCGCCCCCATCAGTAGGAGCATGTTCATCATGCCCCCGCCCGGCGCCTGCTCCTCGCCGCCCTCGGTCGGGGCTAGAGCCGGGCTTCCCTCTGCCGCCACAATCGCGTAGGTCTTCACGAGGCGTCCCTTTCGTAAAAAAGTCGCGGCGCACGAACAGGCCACCTGCCCGTGGCTGGCTAAGCGGACTTACGTAAGTCTTTTGCCGTGGCGAGAACGGCACCCGCTCGCTTACGCTCGCGGCTAGTCGCGCCCGACCAGCCACGTGAGAAAACTAGCCGCGCACGTAAGTAAGCGGCGCAAGCCCCTGGGCTACGAGCCCAATCAGTTGTCGCCACGGCATACACACGCAAACGTGGGCATGGCACCCGCCGCGCATCAAAACTTACCTGACCCCGCTTAGAGCACTACTTTTAGTGGTTTCGGTAGTACCTGTCAAGTAAGGCCTGGGTCTCGGCCTCGAAGCGGTCGTCGCGTATCCACCCGCGAAGGCAGCCGAACAGCCGCGTGTAGAAGCGCAGGTTGTGCATACTCACGAGAACGGGCCCCAGCATCTCTCCCGCAACGAACAGGTGCCGCACCGTGCCCCGGCTGAAGTTGCGGCACGCCGGGCAGTCGCAGCCGTCTTCGATGGGGCGAGAGTCCGTCCGGAACCGCTCGTTCCGCAGGCGGATCATTCCATCGGCCGTATAGGCGGAGGCATTGCGGCCGTTTCGCGTCGGCAGAACGCAGTCGAACAGATCCACGCCCAGCCCGACGGCCGCAACCACGTCACGCAACTCGCCCACCCCCATCAGGTACCGCGGACGGTCGGCCGGCAGAAGCGGCGCCGTCGCGCCGACCACGTTCCGCAGGTGCTCGTGCCCTTCGCCGACGCTCACGCCGCCGATGGCGTAGCCCGGGAAGTCCATCTCGACAAGATGTTCGGCGCACTCGCGTCTCAGGTCCCCCTCGACGCCGCCCTGGACGATGGCCCACAGGGCCTGGTCCTTGCGCTGATGGGCCGCGCGGCAGCGCCGGGCCCAGGCAAGCGTGAGGCGGACCGCCTCGGCCACCTCCTCGCGCGGGCAGGGATACGGCGGGCAGACGTCGAGGGCCATGATGATATCGGCCCCGAGGTCGTTCTGCACGGCGACGGACGACTCCGGAGTAAGCGTGATTTCAGCGCCGTCGATGTGGCTGCGGAACACGACGCCATCGTCGGTCACCTCGCTGAGCGCCGCCAGGCTGAAGACCTGGAAGCTGCCGCTGTCGGTCAGGATGGGTCCGTCCCAGGCCATCATGGCGTGCAGGCCGCCGAGGCTGCGGACCACGTCGGCCCCCGGCCGAAGCGCCAGGTGATACGTGTTCGCCAGCACCATCTGGACGCCGATCTCGCGGAGCGTTTCCGGCAAGACGCCCTTGACCGTCGCCTTGGTGCCCACCGGAATGAACGCGGGGGTTTCGACGCGGCCGTGAGGCGTCGCAAGGCAACCGAGACGGGGACCATCTGCACGGGCCGCGACGCCAACGGGCTTCCAGGCAAACAGGTCAGACACCATCATTCCCGGCCCCCAATGACGAATGACGAAGCCCGAATGACGAATGAATGGCCAAACAGCAATGACGAACAGCCAACCGGCGGCGCCGGTGCACGCCTCATCATTCGGCATTCGGCATTGATGTTTGATTAGTCATTAGTCATTCGTCATTCGTCATTCCTCATTCGTCATTAGTCATTCGTCATTAGTCATTCTTTTCTCAGTCAGTACGCCCGGGCGAGTTCGACACCCGGATAGTAGTACCGCACGATCTCCTCGCCCCTCTTGCCGTGCGCCGCCAGGTACTGGGCGCCCCATTGGCACAGACCGACGCCATGCCCGTAGCCTCGTCCGCCCGTCAGTGCGATGCGGTCGCCGCGGTCTTCGATGTCGAACCAGGTGCTGGGCACCTTCGAGGCCCCGACCAGGATGCGCCAGTATCCGGACCGCAGGAGGACGGACTTGCCGGCCGTATCGACGACGCGTATCCGCTCGGCGCGTCCGCTGCGGCCGGTCCGGGCGGCGACCTCGACGCGCCACACGGGCCCCAACTGCGTCAGACTCGCCGAGCCGCTTCGCTGGAGGGCGCCGGTCACGTGCCGCTTCGTCAACACGACCGTGGGCCAACGGTACTTTGGCGACTTGCGGCAGTAGGTGCACTTGGTTCCCCCCGCGAGGGGCGCGGGCGTTGAACCGCCAAAGACGCCGCCCGCCGCGACCGTGTCGCCGCCGCACGTCGAATGGTAGTACGTCTTGAGAAGCGCACGCTTGCCGCCCGCCACCCGGTACGTCGCGGCGACGCCCCAGGTGGCCTCGACCGCCTCCCACGCGGTTGCTGTCTCGGTGCCGGCCCCACCGTACACCTGGCTGCCCTGCGAATCCTGGACGTCATAATCGTAGCGCCTTCGCGCATTTCTGTCCACGAGGGCGTACGTTCGGGCCACAATCGCTTGGGCCTTGTACGCCTCCACGTGCCACGACGGGTACAGTTCGTTCGCGAGCACGCCCGCCAGGTACGCTTCCATCGGCAGGACGTTGATGAGGCGAATCGCCCCGTTGTGCGTGGGCGAGATGCGCAGCGTCCCGCGGTACCTGCGCCGCCGCGCCTTCCCGCCGACGGCTTGCGAGACCCGGACGGGGACGTCGCCGGCGCCGGCAAGTTCCACGGGGCCGTTGACCGTGGCGATGCGTCCGAAGACCACGTTGCCGCCGGCGGCCGTGACCTGCGTCCAGTCGAGTCTCTTTCCGGAAGCGATCTCGCCCTCGCGGCCCACCAGCCGCCACGGGCCCTTCACCGCCACGGCCACCGACCGGGTATCTCTGCCGAGTTTGACGCGGACGCGCGGCACTTCGGCGCCCATGCGGTCGGCGCGTCGCGGGCGTCGCGGGCGTTCGCACGAGCAGCCGCTGAACGAGACGACGGCAACGCTCGCCATCAGGACCATTCGAGCCATCCAGGCGCCGGCGCCGTGGACGGCACGTGTGGCGGGTTTGGTCACGCGTCACCTCCGGTGTTGTCGCGCCGCGCGGCGGCCCCTCCGCGAAAGAGGTGCACCCTGGTCGGAGCGAACCGTTCCTCTTCGCTGAAGATACAGCCGCAGTACTGCTGGCGATACAGGCTTCGCCGCTTCGCTTCCTGCAGCCCGTGGGCGGCCAGCGGTCGCCAGTCCTCGTAATGGAACGAGAGTCCCCTGGCAGCCGCCTCTTCTTCGCCGATGGCCCGGACGGCCGCGTGGTACTGATGGACCGAGACCAGCAGCGTCGTGGTGATGGCCGTGCACCCGCGCTCGGCGGCGACACGGGCGGTCTCGCCCAGGCGCATCCGGTAACACGCCAGGCACCGCTCGGGCCGGTCCCACGGCACGGCCCTCAGGAACGCCTTGGGATCGTAGGCCATGTCGACCACCGCGTCGAGTCGTTCCTGCTCGGCCAGGACCTGGACGCTCTTGGCCCGGCGGCGGAACTCGAGCAGCGGCTGAATGTTCGGGTTGTGGAAGAAGGGCGTGAACGCGCCCACGCAGCGAAGCGGCTCCAGAATGGCCGCAACGCACTCGCCGCAACACACGTGAACCAGCAGGGAAGAGTCCAAAGTCGAAAGTCCAAAGTTCAAAGTCGAAAGTCCAAAGTCCGGCGCCGAGGCGACTTTGGACTTTGGATTTGTCAGGTTGGACCCGAGTTCCGTCATCCGCCCAGGTCGAGGCCGTGGCGGCGAAGCACCTGCTTGACCTCGTTCAGCGAGGTCTCGCCGAAGTTCTTGCAGGCGAGCAACCGCTCCTCCGTCAGGTTCGCCAGGTCGCCCAGCGTTCCGATGCCGAGGCGTTCGAGGGCCTTGCGGCTGCGTGCGCTGAGTTCCAGGTCGCCTATGGTCACGCTCTCGCCGTCGCCGCGCGGCGGCGTCGGCGCAAGGACGGGCGCCGCCGGCGCCCGCGAGCCGGCCCTCCGGGCCATGCCCTCGACGGTCATGCCCAAGTGCAGGTTCTTCGCGGCGAGCATGTCCTTGATCTCCTGGAGGCTTGTCTCGCCGAAGTTCTTGTACGACAGGAGTTCCTGCTCGGTGTGGTGGATGAGGTCGCCCAGTGTTCTGATGTTCATTTTGCGTAGGCAGTTGCGGCTGCGGACGCTGAGTTCGAAGTCCGTGACAGGGATTTCGAGGACCTGGTTGCGTTTGTCGCGGCGGCGTTCGCTCTCCTCGTCGTAATACATGACCTGCGAGGCCTCGGCGTCGCGCAGGAACAGTTTGGCCCGCTGGTGGTTCGGGTTCGCCTTGAGGACGCGGCTGAAGCATTCAACGGCCTCATCGTAGCGGCCGGCGTCTTCGTAGAGAACGCCGAGGTTCACGAGGGCGCCCTCGTAGAGGGGCGGCTGCTGGACGCACTGCTTGTAGTAGTCGATGGCCAGGTCCTCTTCGCCCCGCAAGTCGTAGAGGTAGGCCAGGCGGAAGAGCGTGCCGCGATGCGCCGGCTCGAGTTGCAGGGCTCGCTCGTAGGCGTCGAGGGCATCTTCGTAACGGCCCTGGATCTCACGAACGCACCCCAGGTGATAGTAATAGGCAACGGTTTCGGTCTCGCTGCCTGGGGTTTGCCGGAGGAGCGTCTCGGCGTCCTCGCTCCGGCCTTCGACGCACGCCCGTTCGATTTCGCTCATCGTTTCAGCCACAGCATCACCTCCGCAAAAACAGTCCCCCTGGGCGGCGGGCCAACCCGCAGCCACAGAAAACGGCGTATTTTACCATAACAGAGGAGACTTGCAAGCCTTCTTGCAGTTCGTGTAGAGTGGTCGGCCATGACGGCAACGCCAGGCGCCGCTATGAAGGGCCTCACCAAGTGGGCGGGTCGTGGCTGTACATCAAAAAAAGGTTCCTGGAACCTTTTTGCCTCAATCGAGGACTGGGCTGGCTGCTGAAGGTCCGTTTCGCCTGCCGTCCGGAGGTACGTGTTTAGCGTCCCACGCGCCACCAAGAGGGTGGCACGGCAGCGGCGAAGACGCGGCCGTGGGCCGCATCGCGCCGAGTGCGGCTGCACGGCCCAAGGGCCGTGCCACCCCGCTAAACACGTACGGCCGGAGATTACGATTCTCTCGCTTCGCGGCGCGCCCGCCCCGGCCGCCGCATCCGCTTGACCCACACGACGGCGGCCATCACGAGTACGGGACCGCCCAGCAGAACCGCCAGGGCGGCAAGGATGGTGACGACTTCCCACGGGCCGAGGGTGAAGAAGGCCAGCATCTATCTCTCGAATCCTGGAGCGCGGCGGAGCAGCGCCGCCGTCACGCGGGAGACGCGGCGCCGGCCGGCGACTGGCGGCGAGGCACTGGCTGGCCCGTACGGGTCCGCACCGGGAGAAGCGGCCAGTGGCGCCCGTCAAATGAGCAGTAACGGAGCGCTAGGTGTCGTCGGCGGCCTTGTTGATCTCGTCGGCGGTCTTGGTGACCTCGTCCTGCACTTCCTTCAGGCCCTTCTTGAACTCGACAATGCCTTTGCCGAGGCTCTTGCCGACTTCCGGCAGCCGCCGCCCGAACAGAATGAGGGCGATGATGGCGATGATCGCCAGTTCCCACGGTCCCGGCATCCAAAAAGCCAACTGTTCCACGAGACATCCTCCTGAAAGGTTACGCATCCATTATACCAAAGGGGGCGCGGCGTCCAAGGAAATCATTCCGGCGACGGCGCCGCCCGACACCGCACGGCCTCGCGCTGGGTGCGAAGCCAATCGAGCCAGGCGCCCAGTCCCTGGCCGGTCTTGCACGAGAGTTCCAGCAACGGAACGTCGAGCCCCAAGTCGCGGACGAATCCGCTGAACGAGGCCGGCGAGAAGCCGGTCGCTTCCACGAGGTCCATCTTGTTCAGGACAACGCAGTCGGCGCTGCGGAAGGCCACGGGATACTTGACCGGCTTGTCGTCGCCCTCGGGCGTCGAGGAGACGACGACGCGGCGGTGCTCGCCAAGGTCGAACGAAGCCGGGCAGACGAGGTTGCCGACGTTCTCGATAAACAGGATGTCCAGGTCGGCCAGATCATACACCTCGATGGCTTCGGCGACCTGCCGGCCATTCAGGTGGCAACCACGGCCGGTGTTGATCTGGCGGCAGGGCATACCGGCATCGATGATGCGGCGAGCGTCGCGGTCGGTGGCGAGGTCGCCGCCAACGGCGGCCATCCGCAGGTCGTCGGCGAGGCGACGGGCGGTCTGCTCCAGCAGGCTCGTCTTGCCGGCGCCGGGCGAACTCATGAGGTTCACGACCAACAGGCCCGCCTCGTCGAACCGCTCGGCCAGGGCGGCCGCCAGGCGGTCGTTCTCCGTAACGATCTTCTTTTCGAGGCGAATCCGCTCGGCCATCGGCCTACTCGACCTCCAGCGATTCCAGGCGCAACTGCGTGCCGCGCACCGGCTCGACGTCGGCGCCCCCGCAGGCGGGACACCTCAGGCGCATCTCTTGCATCGGATACTCGCGACCGCAGGTGCGACAGACCAGGACAACGGGCTCCTTGCGCACGTGCACCGCTGCGTGCGGCCATTCGGACTCGGCAACGAGAAGGCCGAGGGCAAACTCGAGCGACTCCGGGTCGGCGCCGCTGAGTTCGCCGACGACCACGCGGACCTGTGTCAGGCGGCGGTCGGAGTGCTTCTCCATCTCGGCAGCCACCTGTCTCCACACGGCATGGGCTAGCGCGATCTCATGCACCGCGGGCTCCGGGCGATCAAGTGAGGCGCGCGCCCACCCGCGCGGCGGGTACGGAGACACGCCGCGCAAACACAATGAAGCCAGGGGCGCGCCCCGGCCCTCGAAACGCTCTTGACGCGGCAAGACCCTACTCGAAGATGAGCCGCGTGCCGGTGTTGGTGTTGACGGCGTAAAACGCATAGGCGGTCACTCGCCCGCGGGCCACTTTGACGACGGTGAGGCCGTTCTCGACGACGGGCATGTCGTCCGTTCTGGGCCTCGCCGACGGGAAGCCTGCCGGACAGAACTCGATGCAAAACTCGTCATGCTCGGGCTTGAGTTTCTCGCCGGCCATGGCCCACTCGCCAACCTTGCCGAGGACCTGCTGCTCATAGTCCCGCCACCTCACGATGTCCTGTGGGGTGGGTTTCGTTTTGTCGGCCGGCGCCATGCCGCCCACAGTGGGCAGATTATTGGGCAGCCCGTTACAGACATAGACCCGCTCGTGAAACGCGACGGGGCGACTGCCGGGGACATCGCGCCAGTCCCACGTGTTATTATCCTCATAGTAATAGTACTCTTGGAGTGCGAGGGTTGAGCCCTCCAGCATCTTGCCGCCGTTGTCCTCGCACCTGAACATGATGCGGGTGTCGCGCCCGCTGGTCGCCGCGTAGGAGCGTGCGCCGTTGAGGACGGCCTGTATCCGCGCGAGCGCGGAATCGGGGCCGGTCCGTTCGGCAAAGGTGCGAAACACGCCGAAGGTCACCGCCATCAGGACGAGCATGATACTGATGACGGCCAGCATTTCGACCAACGTAAAGGCGTTCCTGCTTCGCATCGGGGCGCCCCGCTGCTTGCCGCGTGGTTCGTGCGTCCGGTCAGTACTTGCGTCCGGAATCATCAATTTTAAGACTGGTGATGTTCATAGCGCGCAAGTCGTAGTTGGTCAAGTTGTCGGCCTTGCTCTTGTAGGGCCAAATGTCTCCTATTTGCATCTCGTTGAAGAAATCCTCCGTGCTCCCTTCGGACATCAGGAGGGGCATGGGCACCAGCCTGGGCGGGTCGATGCTGTGGTCTGTCTGCGGCTGGAAGTAGTGGATGGGTCGTCCCCATCCGTCCACATAAACGCGACAAGTCCGATACTGGCTGCTCTTCAACCGCACCATCTTGACGTTGCCGGCGCCGCTGGAGATGTAGGGCCCGTTTCGCTCGCGCATATTGAGGGCGGCATAGAGCATGGCCCCGACCCTGGTTTCCATGCCCGCACCCGGGTTGACGCGCGGCACGGGGCAGTAATTTGGCTCGGCCTGCGGATCATTCCACCCGGCAACGGCCCCCAGCAGTTCGGCCAGGTCGCCGCTCTCACTCTTGTACCAGGGGAACTTGCCCCAATCGTCGTAATAGCGCTGGAGCGCCGCGTCGAGGACCGCGAGAATCCGGACGGTGGTATCCCGCGCGGCGCGGTCATGCAGCCCCTGAGCGGCCCCGACGATCAGGGCGGTCAGAATGACCAGAATGCCCATGACGGTGACCAGTTCGACGAGCGTGAACGCCCGGGCGCGCCTGCGTTCGCCAAGCGGGGGTGTGACTCTTTTCACTGGCAGGCGGCAGGGCAAAAAGGTTCCAGGAACCTTTTCCCTGAAGGGCCCGGAGGGTGCTACGCAGAAAAGGATCCTGGAACCTTTTTGCCTGCTCACCGCTGCTTCTCCCATGCGGGTGCTACTGGAAATTCGTGACGTCGTCGTAGACGGCCCTGCCGGAGTCGACGTCGCTTTGAACCGCCGCCTTGAGCAGGTCCGGGTTCGCCGGGTCGAAGTACACGTGCCCGTAGAGGCGGTCGGGGCCGGGGGAAATCAGCAGGTAATCCGGCCTCTGCCATCTGGACGCCCCGTCTGCGGCCTTGTACATGGCGCTGAGCCGGAAATGGCCCTGGGTGTAAAAGCCCCCACCGTCCTTAAACAGGTCCTCGCCCAACGGGTTGTCCTTTTCGTCATAGTTGCCGAACAAGCCGCTCACACCGGAACTGCCCCCGGGGTCGAAGCGGTAATACAGGATGAAGCCTCCGCTGCCGTAGGTGGGGAACCCGTCTCGGACATAGCCCATGGCACCCGATTCCTGCTGGAAATAAGGGCCATAGGCGTTCCTGGCCTTACCGCCGAAAGGCAGCAACCAATCCGTGGCGCCGGTCTGGTCCGCCGCCCTGACGCCCCAGCCCTTTCCGTCGGGCCCCATCAGGGCCACGGCCATCAACTGGTTACCTTTCCCTTGACCGGTCGGCCCCTCCTCAAGTCTATCGTCGCCGTCGTTGTTGCTCGGCGGATACACCCCCCAATCGCCCTTGAAGGCCTCCAGGCCCACGGTCAGTGACTGAATGATAGCCTGTGTGCGGGCGACGCGGGCCGCCCTGACAGCCACGTTGACCGCGGGATACAACAGGCCGATGAGCACGCCGATGATGCTCATGACGACCAGGAGTTCGACGAGCGTAAACCCGGCCGATGCGCGGGTTTTGATACTATCGCGGATCCGTTCCATTGCCTGAACCTCCATCCGGCCACGTGCGCCGATCACCTCTCGCCGCTCCTCTTCCAGTTGCCGATATCGTCACAGTAGGCGCCGGCGGCACCCAGGTCCGCCGGCTCCCATTCCCCGGTGTTTTCGTTCCACATGATAGCGCCGTACCGGCCGTCCCGCCCGGGCGACACCAGGAAGTAATCCTGTCGGCGGTACGGCATCGCGGCAGTAGCGTTTTCGCCCTTGACACACTGGTTGAAATACTTGAGCGTGGCGTAGTTCTTCTTGGCCGTCGGGTCGGCGCCGCCGTCCAACCAGTCGAAATGTGTTCTGCCGTCCGAATCTTCCCGTCCTGCGAAGTACAAGATGACGCCGGGCGGGTTGAAGGCGTCGAGGAAGCCGACCACGATGAGCCGGCCTGAGAACGTCCCGTACTCCATGTCGTCTTCGTCCGCCTGGTAATACGGCCCGTAGGAGCGGCTGGGGCGTGCGTTGCTGAAGGGCATGAGGCCGCCGCCCGCGATTCCCCATCCGCTTCTGCCCGGTCCGAAAAGGTAGTAAGCCAGGTTGGCGGCGCCTGTCGGCCGCTCGCCGCTGGTCGGGTCCGTCTTGGGTCCCGTGGGGGGAGCGCGCGGCTTGCTGGGGGGATAGGCCTTGAAATCGGACTTGAACGCCTTGAGGCCCACCTCGAGTTCCTTGATGGTCGAGCGTGTCATGTACTGGCGTGCCATAAGCATGGCACTGGAGATGGTCGGCATCAGGAGCGTGATCAGAACGCCGATGATCCCGATGACCACCAGGAGTTCAATCAGCGTAAAGGCTCGTGTGCTTTTCGGTCCGGCCATCGGTGTCTCCTTGCGAGGGCTCCCTCGCAAGCATCCCGCCCGGCGGGCTGGGCGCGGCGGCGCGGCGCCCTAGCCGCCTTTCTGCCCCGCGGACTCAATCAGCGTCACGAGCGGCAGGAACAGCGAGACAACTACGAAACCGATCGTGCCGCCCAGGAAGATGATCATGATCGGTTCCATGGCACTGACGAGGCTGCCGACGAGGTGGTCGACCTCCTCGTCGTAGGTATCGGCCACTTTGAGGAGCATCTTGTCGAGTTCGCCGGTCTCCTCTCCCACGTCCACCATGTTGACGACGATGGGGTCCACGACTCCGCTGGCTCGCAGCGGCCCCGCGATGCTCTCGCCCTCGCGGATGGAGTCGTGAACGTGGCCCAGCGCCTTGGCGACGACCGCGTTGCCGACCGTTTCGCGGGTGATGTTGAGGGCCTCGAGGATCGGCACGCCGGCGGCGATCAGGGTGCCGAGGGTGCGGGCAAACCTGGCGATCGCCTGGCGGTTCACAATGCTGCCGACGACGGGCAACTGCATCTTCACCCAGTCGATCGCGTACCGGCCGAACACGCTGGACCGTACCGCCTTCATCACCAACCAGATGGCCAGGGGGATCAACGGGATAAGGTACCAGTACTGGCCGACCATCGTGGACACGTCAATCAGTATGACGGTCGGGGCCGGCATGTGGGGGATATTGAACTTGGCGAAGATGTCTCTGAACTTCGGGACGATGTAGAGCATGATGAACGTGAGGATAATGGCCGTCACGGTGATAACCATCACGGGGTACACCATGGCGCCGACGATGCGGCGCCGGAGTGCCATGGCCTTCTCCATGAAATCGGCGAGTTTCCGGAGAATCTGGTCGAGCACGCCGCCCGCTTCCCCGGCACGCACCGTATGAACGTACAGTCTGTCGAAGGCCTTGGGATGCTTCTCCATGGCCTCCGAGAGGGTCGAGCCGGCCTCGACGTCTTCGACGATGTCCTGGAGGGCGTTGCGCAGGACACCGGGCTTCGTCTGGCCTTCCAGGATGCGGAGGCTTCGCAGGATCGGCAGGCCCGCGTCCTGGAGGGTGGACATCTGCCGGGTGAACTGGGTGAGTTGCTTGCTTCCGACCTTGCCGAAGGTAAAGGTCTTACCCTTTTTTCTCCGGACGCCGGCAGCGACCGTGGCGCGCCTGCCTTTGACGCGAACCTGCGTCGGAAAATGTCCGAGGGCGCGGATCTTGGTGACGGCTTCCTCCTGGCTGGCGGCCTCGACCTCCGCACGGACCTCCTGGCCCCGTGCGTCCATCGCCTCATACTGGAACACCGCCATGAGCAAACCTCCTTCCGCGCGGCGTCCGTCACCCTTCGGTCACGGTCGCCATGATGACCTCTTCGATCGTGGTAACGCCGTCATAAACGGCCATGAGGCCGCTGTCGCGAAGTGTCCTCATGCCCCTCTTCTTCGCCTCTTCGCGAATCACGTTCGTTGAGGAGCCCTGCATAACCAGATCGCGCAGGGAGTTGTCGATGTGCATGATCTCAAAGACGCCTGTCCGGCCTTTGTATCCGGTATTGTTGCAGGCCTCGCAGCCCCTGCCGAAGTAAAACGTGCGGCCGCGCACGTCTTCGGGTCTCAGGTCAAGTTCCCCGAGCATTTCCTCGGTGGGTTCGAACTCGGCCCGGCAGTTGGTGCAGATCTTCCGGACGAGCCGCTGCGCCACGATCGCCTCGAGCGTCGCCGTCACCAGGTACGGCTCCAGCCCCAGGTCCAGAAGCCGCGTGATCGCGGTCGGCGCATCGTTGGTGTGGAGGGTCGAGAACACAAGGTGCCCGGTGAGCGATGAGTGGATGGCGATCCGGGCGGTTTCCAGGTCGCGGATCTCGCCGACGAGGATCACGTCGGGGTCCTGGCGCAGGATGTGTCTGAGGCATCGGGCAAACGTCAGGCCGATGTCCGGATTGATCTGAACCTGGATCAGGCCGTCGATGTCGTACTCGACGGGGTCCTCCGTGGTGATGATCTTCGTCTCGATCCGGTTGATGGCCGACAGGGCCGAATACAGCGTCGTCGTCTTGCCGCAGCCCGTCGGCCCCGTCACGATGACGATGCCGTTGGCAAGCCCGAGCAGGTCGCTTATAACCACCTGTTCTTCATCACGAAGCCCCACTTTGCCGATGTCGAGTTCGACCTGGCTCCGGTCCAGCACCCGCATGACGACGCTCTCGCCGAACATGGTCGGCAGAACGCTGACGCGCAGGTCCACCGGCTTGCCGCCCACGGTCAGTTCGATGCGTCCGTCCTGAGGCACGCGGCGTTCGGCAATGTCGAGGTTGGCCATGACCTTGATACGGCTGGCCACGGCCAGGGCGATGTGCCGCGGGGGCGGGACCATCTCATAGAGGATGCCGTCAATGCGGTAGCGCATCTTGAACTCGTCCTCGAACGGCTCGAAGTGGATGTCGGAGGCGTTGTCGCGGATGGCCTGAAGCAGAACCAGGTTCAGCAGTTTCTTGACCGGCTGGCTCTCGCTCATCGTCCGGATGTCTTCCAGGTCGATCGACTCCTCGTGGTCGGCGATCCACTCGGCGGTCGAGTCCAACTCGCTGATGACCGCCTCCACGGACTCGGCGTGAGCGTAGTACTTGTCGAGGGCCCGGATGACGTCGGCCGGATCGCTGACGGCGGCCCGGATATCATGGCCCAGGAGCATGTGGAGTTCGTCGAGCGCGCGGAAGTTGTTCGGGTCGGCCATGGCCACGGTCAGGACGCCGGCGTCGAACTCGACCGGGACAACGCTGTAACTGCGTGCCGTCATCCCATCCATCTGCTCGATGACCTCTGGCGGGATCTCCATTTCACCCAGATGCACCCGCCGCATCCCCGCCTGGATGGCCAGCGCCGCCGAGATATCGTCCTTCTCGCAGTATCCGAGGTCCACCAGGACCGCTCCGATGGCCCCGCCCTTGCGTTTCTTGATCTGAAGCGCCTCTTGGAGTTGCTTGCGGGTAACCTTTTCCATTTCCAGAAGCACCCGGCCCAGGCGTTTCTGGGTTGGCACGATCATGGTCTTCGGCCGGGACTTTCTTTTCGGCTTCGCCGCCTTGGGCGTCTCCGGCGCCTCGGGGGCCTGCGGCGTTGCCGGCGCCCCGGTCGGGGCCGACTTAGACGTTCGCGATGTTTCTTCCCGGCTCTCTGCGCGGCTCACAGGCTACCCTCTCCGTTTGCGTGACGGCTGCCGGGTCACCGGGCAACCGTTTTCTGGAACTTGTTGAGGTCCGACACGTCCAGCGGCCCGCCGACGCTCTTGAGGTCCTTGCGGCCTTCAGCGGTTGCCGTGAGTTTCTGTTCGAGTTCCTCGCGGCGCTGGGCCCGCTCAAGCATCTCGCCCACCGCGATGATCTTGCGAGAGTAAAGGTCCCACAGCGAATCGTCCAACAACTGCATTCCCCACTTGCCGCCCATCTGAATAAGAGACTCCAGGCGGTAAGGTTCGTTCTTGCGGATGAGGTTCTGGGCCGCCGGAGTGATCATCATGAACTCGTACGCGGCGATGCGGCCGGGCATGTCGATCCGCGGGACGAGCATCTGTGAGACCACCGCCATGAGGCAACTCGCCAACTGGACGCGCATCATCTCCTTCTGCCCGACCGGGAACGCATCGACGATACGGTTGACCGTACCGGCGACGCCGGTGGTGTGGAGGGTCGAGAAGACGAGGTGGCCGGTCTCGGCGGCGCGGATGGCGGCCTCCATCGTGTCGAGGTCGCGCATCTCGCCCACCAGGATGACGTCCGGGTCGGCCCGCAGCCCGCGCTGCACCGCCTCGCTGAAGGTGTTCACGTCGGTGCCGACCTCGCGCTGGTTGATGATCGACTCCTTGTGCTCGTGATAGTATTCGATCGGCTCCTCGATCGTGATGATGTGCCGGTCGAAGTTCTCGTTGATGTAGTTGATCATCGAGGCCAGGGTCGTCGTCTTGCCGGAGCCCGTCGGCCCGGTCACCAGGAAAAGCCCCCGCGTGCGCCCCAGGAGCGACTCGACGGTAGTGGGCAGGCCGATCTCGCTCAGCGACATCAAACGCGACGGAATCAGCCGCAACGACAGGCTGACGTGCCCACGCTGCTTGAACACCGCCACGCGGAACCGGGCCTTGTCCTGGAAACTGAAGCCGAAGTCGGCCGAGCCCACATCCTCCAGTTCCTGCTGATGGCGGTCCGGCGTGATGCTTCGCATCAGACCGGCCGTGTCTTCGGGCGTCAGCACCTCGGTTTCCAGGGGCTTGAGATGGCCGTGCAGGCGGACCACGGGAGGGCGGCCAACGTGCAGATGCAGATCCGACCCGTTCTTGGCAACCACGAACTGGAGGAGTTTGTCAATCTGGATCATCGTCCGCCCTCGAGAGCCCGCGTTCTCGGCCCAAAATCGGCGGGGTCGGGGCCGCCCCTGTCCCCTTCCATCGGAATCCGGATCGCCACGGACGCCGTAAACCCTTGCTACCGCCTACTTTATTGTACCAGCGCCAGGGGTTGGCAGACAACCCGCCGGCCTCATAATACGCCTTCCGAGGCCATTGCCCAGCCCTTCTCCCCTGGCAGGCCGCTAAAAGAGTCGCGAAGACACGATGTTATGCCCGCTCTGCGGTTCTAGTATCGGCGTTTTCGGTGCCGAAAAGGACGTTTTATATCCGGTCCATACGGAGGCGTATCGCCCAAGATCCGTTTTCGGCGCCCTCGAAACCCTTTGTTGGCGGCCTGCTCGTATTACAACAACGCTACAAGGGCATTTTGCGCGGTCCGTACGGACCGCGCCGAAAACGGCGATTTCACCCATGCGCGGCCCGTACGGGCCGCGCACGAAGTAGCGTTGTAGTACTAGACCCCGACCTGCTCGCGATGGGCCCTGGCCAGGACTTCGTCGAGGGTCGTCAGGCCCTTCATTAGTTTGATCAGACCGTCCTCCAGAAGCACCCGCATGCCCAGCGCCCGAGCCGCCTGGCGGATCTCGCTCAGCGGCCGGTGCTTGAAGGCCAGTTCACGCAGTTCCGCGTTCATGACCATGACCTCGAAGATGCCGATGCGGCCGCGATACCCCAGATTATGGCAGTTCTCGCAGCCGACCGGCCGGAAGAACGTCGCCTGATTCAGTTGCTCGTCCGTCACGCCAAGGCCCCGAAGGGTCGTCAGGTTGATTTCCGTGTCGGGTTCCTTGCATTCCGGACACAGGACGCGGACCAGCCGCTGGGCCATAACGGCCTGAACGCTACTGGCCACGAGGAACGGCTTGACGCCCATATCGATCATTCGCGTCAGCGCACTGGGCGCATCGTTGGTATGAAGTGTACTGAATACCAAGTGTCCGGTCAATGCGGCCTGAATCGCCATCTCCGCGGTCTCCAAATCGCGGATTTCGCCAACCAGAATAATGTTCGGCGCCTGGCGAAGCATGGCCCTCAGGATTCGCTGGAACGTCAGTTCGATCTGCTCGTTCACCTGGACCTGGTTGATCCCCGAGATATGGTACTCCACCGGGTCCTCGGCCGTGATGATCTTGCGGTCCGGCGTGTTCAACTGGTTCAGCGCAGCGTACAGCGTCGTCGTCTTGCCGGAACCGGTCGGCCCCGTGACCAGGAAAATGCCGTTCGGCCGAGCGATCAGTTTCTGGAACAACTCATTATCGTCCGGAAGGAACCCAAGCGCGTCGAGGCCCAGATTGATCGACTCCCGCCTGAGAATTCGCAGCACGACGCTCTCGCCGTGATACGCCGGCAGCGTCGAGACGCGGAAGTCGAGGTCCTCGCCGTCGAGCCTCATGCGGATGCGGCCGTCCTGCGGCAGCCGCTTCTCTTCGATCTGCATGCCCGACATGAGTTTGATGCGTGTCGTTATCGCCCCCTGGAGCCGTTTCGGCGGCGGCTCGCGTTCCACGCACACGCCGTCCACACGGTACCGGACGCGCAGGCGGCTCGAGAGCGGCTCGATATGGATGTCGCTCGCCCGCATCCGCACCGCCTCGGTGATGATCAACTGGACCAGCCGGATGATCGGGGCCGACTCGGCGTGGTCCTCGGCGCCCTTCTCGCCGCGGTCCTCGAACTGAATGTCCGTTGACGTGAACTCCTGGAGCATCGAGTCCACCGATTCCGATTCCGCCTGCTCCGTGTACCCCGAGATGATCTGCTGCACCTGCTCGCGCGCCGCCAGCACGCAATCGACTTCCATGTTCAGGCGGAACCGGATGGCATCGACCGACTCCAGATCAAGCGGGTCGGTTATCGCCACCCTCAGCCTCCCGTCGGTGTAGTCGAGCGGGATGATCTGATATTCCTGCATCATCGACTCGGGCATCATTTCCATCACTTGCGGGTTGATGGTGCCGATGTCCAGGTCCACATACTCCATGTCGAATTGCAGGGCGAGCGCCTTGCTGATGTCGGTCTCCTGGCAGTGGCCCGAAGCCACGAAGATCTCGCCGAGGCGGCGGCCGCTTTTGGACTGTTTCGCCAGCCCATCGCGAAGCTGCCGCTCCGTAATCTTGCCCCATTCTCTCAGGATCTCGCCGAGACGTTTATGCGGTCCGAGCATGGCCAACTCGCTTCCAAAAAAAGAGACACCCCACCCTGCGACCGTCGCCGGTCGGTAAAGACAACCACATCACCTCTTCTCAGGGTCGTGATGCCCACTGCCGGCACACCGACCCCCCGTCAGCGTCGAGAGTCAGCCTGCACTCTCAACCCCCTCATTCTCGCCGCCCACGGGCCGAACGTCAACACCTAATCCGAGGGAGCCCGCGAGGGGAGGGGCCACGGATTATGGCAGGTGTCGCGCCGTCAGGCAAAAAGGTTCCAGGAACCTTTTCTGCGTAGCACCCTCCGGGCCCTTCAGGGATTATCCCCGGCGCGGAACCGCCATCGGCCTGACGGACGGCCGCCGGGCATAAAGCCCGGCGCTACAAACTTGGGTGCACGCCAAGCCGTAGCGCCGGGGTTTATCCCCGGCGCGGAACCGCCATCGGCCTGACGGACGGGCGCCCGTACGGGCGCTACAAACTTGGGTGCACGCCAAGCCGTAGCGCCGGGGTTTATCCCCCCGTACGGGTCGGCCTGACGGGCGGCCGCACTCGGCGGGCCAGGGCGCGCTCGAAAAGCCTCAGTTGGCGGACCATGATGTTCTCCACCCGCCGGAACAGGTCTTGCTCGGCGCCCTCGGGGCGCCTCTCGGTGTAAGCGAACCACATCAGAAGTTCCGGCGGCACCGACAGCGCCTGGGCGATCCGCTTCAACGCCTCCGGCTTCGGCACCTGGCGCCCGTTCTCATAGTGGCTGACCGAACTCGGCAGAACGCCCGCACGCTGCGCCAGACGCCGCACACCAAAACCGGCAGCCACCCGCAGACGCTTCAGAACAGCCGTGAAGACCAGACGCTCGCCGTCCGTCGTGGAAAGGGAAAGGGCATCATCTTTTTTCGGAGTCTTTATCGTAGTCATCGGTCGTGTTTGGTCCTTCCAGCGCCCAGGGGCAAGGCGCTCCCCTGTTGAGATGATCCGGAACCGGGGCATTCACATCGGCGGCCGGCACCGGTCAGCGAGTCACCGGAACCCGGCCCTTCCGTTGCGGCCGGCGCACCACGTCCCGGGTCCTATCGGCCCCGTCATCCGGAGGCTCAATAAAAACCCAAACGAACGCGCCCTTAAAAATGATCCGGTCCAGGGGTTCCAGGACCTTTGCCATTTCTTCGAGAGTCGTGGGGTTCGTCTCGAACAGTTCAATAAGGCTTTCCTTGACGGTGAGAAGTTCCTCGTAAGCGCGTTTCAGGTCAGAAGGTCGAAGACGCGTCCTGAGTTCCAACGTCAATCCGGAACGGTCGTCCCGGGCTCGCACGCGTAGTTGCACCGAATCGCCGCCAGTGTGTTCTGTTCCCACGCCGTTCATCTCGTCTCCTCTTCGCTCGATTACGGCTCCCCAGCACTTCGCCAAAGCATTCAGGCAGGCCCACCCGACCCTGCCCTGCACCACGCATCACCGCCGGCGCCGCCCCGCCGGGCCGCGCTCCGTAAGCCCGCGTCAACGGACCTTCCATAACCCGCAACACCTCAACTGCCTTTCTCATCGCCTGACCTCCTTAACCAATTGCCACGCGCCCATGCCGTGACAATTCCCCTTGCGGCCGGCCCCGGCGTTCATTTCAAGTATACACTCAAGAACGGGGGGCGTCAAGCGCCTATCCGACTTTTTTTTTCGGGCGGTGGCACAGAAGCCCACAACATGCCCCGGACCGGCCCTCAGACGTGCAGTTCGATCACGTCCTTGTCACTCAGCACGTGGTCCCGCTGGACAGGCTGGCCGTCGTACACCCCGGCGCCCCAGATGCGGGCACGCTTCAGGTTTTCGGCGATCTCGCGGTGGACGGCCGACGCCATGTCCAGCACGGTGCTTCCGCGCGGCAGGATAAACGGCTGCCCCACGTCGGGCGGCTTACCGGGCTCCTTGCTGTAGACGCGGACGATGCCGAGCATCTCGAAGCACCGGCGGGCCAGGTCGTCCATGCCCCGGCCCGTCTCGGCACTGATGGAAAGCATCGGCAAAAGGCCCCTGTGCAGGTCCTGGAGGGCCTCGAAGTTGCTCCGGGCGCCCGGCAGGTCATCTTTCGTTCCCACCAGGAGCATCCGTTTCGTGACGCCGCCCTCGGGCGGCTGGCGGCCGTCCGGCGCCATCCCGCGGCCCTCAAGAACGCCCAGACACACGTCCACCTGGTCCAGCAGGTCCCGGGCACCCAGGTCCACGCACACCAGGATGCCGTCGGCGCTTCGCACGGCACCGATCATGCCGGGCACGAGGGCCTCGCGCGCCACCGGCGGCAGGTCCACCAGTTGGATCTGAACGTCCTCGAAGGCCATCATCCCCGGCACCGGGCCGTGCGTCGCAAACGGGTACGGCGCCACGATGACGTGGGCCTTGGTGACGGCCCCGACGATGGCGCTCTTGCCCGAGTTGGGTGTCCCGAAGAGGACGAACTGGCCGGCCCCATGCTTTTCGACGTAAAACGGATCGACGCCGCCCTTGCCCTTGGTCTCGCGTGCGGCCTGGCGGAACTTCGCCAACCGCCGCTTGATGTCCCCCTGCATCTTCTCGGTCCCCTTGTGTTTGGGGATCGTGGCGTACATCTCCTCCAGTGCGGCGATCTTCTCGGCCACCGTCTTGGCGGCACGGAAGGTCTTCTCCGCAGCGAGGTATTGCGGCGTCAGGTTTGCGGGCATGGGGCCTTCACCGGGTTCACGTTGCTTCTGTGCGGTCCCATTCTACCGCACGCAAGGGCCTTTGCAAGCGGGGTGAAAACCTTGCAACGCTGCGGCGCGTTCGGCACAATGCACGCCGACGCCGTCCGGCTCGAAAAGGAACGACTGATGCTCGACCTCGAAACCATCAGGACGCGGACCGACGAGGTCCGGCAGAACACCTGCAACCGGCGGATGACCGCCGACATCGACCTGGTGCTTCGCCTGGCGGACGAGCGCTCGGCCCTCATCCAGGAGACTGACGACCTGCGCAGCCGGCGCAAAGCGCTCAGCCAGGATATCCGCAAGGCGTCCGACGGCCAGCGCCCCACCATGGTCGAGAAAGCCACCGGCCTGAAGAGCACCATCGCCCAGCGCGAGAAGACCCTGGCCGACATCGAGACGCGCCTGCGCGACGAGCAGGCCCGCATCCCCAACCTGACGCATCCCGACGCCCCCGTCGGCGCCGACGAAGCGGCCAACCGCGAAATCAGCCGCTCGGGCGAGCCCACACGGTTCGATTTCGAGCCTCGCGACCACGTCGCCATCGGCGAGGCCCTCGACCTGCTGGACTTCGAGACCGCCACGAAGGTCACGGGCTCGGGCTTCTACTTCCTGAAGAACGAGGCGGTGGTGCTGGAACTTGCGCTGGTGCGTTTCGCCCTTGACGTACTGCGCGACGAAGGCTTCGCCCTCTACGCCACGCCGGACTTGGCGCGCCTGAAGGTGCTCGAGGGCACGGGCT
Organism: Planctomycetota bacterium; assembly: GCA_030602705.1. Classification (GTDB taxonomy): domain Bacteria; phylum Planctomycetota; class Phycisphaerae; order FEN-1346; family FEN-1346; genus JAUVZF01. The sequence continues at coordinate 46,874 of JAUVZF010000021.1, forward strand.
TCAGCCCCAGGGGCGACGAGACGCAGATTTACCGCATCGACGGCCAGGACCTCGGCCTGATCGCGACGGCCGAGATCACCCTCGGCGGCCTGGTGATGGACGAGATCCTGCCGGCCGGGCGGCTGCCCCTGAAAGTCGGCGGCGTCAGCCACTGTTTCCGCGTCGAGGCGGGCGCCTACGGCCGCGCATCCAGGGGGCTGTACCGCGTCCACCAGTTCACGAAGGTCGAGATGTTCGCCTTCACGGCGCCGGAGGATTCCGACGCGATGCACGCCGAGATGCTGCGGATCGAAGAGAACATCTACCAGCGGCTCGGCATCCCATACCGCGTGGTCGACGTGTGCACGGGCGACCTCGGCGGTCCGGCGTACCGCAAGTTCGACCTGGAGGCCTGGATGCCCGGCCGCGGCGACGGCGGCCAGTGGGGCGAGATCACCTCCACCTCCAACTGCACCGACTACCAGGCCCGGCGGCTGGCCATCCGATTCCGCCGCGCTCGCGGCAAGAAGCCCGAACTCGTCCACACCCTCAACGGCACCGCCATCGCCGCCAGCCGCACCATCATCGCCATTCTCGAAAACTACCAGCAAGCCGACGGGTCGGTCGTGGTGCCGGAGGTCCTGCGGCCGCTGACCGGCTTCGACCGAATCGGGCCGCGCGGCTGAGCGCGGTTCTCGCACCCCTTCGAACGGGAATGGCAAGTTTTCTGGCGAGCGCAGACGGTTGTAGCGCCGGGCTTTATGCCCGGTCCCGATGTATCGGGATTGGCGGCGCCGGCCAGGATGCGCCGGGGATAAACCCCGGCGCTACGGCCAAGCCGCAGGAAATCGTCCCATGCCAGAAATCGTTGCCACACACCTTCGAACACATCGCGCGAAAACCCGGGTTGTCTCGGCCGCGCCGATGCGGTATACTTGTAAGTCAGGCAGTGACGCCATCTCGTGAGAAGCGCCCCTGCTCGGCCGCAAGGCCGGTCCGACCACCAGGGGTTTCGATACGCCGGCTCTGACTGTTGAACGGGGGGAACCATGAAGTTCCAGTTCGGCGAGATCCTTACGCTTGGCATTTGCGCCGTCACCGCAGCCTATGTGCTGACCAACCGGCGGCCCATCCGAGCGCTTCGTGGGCTGCGGCCCTTTGTCGTTCCGTTCTTCCTGTTGGCCATCGCCTGGACCGCCACCGTCCTGGAAGGCATCCCGAGCGGCGGGAACATCCCAACCATCATCTTCTGGGAGCAGAGCCCCAGCGTGGCGCGCGCGGGAGGAATCGTCAGCGAACTTCTGAACCTCGTCGAGCACCTCTGCTACATGACCGCCGGCGTCTGGCTCCTCGTGATCCTGTGGCGTGCCTCCCGGGCGCCCCCGGAGGGCGTCTCATGATCCCGCAGTGGACCATCGTTCTGGTGGATGGGATCGGGGCTGCGGCCCTGCTCGTCGGCCTCGTGCTGGTTCTGGTCCGGTCGCGACCGTTCGGCGGGGCCGTGCGGGTTCTGCTGATTGCGGTCATCGCCGTCTTTCTGTTCGACGGCGCGGCGAACCTGCTGGAATGGTCCGACATCCTCCCGGAGGCCGACATGGCCGAGGACTTCTTCGGCCCTCTGCAGCCGATCCTGTGGCTGTTCCTGTTCGTCGTGGCGCTCGAGCGGTCCGACCGCGACCGGCTCCGTCGAAGTTACGAGCGGATGACCACCGTCCACGAACTCGCGCTCAAAGTGACCGTCTCGATGGAGCCACAGACCATCATGGCGGAAGTCGTCGAGGCCGCCGGCCGCCTCCTCGACCTGCCGGCGGTAACCATCTCGACGCCCGACCCCGAGCGCCGGGAACTCGTCGTCCGGTCCCACCGGGGACTCTCGCCCACCGAGGCCGAATCGCAGAATGTCGCCGTCGGCCAGGGGCTGACCGGCAGCGCCTTTCTTCATCGCATTCCGTATCAGACCGGCGACCCGGCTCAGGACCTCACCCCGTCGGGCGCAGCGGCGGCCAAGCGGCTCGGCATCACCCACGCCGTCGCCGTGCCGCTGCTGTTCCGGAACGAGGCCGTCGGCGTCCTCAGCGCCGGCCGCATGGGGGACCAGGCGTTCACCGACGACGACGTGCAACTCCTGCAGACCCTCTGCGCTCACGCCGCCGTCGCCATCGAGAACGCCAGGCTCTACGAACGCACGGTCGAGAGCGAGGCCAAGTACCGCGTCCTCGTCGAGAACGCTCAGGCCGCCATCATCGTCGTGGACGCGTACAGGAACGTCACTTTCTGGAACCGCGGCGCCGAGCAACTCTTCGGATGGACCGCCAAGGAGGTCCGCGGCCAGCACGTGGAGTTCATCTATCCGGAAGACCGCCGGGCCGAGGTCGTCCAAACGATCCTGCCCGCCCTCCAGCGCGAGGGGGCCTGGTCCGGCGAGTACCCGGCGGCCCGAAAGGACGGCTCGCGCTTCACAGCCTTCCTCAGTCTGGCGCGGGTTCTCGATGCCAAGGGCAACGTCATCTGCACACTCGCCATCGTGAGCGACGTGACCGAATTCGTCCAACTCCGCGAGCAACTGTTCCAGGCCCAGAAGATGGAGACCCTCGGAACGCTGGCCGGCGGCATCGCCCACGATTTCAGCAACCTGCTGACCGCCATCCTCGGCGCCGCCGAACTCCTTCGCAACGCCCTGCCCGAGGGCACCGAGGACTACGAGGCTGCCGTCAACATCGAGCAGGCGGGCCAGCGCGGCGCCCAACTGGTCCGCCAACTCATGACGTTCAGCCACCGCCGGCCCACACGACGCGAACCGGTGAACCTCAATGACATCGTCCACGAAGCCGCCGAACTCATCCAACGCACCTTCCCCCGCGACAGGACGCTCGTCACGAGCCCGGCCCCCGACCTCCACGCCATTCAGGGCGACCCCACCCAGATGCACCAGGTCATCATGAACCTCGCCGTCAACGCCCGCGACGCCATGGACGCCGGCGACACACTCACCATTACCACCGAGAACGTCAGTCTCGACACCAACGACCCCTTCGCCGAAGGGCTGAAGGCCGGCCCCTGCATCGCCCTGACCGTCGCCGACACCGGCCACGGCATCCCGCCGGAGAACCGGCCGCACATCTTCGAGCCGTTCTTCACGACGAAGCCCGAGGCGGAAGGCACCGGCCTCGGCCTCTCGACCGTCTACGCCATCGTTGCCCGGCACGGCGGCCGCATCACTTTCGCCAGCGAGGTAGACAAAGGCGCCACCTTCCGCATCGTCCTGCCCGCCTCACGGTAAACGGCGCGGGCCCCGCCGGGGTGTGACTCTTTTCACTCGCCGGGCGGCAGGGCAAAAAGGTTCCAGGAACCTTTTCCCTGAAGGGCCCGGAGGGTGCTACGCAGAAAAGGTTCCTGGAACCTTTTTGCCTGACGGCGCGACACCCGCCATAATCCGTGGTCACGCCCCCCCGCCGGGCCTCGGCAAAACTACTCTGGACAACCCGGGCCGACATCGCGTACAAAGACGCTTCGCCGGCACAGCACGCCCACACCCGAAAGGCGCATACGGCATGGCGCAACGCAGGCCCGGGAAGGACGCGAAAGTCAAACGCCTGAGCGACTTTGCAAAACGCAAAGCCCACGGCGAACCACTGCCGATCTACGTTCTGCACGGCACCGATCCCTACCTGTTGGACAAAGGCCGCCACATCGTCCGAGAGCGGGCCATCGGCGACGCCGAACCGGGCATGGCCATCCTCGAACTCGACGGCGCAGGCGCCCAACTCGCCGACGTCCTCGACGCCCTGCGAACTCTGCCTTTCCTGGCGCCGCGGCGGCTCGTCCTCATCCGCGAAGCCGACGCCTTCTTTAGCCCCAAGAACCAGGGCGGGCGCAACCGCGAGGCCATCCTCAAGTACCTCGAGGCCCCCTGCCCGACCGGCATCCTCTGTCTGGAGATGGCCAAGTGGATTCCATCCACCCGGCTCGCCAAGCGCGTGGCCGAGGTCGGCCTGGTCGTTCAATGCGAGGCCGACAAACCGTACCAGGTTCCGCCCTGGCTCAAGGGCCAGGCGAGAGAACTCTACGGCAAGACGCTCTCGGACCCCGCCGCCCACATGCTCCAGGACTATCTCGGAAACGATTTCGCCGCACTAACCCACGCCCTCGACATGCTCGCCCTCTTTGTCGGCGACGCGCCCCGTATCGACACGCCCGAGGTAGACGCCCTGATCGCACGCGGACACCACGAACGGGTCTGGGACCTGTGCAACGCCGTAGCCGTACGCCAGGCGCCCCGGGCCCTCGAACTGCTGGACGCGTTCTGGACCGAGGGGATGGTAGCCCCCCAGGTCATCGGGCTGCTGCGGACCACGTTCCGGCAACTCGTTCGCGTCCGTGCCTTTGCACGCGGGATGAGTCTGGAGGCCGCCATGGACCGGGCCGGCGTGCCCCGGGCGGCGTTCAACCGCGTTCGCCACGCCGCCGGCGCGTTCTCCGAAGCGAACCTGGCCGATGCGTACCAGGCCCTGGTCGATGCCGACCTGGAGGCCAAGACGACGCCCAACGACCGCCTTGCCATGGAGGCCCTGGTCCATCGCCTGTGCAACCCGACCGCCGCCCGCAGCACGGCAACCGCCCACGGAGCAGGCGGCCGTTAACCGCAGCGCCTGCGCTGCGCGCATGCTCACATGCTCAACATGACCTTGCGCGGCGGGTCGCCGGAGAACGTGGAGTAGCGGATGGACCTGGTCATCCTGCAACCCGTCGCCGACGCCCGCGCCGCGAAAAGGGCGTACCGCTACGAGGCGGCGGTTCTGGCGGCGGCGCTTCGGGAGCGCGGCCACAGCGTTTCGCTTGCGGTGGTCACGCCGGCCGACGAGGCCGACCTGGCGGCCGCCATGGCCGAAGTCCGGCCCGACCTGGTCCTGATTTACATCGAGGCGTTGGCCGCCGACGTAGCCGCCCGCGCCGCCGGAGCGGTGGCGTCGGCCCTCGGCGCACCGCTGATTCCGTTCGGGCCGCACGCCCGCCTGTGCCCCGACCGCTGCCTGAGCCTGCCGGGCGCGGAGGCCGTGGCGGTCGGGCCGGCAGACTTCACGATCCCGGCCTACATTGAGGCTCGCGGCAGCAGCGTGGATTCGCTCCGCACGCCGGGCTTCTGGGTCAAGTGCGAGACGGGCGTGATGCAGAACCCGCCGCCTCCGCCGCCCGACGACCTGGCCGCCGCCCCGATGCCCGCCCGCGACCTCTACCCGTCGGAACAGATGCTCGACTCGGCCGGCTTTGCACCGGTGACCGTCGCGCGCGGGGGCGAGGCGCCAACCGCCGGACGCCCCGCTCCGGAAAGGCCGCAACGGCCGACGGGCGCCGCCTGGCCCCTGCGCCATCGGCCCGTGGACGCCTGCATCAAGGAAATGCGCCGGGTGGCCGAGGTGCAACTCGACCTGGGCGGCTGGCGCATCGGCAACTCACGATGGGCCTCGTTACCTGGGTGGCTCTCGGCCTTCGCCGACCGCTACCACAAGGAGATCGGCCTGCCGATTCGGACCACGCTCCACGCCCCCGACGTCAAGGACCAGGCGGCACGGCTGCTCGCCCATGCCGGTTGCGAAGAGGTCGCCGTCCCGGTCGGCAGCGCCTCGAACCTAATCCGCAACGAGGTCCTCGGCATGGACGTGCCGGCAGGAGCCGTTGTGAAGGCCTTTTCGGCCCTCCGCCGCGCGGGCGTCCGGACGGTCGCACGCGTCCAGGTCGGCGCGCCCTACGAGACCGCCGTGACGCTCGACGAGACGACCGCCCTGCTCGGCCGTCTCGAAGCGGACCGCGTCGAGGCCGTTCTGCATTATCCCGCGCCGGGGTCGAGGGCCGAACGAATCGCCAGGGAAAACGGGTGGCTGGTGCCGGATCCTGCGGCGGCGCACCTGGCGGGTGAGGCGGCGGTGGTTCCGCCGTCGCTTTCGGCCGATGCGATCGCCGCCGCCTGCGAGTTTCTGCCGTACGTCGTCAACCGACCGCGAATTGTCCCATTGCTGAGACTGGCCCGGCGCGTCAAGATCGGACGCCGGGGCACAGCGTACGACCTGATCGTGAAACCGTTCCTCGCGCCGCCCGTACGCCGGAAGGTACCTGTTTAGCGTGCTCTCGAAGCGATGTCATTTCGACCGAGGCCGTACGGCCGAGCGGAGAAATCTCGTCGTCCGGACACGGATAACGGCGATCCCGGCGCGCCGGGACTCGACTCGCTTCGCTCGCTCGGAATGACACGC
>JAUVZF010000003.1 GCA_030602705.1 Planctomycetota bacterium
CCCCGCCGCCTTTTTTCTTCCGTGGGCCCTGCGTTACGCGCGGGCCCTGTTTGTTTTCTTCTCGGGCCCCCGGGGGGTGGTGTTGTGGGGGGGGGGCCGGCACCCCCCCCCCCCAAGACTGGTGCGCCGTCGCACAACCGCCTCAAGGATTCCACCGGCAACCCCCTTGTTCGGGAGGCGCGGGCGACTACAATAATCGCTTCCGCAAGGGCGGCCCTGCGGGCTGCGCCCGGTCGAGCGTGGAATCTCAGACGAAAAAGGTTCCAGGAACCTTTTTCCGTTTTCGGCGTTTTTGGCAGCAAAAAGGATGTTTAGGACAAAAAGGTTCCTGGAACCTTTTTCGGATGAGTCGTACCACCGTACCAGTTCATGTCATCGCGGGGAGCGAGCCGTTTCATGTAGGTGCTCTTGTTGGCTTCGTCGCTGTTGGTGATCTTCATGTTCTCCGCGTCCCAGAGCAGTTTTTTCCCGGGATGCATCATTGCGACATCGCCAAGCACGATGATTTCCGACAGCGGCCCCGCGTAGTCGAAATGGGACATCGCCTTGTCTTCGCCCTGAATGGCCATGACCCAGTTCTGCAGGTGGGTGCCGGCCTTGCAGCGGTAGGCGACCTCAGGCGGCTTCTCCGTGGCTTTCATGGCTGCCTCTGGGAAGATGCGGCTGGGGTTAAAGCTCTCTCCCGCCATGATCGAGGCATGCTCCCCGACCAAAACTGATCCGCTCTTCATGAACCACGCATCGCGGCCTCCCTCGAGATGCTTGGGGCGCGGATAGGGGATGTCGGGGCCGAGGTAGTACTTCATCGTGACCGGCGGCATTTTGCCCCTGGCGGGAAATTCCCAGGTGATGACCCCGGCCTTCGCCAGCCATCCCGGCGGCGGAATCTCCGGGACTTCCGCCATGACACCGGTGGGAACTCGCAGGTCGAGCGCGTAGTAGGCCGCGTCAAGAAGGTGCGAGCCCATATCGCCCACGACGCCGCTGAAGTGGCTGTACCGGATCCATTCGCGGTTCATGTAGCTGGTGCTGAACGGGATCCACTCCGCCCGGTTCAAAAACAGGTCCCATTCCAGTGTCTTTGGTATTGTGCAACCTTCAACCGGCTCGGTCTTGGTCCAGTAGTTCTTCCTGGAGTAGACCATGACCTCGCGGACGTCGCCGATGCACCCGCCCTGAACCCAGTCACGTACCATGGCGGTGGCCCTTTTGGAGTGGGCCTGGTTCCCCATCTGGGTGATGACCTTGTGTTTTTTGGCTTCCTCGGTCAGGACGCGGACTTCGTTGACCGTGTGACAGAGCGGCTTCTGTGCATAGACGTGCTTACCGCGCCTGATGGCAAACATTGATACCGCGAAGCGGACGTGGTCGGGTGTTGCGGTATAGATCGCGTCAATCTCCTTGCCGATCTTGTCGAACATTACGCGGTAGTCTTTCCAGAACTTTATGCCGTGCAGGTTCTTCTTGCCCGCGATGCATCTCCGGTGTCTGTGTTCGTCCACGTCGCACAGGGCAATGACGTTGACGTTGTCAGCCCGCGCAAGGGACTCGGCATCATTGCTCCCCATGCCGCCGACACCGACGCATGCAATGTTGACCTTGCTGTTTGGCGACGGGCCCGCCTTGAGAATATTGAAGGGCGCGACCCCGAGAGCCGACGCGGCCAGACTGGTTTTAAGAAAATGACGGCGATTGATCGATTTCATATTGTATTCACCTTTCTTCTGAATCGCAGGTCGCCTTGTTCCCTTGTATAACTCGGCGATGCTCTTCATCAGCGCGGCGCCGAGGACAGTCGTTTCAGCCGAATATCCTTGAATTCCACGCGCATGCCCTTGTCGTGGATCTGCAGACCGATGGCTCCCTGTTTCAGTTGCCCGTGCTTTGCGTTGTCGGTGAACTCGGAAGCGGGTTTGCCGTTGATGAAGAACTGGAAGTGGTTTCCACGGGCAACGATGCGGACGTCGTTCCACTGGTGCGGGCGGATGTCCGCCAAGGTGATCGCTCCAGGGAGGGGGGCGGCATGTGCTTTGCCGTCCTCGTCGATGACCAGCCGCGTTCCGCGGTTACACGGGTGTTCCTTTCGCACGGTGAAGTGGAAATCCCACGCACCGAGAATGTGGGGACCGATACCCACATGGCCAAGGTCGGCGTGATAACTCTGGAAAGACCGCCTACCCGTCAGGGCGGGTTGTTTGCGGATATCGACTCCGGTGTTGCCTTTGCCCGGCAGGCGATAACGCAGTTCGAGTTCGAAGTTCCTAAGACGCTCGTCCTTCCAGACGAGATAGGACGGGCGGTCGATGGTTCCATGCCCGACAATCACTCCATCGCGAACCGTCCAGTCCGGCCCACTCTCTTTCGGCACCGTGTGCCAGCCGTCGAGCGTCTTGCCGTCGAAAATGGAGACGAAGCCGTCGCCGTCGGACGGTCCGGCGGGCGCCTTGGCGGAGACGTCGATCCAGTCGGGCAGTTCGCCGTCGCCGGTCTTCTCGCCCTCGAGCAGCCAAGTGAGATTGAACCGGGCCAGTTGAGCGCCTTGATACCTGTGTTTCTTCCCGCCCTCCAACAGGATGTAGATCCAACCCTCGCTCGGCGTCCCGGGCCGACCCGCCGAAAGCGACGAGTAGGCGCTGGGGCCTTTGAACACCCGCCGCTTGATCGGCCAGGTTTTGGCGCCGTCGAAGCTGGCCCAAACCGTCACGTCCTTGCGTTCCCTCGTCGCGCTGTCGCAATTGCTGTAGAGGATGATGTCGCGGCCGCGAACCGGCAGGCGCATCAGGCCGCCCATGCAGCCGTTAAGTCCTTTTCCCCGGGGCCCGTCGGGCAGCACCTTGGAGACCGCCAGGTCCTTCCACGTCTCGCCGCCGTCGTCGCTCCATGCCTCCCACCGCCACGGCGAGTCGATGCCCTCCGGGTCCGAGTGCCGGCGGGAGTTGTAGTAGATGCGCCCGTCGGACAGTTCGGCCACCGTCCCCTCGCCGGTGCCCAGGGCCGGAAACGGATCGCTTGTGCGCCAGGTCTTGCCGCCGTCGTCGCTGTAGATGGCGGTGTTGTACATCTTGGGCCATTCGGGCTTGCGGTCGCCGCCCGCGTAATCCCGCGCCGGCCGCAGGAGGCGTCCCTTGTGCCGGCCGCGCCGCAGCGTGATGCCGTGCTCGGCCATGTGCATCGACGGGACGTTGCCGTTCTTGTCCGGGTGGATTACGGTCTCCTGCGCCTTCCACGTTTTACCGTGATCGGTGCTGCGGTAGACGGTCATCGAGAGGGGCGGTTTCGGCCACTCCCATTGCTCCACAAACGCCAAGATATCGCCGCTGGTCTCGTCAACGGTGACCCCGCCGCCCATGAACCCTTTGCTGGCGAGGATTTCATCACCCCACGTCTTGCCGCCGTCCTCGCTGCGGCGGACCTTCACTCCGTTCCAGAAAGCCAGCACCGCGCCGTTGGTGGCGACCACCACGTTGGGGAAGCGCCCGCCGGTGAACAACTGCTGCGACTCGAACTTCGCCTCACCCCGAAACGCATCGATTGTCCCCTCCACCGGCTTTTCGGCAGCGATGAGCGGCATCGTCAAAAACGCCAGGGCGAGAGCGAGGCTGGTCAGTGAAAAGTAACGTGTCTTCATGGTTGTTCTCCTTGTGCATTTGCGTTCATGGAACTATTGACAAAATCCCGCGTGCGTCGGGCTCGAGTGAAATGAGATGTGTTTTCATGGTTGTTATCGCTTGTCGGCCAGGCATACGACGCTGCCATCGCGTAGTGAGGCAAAGAGGCGGCCGCCTGCCGCAATGAGCCCGTCGAACACGGGCGGATACTCGAGTTGCGTTTGGGTCAGCTTTTTTCCGTCCTTTGCCGAGATGGCCACCAATCGCCCGCCCTTGCGCGCCTCGAAGGCGGCATAGGGATCTTTCGGATCGAGCACGTCCGGAGCGCCTGCCACGAACAGTGTATCGCCCGCTTTCACCATGGCGCGGACTCGCACCGGCAACCATTGCTTCCAGATCGGCCCTTCGGCTCGTGTGTAGCCGATCCCCTTGTCGACCTGGAAAGCCTTGCTCTCCAGCTTGCCGCGTCCGGGCACGAAGGATTGAGGCAGCCATTTGACGGGCTTGCGCGACCCTTTCTCGCCGACGATCTGCGGCTCGTTCGTGTTGGCGTCGGCAAATACCAGATAACCTTCCTTGTCCGGGAAAAACATCGGGCTGTGTATGTTTCGGCGATAGAACACCCGGACGGCGTAGGTCTTCTCGTCGCCGACCACGAGCAACTGGCCCGTCTTGGGCGCCTGGTTGGCAAGCTGGAAGCCGGGCCACCGCTTCGAGTACATCCAGAACGTGCGATTGAACCAGGAGCCGTCCAGCAGACCGGCAGTCGAGAAGACGTGCAGGCCCACGTCCCGGCCCCCCCTGTTGGAGAGGACTCTTACTTCGACCTCTTTCAACTGCGGGGTCAGCTTCTTCTGGCGCATGTAGAGGAACCCGCCTTCGCTGACCAGCACATCCGAATTGGCCCCGGGCAGGTAGTAGGCCACGTCGCGTTTTCCGTCGACGCTTCGATGCGGTCCCTCCAGGAGGCCCTTGTGCAGGATCCTGCCTGTGGCCGGTTCAAGCCCCCAGATGCGGATCCCACCGTCCAGATATGTCGAGCGTCCTGCGGTGAAATACGCCACGTCGTGGTGGACCAGGACACTGCCGTGGACCGGCCAGGCCGACTCCACCTGGCCGAAGCAGCCGACTCGCCTATCGGCCGGCGCGGCGAGGAACCGCCACGCCAACTCACCGTCAGAGGCGCGAAGGCAATACACGCGCCCGTCTGCCGAGCCGAACAAGACCATGCCCTTGTAGATCGTTGGCGGCGAGTCAATCCGGCCGGCGGCGGTAAATCTCCACAACATCTTGCCGCTGACCATGTCCAGTGCATAGACAGTGTGGGCATCCGCCTTCGCGACGAATAGCTTGCCGCCGGCGGCCACGGGCGCCGTCAGCTTGCCACCCAATTTGACTTTCCAATCGACGGCCACGACGGGAGGTATGATGTCCTTGGTCGCGCCGTGGCGGGCCGCGTCGTGGCGGAACGTCGGCCAGTCCCGCTTCCCGGTCTCTGACCTCTGACCTCCGACCTTTGCGTAGGCGGGGCCCTTTTCCAGACGCTTCTCATCCGCAACTTCCTTCAGCGGAACATCCGGTTCGGCTTTCAATGCCGTGTATCCCGGCAGCTTCGAGCCCTGTTGACAGAAACACGCATCCGGCGGTACGTACAGCATTCCGCCTGCCGGCATCATTCCGTACCTGCACGCACCGCGAACCCAGTTGTTCTGGCAATGATTGTCTCCCTGTAAATCGAGAAACTCGGCGCCTTCATAAGAACTGATCAGATATCGTGTTGTCACCTTGTTGCGATAGCATCGGTGATGGTGTTCGGGGCTTCGCAGGTTCTTGACCAAGATCTTCTTCTTCTCTTTGCCGGTGCGAAGGTCCCAACCGATGACCAGCGCATTGGGGCTTATGTGTGTAGGCGTTCCGTTACTCTTGACGGGCAGCATTCCGCGCCAGACCAATCCGTCGATTACGAACAGATCTGCGTTCTCCCGCGAGCCGATTCCGTCGATTGCGAACACACCGGGGGGTTTTGCCACGCCGATCTGCGGGACGCGTTTGTTCCACAGCGGCGCGCCGCTGGTCGCATCGAAGGCGGCAACATGCGTACCGCCCTGCATAACAACCACGTTGCCGACAACGACCATCGTCCTCGGCGTAGCCCACTTTGGCTGCACTTTCCACAATCCACGGCCGTCCTTCAGATTCAACGCAACCAGGTCCTTCCCCGCCAGAAAGACGATCCGGCCATTGTCGATGGCCAGAATCAGACGGCGGATTCGACCGCACGGCTTCCGCCAGAGCACCTTGCCCGTCTTGCCATCGACGGCAACCAAAGCCGCCGGGGGATCATCCTTGGCGCCTCCTTGTTGGGCAGCGGGTTGGAGTGCTTGTCGAACGTGACAGACGGCAATGCCGTCGCTGACGAGAATCTCGCTTGTGCCCTCCGTTGCCTTGACCGTAGTAATGATATCGCCCGTGGCCGCATCCAGGATCGACATGCCGGCCCGGTATGCAAGCGTCGCGTAGAGCCGGTCGCCGTCGGCGACGATCCGCCGCTGGTTTGAAACCGGCGAGTCCGTTCGCCCGTTGGCCATCTTCGTCCAGTCCTTGCCCGCCCATCGCGATCGGCTCCACTGGCGCCATCCCCAGGCCTCCATCGGACGCTTCCAGAGTAGCTTGCCGTTGAAGGCGTCCCGGCAGACAAGCGACCACCGATCAGGCAGACGCTCGTCTGTTATTCCGACAAGCCCTTCGTCGAAGATGTAGAACAGCCGTCCGCCGGCCGAGACGGACGATTGAATCCCCGACGACGTCTCGTGGCTGCGAAGCCACAGGGGCGGCGCCATCCACTGGAGACGTCGAGGCGGCCCGACCACGGAATCCCTGGCAACCGCATTGTTGCTTGCGTCGTGAAGGAAATGGCCCCACCGGTCGATGTTCTCGGGCCAGGCTTTCACGGTCTTCATCCACTCGCCGTTGCGCTGAACGTAGGCTGTTCCTTCCGGAGCCAGGACTCGCATCACCTCCTTCATCGGAACCTTGCCCTCATCCTGCACGACGACCAGATTGATCAAGTTGTCCGTGTACGGCAGCACCGAGCCCGAATGCTGCTCTACCGAAACCGGGCCGTAGACGCCCAACGACCGGATGTGGCTTCTGGCCTCTACGACTTTGGCCGGGTTCCGTTCGAGTCCGTGAACCGTATAGCAATTAGCGACGCGGAGGGCTGCTGTCAGCTCCCCGTCGCCGCAACCAAGGTGGACCACAATGCCGCCTCGAACGTCGGTTGCATCGAGTATCTTCCTGGCCAACGCTGTTGCGTCATTCTCGCCGGCCGCCGGCATACTGGCCGCCGTCTTCTTGCCGGCGGTGCCGAGCCATGCCGGCAGCTCGCCGTCGCCGGTCTTCTCGCCCTCGAGCAGCCAGCTCAGGTTGAATCGCGCAACCCCGTTTTCCCGTTCCGGCCTGGGCCGATACTTCCTATCGCCGTTCGGGTTGCCCTCGAACTGGAGGTAGATCCAGCCCTCGCTTGGGGTCTTCGGCCGCCCGGCGGCCAGCGAGGAATAGGCAAACTTGCCCGGGCCAAGCAGGCGTTTGATCGGCCAGGTCTTGCCGCCGTCGAAACTGGCCCAGACCGTCCCGTGAGAACGGCCGACGGTGCACTCGATGTTGCTGAAGATGAGGATATCCCGGCCGCGAACCGGCAGACGCACCAGTCCGCCGTGGCAACCGTTAGATCCTTTTCCCTGGGTCCCGTCGGGCAGCACCTTCGAGACCGCCAGGTCCTTCCACGTCGCGCCGCCGTCGTCGCTCCATGCCTCGTGCCGCATGAACTTGAGCCCCTTCGGGTCCCAGTGCCGGCGTGAGTTGTAGTAGATGCGGCCATCAGATAGCTCGGCCACCATCCCCTCGCCGGTGCCCATCGCCGGAAACGGATCGCTGGTCTTCCACGTCTTGCCGCCGTCGTCGCTGTAGATGGCGTTGGTGTACATCTTGTGCCATTCGGACCTGCGGTCGCCGCCGGCGTAATTCCGAGTAGGCCGCAGCAGGCGTCCCTTGTGCTTGCCGTGCTGCAGCGTGATGCCGTGCTCGGCCATGGACATCGAAGGTACGTTATTGTTCTTGTCCGGGTGAATGACGGTCCCTGCCTGAGCCTTCCAGGTCTTGCCGTGATCGGTGCTGCGGTAAACGGTCAGCTTAGCATCCTGGTAATAGCCGATGTACTTGTCTTCGGCGAACGCGAGGATGTTACCGCTGGTCTCGTCAACGGTCAGCCCGCCGCCTTGCCAGCCGGGATTGGCGATGGTGATCGGCTCGGACCAGGTCTTGCCCCCGTCCTCGCTGCGGCGGACTTGGAGGCCCTTTTTCCACCAGTCGCCACCGCCGCCGGTCGCGCCGTGTGTCGCCAGCACCGTACCGTCTGTCGCGACCACCACGTTGGGGAAGCGCCCGCCGGTGAACAACTGCTGCGACTCGAACTTCGCCTCACCCCGAAACGCATCGATTGTCCCCTCCACCGGCTTTTCGGCAGCGATGAGCGGCGGCGTCAAAAACGACATGGCGAGAGCAAGGCTGGTCAGTGAAAAGTAACGTGTCTTCATGATTGTTCTCCTTGTCGGACAGCGTGAGTAGGGGTGCCGGGAGCCAGAGCGGCCACTCCCGGTCAATCACTCATAGGCCCTCATTCCCACCGTGTCCGTGGCGCCTGTGAAGCCCGGCCCACCGGCCGCGACGTATCCGTGGCTGGCGCCGGACCTGTCGGGACTGACCCAAAAGGCATACAGCGAACCGTTCTTGAGGTGAAACCGGAACCGCACCGGTTTGCCGGAAACCGCGGACAGGTCGGCGACTCCTTGCCACGTCACGGCCGCCAGCGTCTTGTCGCACGAAACCGCTTTGCAGTTCGCCAGCGTAAACGGCTCGATCGCCTTGCCGTCCGTATCCAGCACTTCCGCTTTCAGTTCACCCTGGGGACAATCCACGTTGACCAGCAGGTGCCTGCCCTTGAAGGTGATCGGTCGCGTGGTCATGGAACCTGCTTGATCGCCTGCACCCAAGGAGGCGAAACCGTCGCGGCGTAAAAGGGCGAGTCCCGTGGTTGCGTTGCCGTGCATGCCGGTTTTGTCTTCTAATCGTGCGGAGAAGTAGAAGTAGAGCACATCGCCGACGACGAGACAGCATCCGCCGACCGGTTGGGCATTGCCGAAGTTCCACGTTCCTTTTTTCCACGACGGACTGATAAACGGTTTCCGATCCGGTCGCGCCCAATAGAACCCGTCGCGACTGAAGCCGGTTAAGATATCGTTGCGTTTTTGAAGACCCTCTCTGGCGACAGTACGGTTGTCGGGGCCGGTCCAGATCGCGAAGAGTCCCAACATCAGACTCTCATACGGGGCGACAGCAAGACTGTAAAGTTGCGGCTTAATGTTTTTGAATCTAGGATCCGGATGGCGAGGGTCCAGGTCGTCGGCGCCGACCCAATAGACCGAATCGCCTTCAACGTTCATCCCTTTGTTATAGGGAACTCTTTCGGCCAGTTTTCGCGAATCGGGGTTTTCCATATAGGCGCGACACCGTCCGACTGCCCCACCGTGGATGCGGGCTTCATAGACCCACATGCGACGAAACGGATTGTAGAACGCGAGCACGTAGTCCCCCCAAACGGGTCGCTCCACCAGGGGACCGCCCCAGTGGATGCCATCGGGACTGGTCCGATAGACACAGTTCCACTTGCCGTTGAAATGCACCGAGCCATACATCTTGAAACGCTCCTCGGGCGACTTTGCGTTGTAGTCAAGAATCACGGAGTTGCAGCAGGTCCGGCGTCCCTGGAGCACAAGATTGGTTCCTTTTTGGGGCGAAACGGATTTCGCATCCGGCTTCTTGGACTCGGTAAAGACCGGCTTCTCCCAATGGATTCCGTCTTTCGAGGTTGCGTATCCCAGCGAGTTGCAGAAGTAGTCTCCGGTTGTACTGTGTAGGTACCATATCTTGAAAAGTTGATCGCTCGGATCGTACAACACTCTGCCTTGAAAGGGCGCCACAAAGTAAGATTTTCCAGAGGTTTCCCACGGTTGATCCGCTTTCAGTACCGGATTGATCTTATGATAGGTCGCGCGATGAAACGTCCGCTTGAGGTCGCCTTTTTCAATCAGAAAATCATCGACCAGAAGTTGCCGTCCGACGTCGATGGGTATCACCTTCGGCGGATTTTTCAGATACGGCGGCGACATCGGCTCACGCTTAAGTTCTTTCCGCTGCGGCGGCCAAACATCGGGCAATACGATCCCGTTGTAAAGAGTCTCCACGGCCAGCGCAAGTGTTGACATCATACCGAGCAAGCCGACCAGCATCCAACTCATACATGCCGGTCGACAAAATAGACAACACATTAGTCTTTTGAACATCACAATTGTCCTTTTTTTCTTTTTCATGTCCGCTTTACTGGATTTGAAATGCGTATAGTTTTGCGTTTGTCAGATGGAACCGAAGCCGCACCACCTTGCCTTTCAACGACGAAAGGTCCGTCTGGTCCTTCCATTTTGGCTCCAGACGCAGGTTGTCGTACCCGCGATAGGTCTTGGCCGCGTCGCCCGAAAATCCGGGGATCGATTCGCCCGTGGCGTCGAGAAGTTCAATCTGTACCCGGCCGGCTCGGGCATCCACGTTCACTTCCAGCCGGAGGCCTTCGAGCTTGAAAGGCTTGGTGACGACCGTGCCCGGCTTGTCCTTTGCCTTCAGACAGATGAACCCATCCAGCCGCAGTTTTGCCAGTCCTATCTTCATGTCCCGGCCAATGCTGTAGTGACGCTCGTTCATGCCGCCATAGTAGATCCAATGCTCGTCTTTATGAGTGACCAACTGGGAAGGTGGGAAGACCCCATCCTTGTCAAAACTGCCGGCCGGACCACGGGGCACCAGCGGTTTGCGGGCGTAGATCCAACTCTTGTCGAAGTTCACACCGTCCCGGCTGGTACCGATGTAAAAGTCCATCACGTCTTCTTCATGGCGAGTCTGGTAGTCATACCCCTCAAACATACCCGACCGGTCCATGGTGTAGACGTTCATCGGCGCGAAATAGACGCCCTCGTAGATCCAGGTAGTCATCCAGTTGAACTGCAGCCGCGGATTGCCCCAGGGGTTCTTTTCCTTCTTCGGATCGTCGACCACAATCCTGTCGGCGATCGTTTTCCAGGCCGTGGGATGGTTCTTCAGGTCGTTTCCTTTGTCGTGGACCATGATCCGAGCCGAGCGGTATTCTTTCGCCCCACCCTTGCCGCCTATGTCCGTGCGGCACAGCAGCCGGTACTTTTTCATGATCGGATCCCAGAGTATCTGGCAAAAGAAGTCGGCCGCGCGATGGGTTACGGGCTTTCCGTCGTTGTAGTCCGACCAATGAATGCCATCCGAAGCATAGGCCAGGCAGGTCCGGCAAACACTGTCTTGATTGCTGTCGAAGGCCGCCTTGTACTTCTCGGGATGACCCCGGGGGACCGTGGGATCGATCGAACAACTGAAGCCCTGGCTGAGGTGGACGATGTTGCTCTTGCCGTCTTTTCCAACCAGCGGCTTGGTCCAATGGATGCCGTCCTTCGACTCCGCGTATCCGACGCCCGCCATCCGCCAGGGCATGTACCACATCTGAAACTTCTCATCTTTTTCGTTCCACAGCACGGTTGTGAAGAAACCGAAATCGAGCGCGACGCGCGAGCCGTCCGGCTTCCTGCCTGACTTCAATGCCCTGTCGTAGTATCGCGACCCGCGCTGACCGCGCGGCGGGATGAAGTCCGTCGGCAGAGTCGGCTTCATAACGATCCCGTGTTTCTTGGCCTGGCCCAACTCGCGGGTTACAGCATCTTTCTCCGCCACGACGTAATCGTCGACGAACAACTGCTTGTGCAAACCGACCGGCACCGGTTCTTCGGCTACCGTAATTGAAGTGCCCAAAGCGATTATCCCGATAAGGGGCGAAATCATA
This sequence comes from Planctomycetota bacterium, assembly GCA_030602705.1. Lineage (GTDB taxonomy): Bacteria > Planctomycetota > Phycisphaerae > FEN-1346 > FEN-1346 > JAUVZF01. The sequence goes on from JAUVZF010000003.1 coordinate 11,581, forward strand.
CTCCTCTTCATGTCCAATCTCCTCACCTGCTGCTATTGTCTCTTGAGCCACCGTCCGGCAACGGCACGCGCTCCCCTTCGGGTCGGCCACCCTGGCACGGGTACGGCTCGTGCCGTGGCCGGCAGGCCGTTCCGTGGCGGGCGGCAGGCTCGCCCTGCCAGGATGCCGTGGCCGGCTGGCGGCTTGCAGCAGCAGGGTGGGTGCTTTGCACCCACGCGCATCTGCGCGTCTGCCACGGGCCCCGCCCGGCAACCACATCGTACCAACGGCGCCCCCGCGCCTCAAGGCCTGAGCATCCTGGCGCAGGCCGCCGAGCCCCGGCCTCTTCCCGCCGGCAGGACGTAAACCGACAAACGCCCACGCTCCAGCCGGGGCCGGTCTTGCCCGGCCGTGCGTTTTTCGATCCCCCTGGCGCGCCGTGTGCCACGGCCGGCCTTGTCCGGCCGTGCGTTTTTCGATCCCCCAGCGCCGCGTGTGCCACGGCCGGCCTTGTCCGGCCGTGCGTTTTTCGATCCCCCAGCGCCGCGGGTGGCACGGCATCCGTACGGAGGCCGTGGGCCCGAAGCCGAAGGGCAAAGGGAGATAAGGTCTATGTCGCCCGGAACTCCCCGCCGTTCCTCGACCATCCGGAAACCCTGCTCGGCCGCACGCTGCGACCGCAAAAGCCGCTACCACGCATAAGACGAGCGGCGACAATGTGTCGGACGAACCCAATCCTGCAAAGCCTTCAAAAAAATGTTGACGCCGCCCTGGACCTGGGATAGTCTATCCGTTGCCTTTCGACTTCGTTGGGGGGGCAGGCCGTGTCACGGAAGAAGCGGAAATCACGGGCGCCCGGACGAGCGTCTGAGCCGGTCAAGCCGAAACGCAGAAAGAAGTTGCTCACCTTCGCCTTGCTCATAGTGTTGGTGGGCGGCTTGGCGATCACGGCCTACCTGGTCTTTTTCTCCGACCGCAGCCCCGCCACACAGAGTATCGCGACCTCGTCCTTCGGCAACCCCGTCCGGGCCGCCCGCAAGGCCAAGAGCCTTGACGAACTGCTGAAGATATCGCCTGAGCGGCTCAAGAACGCGGACATCGCCGAAATGAACCTGCTCTGCGCCACCGGGCTTCGGGGTGCGGAGAGCCTCGATGTGAGCAAGTGCCTCTCGCGGCTCGACGAGTGGGCCGCGCGAGTGAAGTTCGAGACCGAACGGCACCTCTACCGCGTGACCGATTCCCGCTACGCCGACCACTATCGGCACAGCGAGGCCTGCCTCCGGGCCGAGATGCTCCTGCAAGTGCTCCAGCAAGACCTCGGCATCAAGTACGACATGACCGCCGCGCACAGCTTCGCCTTCAACGATTCCCGCGTCGCCTTCATCCACGGCATGATCCCCATGCCGGGCCAAACCATCGCCGACACGCTCGGCGGCACCTGCGCATCCATGCCGGTGATGTACGTCGCGGTCGGCAGACGGCTGGGCTATCCGCTCAAACTCGTTACCACCAAGGGCCACGTCTTCGTCCGGTGGGAAGGCAAGGACCATCCCAATCCGGCTTGGCGCGAGCGGTTCAACATCGAGGGCTCGGGCGATGGCTTCGGCAGTTTTGACGACGAACATTACAAGACTTGGCCGTTCAAAGTGACCGACCAGGAAGTCCAGGTGAACGGCTACCTCGTCTCGCTCACGCCGATGGAAGAGTTCGCTCAATTCCTCGCAGCCCGTGGCCACTGCGGCCTGGACAACAGCCAGGCCGCGTTCGCGGCCTGATGCTACGAGAATGCGTATCGCTACGATCAGCGTCGGCCGTGTTACCGCGCGTGGTTCGCGGATGCCGCGAGTCAAAGCGGGTATCGTCCAAACACGCCCGCGCTGGCCAGACTGCTCGCCCGGCGGATGCGGCCCGGTGGCTCTGGTGGCTTCGAGCAGGTCGTCGCGAAGCAACAGGCAGCGGCGCGGCGTGAATGGCTGCGCGGGCAGACAGGCGATTCGTCTCTGCCCGGGATGCCAAGCGGGATTCCCGTCGGCGGCCCATCTCAGTCGCCCCCTGGCATACCGCAGCCGCCATCGCCATACGGGCCGCAACCCGGCATTCCACAGCCGTACCAGCCGCCAATGCCGGGCGTGCCGCCAGGGCCATAGACACGGAAAAAAAGTATTTGACAATAGACCTCGAACGAACCAACGATAGCCACGGAAAGGGGACACACAGTGAAAACGACACATCTCGTAGCCGTACTGGTGGGCCTTGCTACTGTTGCCCTGTTCGCCGCTGATACCTCAGCGTTCTATCATCCCGGCTTGGGCCGCTGGATGTCCCGCGACCCGGGTGCCGGGGCCGGAGACCCTGTGCGCATTAGCGCTGGCGGACGGGCTGTTGGTGAGAGATTCCTCCCGCGTGATCCGACAGGCATGCCGCTTGCGCCCTGGAGGGAGAGGGACGCGCGGAATTGGTTGTCGGAGCGACGTGATGTTACGAGTAAACTGCCTAACCAACAGACGTGGAGTGATCTCATGCACGATGCGCTCGCGTCGGCGATTCGGAAGTTGGCCCGCCGGCTGGGTACAAAGGTGGTAGAGGCCAACCCCTCCCTTGTGCAGTACGCAGATGGGTCGAACCTGTACGAATATGTAACCTCGGATCCGGTACGTCACACGGACCCGAGCGGCTGTGCCGAGTACTGCGGCGACGTCACTTGTCATTGCGCTGCTAATAACCCCGGGCGTGATGTCACCGTTCCTGTGTACGGGTGTTCCGTCGCAGCGAAGATTGTTCTCGGCATCTGGTACGGCTCCGGTGGCTGCTTTGTTCCTCCGCCGGCCAGTGCAGTGTACTGTACTATGCCCTGCGAAGACATTGACCTGGACTACTTCATGCCTCATGAATGTTGTCACGCTTGCGAATGGAGGAAAGGGGCCGCGGATTGGCTCTGGTCATGGATCCCGGGGGATCTTATGTCCCCTGCATACTGTGACATTTCCTGGGTTCCTTACACCTTTACGAGGAAAGGACCCTAGCACATGAAAGGCCTCGGTCTTGGACACGTTCTGTTCCCGCAATGCGTGGTCAGCCGCGTGGCATTCGCAATCGTAGCAGGCGCGATTGTACTTATTAAATCTGGTTGTTGTATCGGACCAGCCAGTACCATATTTAAGTACATGCATACGGTCGAGATGACCGTCACGGACCTTGAGGGCCGACCCGCAGCGGGGGTTAAGGTATACCATTACGATTGGGTCGATTGGCTCCCGCATCCTGATGATCAGAGGGCATCTGAATTTGCCGCTAGGGAGGCTGCACTCCGGAGGAACAGGCCGGAACTCCTCCGGGGAGTGAACCATCAAGCCGATGCCTCCGGCCGCGCGGTGATTCCCGTGTTTGCCTTCCAGCATGTCTCTATCTTTCCACTGATAGGACCAGTGCCCAGGAAGCTGGATGAGAAGGGGATGGCCGGGAAGGTGTGCATTATCGCCGTGGATGATGGTGTCAACTTGGACGAGATAGCCGTTCGGATGCAGCCGGGGTCCAGCGGCGAGGGAGAGTGTTGGCGGGTCGAGATACGTTCATTATCCACTCCACAGGAATATGGCCTTTTTGATGACCATCCTCTCGAAAACTGTGCCAAGTAGAATGGCATGACGGCCTCGTTGTGTCGTGAAGCGGAACGTCCCGCCGGGAAGGTGCGTGGTTCCAGGGGGTGGAATCCCGCCCCGGCATCTGATTTGACCTCGTCATTTGACTTATGCGGGTTTTTGTGCTATTATTGGTTCGGAGTTAAGGGGGCTGGATGTCGCACCGCCGCGTTCGCCTACCCGACCATGACACCCGTCCCGCTACGCATGGTCTAAGGTCTGTCTGAAAACTCGAGAAGTGACGGCCTTGCCCGGCATGCTGAACACGTACGTTGCTTGCCAACCCGTGGGCCTCCGGGCAGCACCGATGGCGAGCAATCGGTGGCATCCCGGCAGGAGCAGCGCGACGTTTTCAGACAGAGCCTCACCCAAGGGTCGGCTGGCAACTGCCACCGGCCATGGTTCTCTTGTACGGGGGTGAACAGCCATGGGAAGGCATCTGTTCAATCGTTGGTCGGTGAAAGCCTGTCTTGGACTTGCTCTGGGTCTGGCGGTCGGCATGGCGCCTGCCGATGCGCTTGGCTGGCCCGGATTCTCGGTCCTCGACTACAACGTCAGCGGCATCGGCGCGGCAGGGACCGAGGCCAGGGAAGCCCTTCAGCGAATCGTGGACTACTTCGATCCCGACGTCATCGTTCTTCAGGAGGCCAAGGGGACGACCTACCCGCAGCAGTTCCTGGCGGCCAACCCCGGTTACGAGGGCGTCTACTCCTCCGGCGACGGCGCCCACAACCGCCGCATGATCATGAGCAAGTACGACATCATCGATGCCTCGGTCCGCGAGCATGACCTGGGCGAAGGGAGTCTGCGGAGCCTGTTCGCCGCCACCATCGATCTGCCGGGACCAAAGGACCTGGAGGTCTTCACGGCCCACTGGCACGCCTCGTCGGCGGCCGTCCGTGCCAACGAGTCGGCGGCATCGGTCGCCAGGCTTCAGGCCTACGGGGCGGCCCATCCCGGCGCGTGGTATCTGTACGCCGGCGACTTCAACGACGTGGATACGTCCTCGCGGATCGCTGCTCTCGTGGCCCTGAGCGTGGGCCTGGAGATGACCACCCCCGTGGACCCCAACAACGGTAGTTCGGCCACCCTCAACGCCGACCCCGACGTGGGCACGTATCTGGACCGCCGGGTGGACTACATCCTGCCGTCCGACACGCTCGCGGCGTACGGGACAGACGGTCGCCTGTTGAACACGTGGACGTACACGGCCGAGACGATTCCGCCGCCGCTGACGCTCTCCGACACGGTCCTTGCGTCGGACCACCTGCCCGTTTTCGTGGAGTTCGCCGCCCCCGAACCAACCACGCTGATCCTGCTCGGCGCGGGCTGCCTGGTCGTGCTCCGGCCCAAGCGACCGTAGTTCCAGTGACGCGCAACTTGATTCGCCTTGACAGAGGTCGGGTGTGGCAATAGGGGCGGTGGCATGAGTCGAATCGCACGAGTGGTAGCGGTCTTGCGGCGTCGCACACAGACGGGTCGCCCGGTGGGCGACCTGGACTTTGTGCTTCGGTTGGAAAAGCGAGTCGGGCGTCGGCTTCGCCCCCGCAAACCGGGCCCAAAGCCGAAACGGCGACGGAGATAAGGTGTGTGTCACCGGAACCCCGCTATTAACTGGGGACCCTTCGGTCGATGACGTTTGGCTGCAGGCGGGCAGGCGCACTTGTGCGAGGGTGCCGGCCCGAAGCGGGAATCTGGACAGCGGGTCGCCTTTGTTCTAAACTAGGGCATGTATCTCACCGAGCCATTCCTGAGGCTCGTTAGGGGACGCCGGATGGTCGACCTGCGGGAGATTCTTGAGGCACTTCCCCGAGACCTCGTGGCCGATGTGACGAGGCGGCTGGACATTTGGGTCGGTAGCAGATCAAGGAGTGAGCTCATTGACCTCATTCTGGAGGAAGTGGAAGACCCGGTTCGACTGCTTCGAAAAATCCCCTTGCACGAACTTAGGGCGATCTGTGAAGAAACCGGAGGCAATGCAAAGAAGCGGGACAAGCGATCCCTGATAGCCCAGATACTGGGCAAGGGTGAGCGAGACGCCAGCCATGTGCAGGCGCGCACTGCGGCTGCGCCGTCACGGGAAGCCCAGGGGACGACAAATCAACCGAGACGAAGGGACAAGCGGCCTGGAAAGAGAAACAGAGCCAAGGCGGCCGTTTCCAGTTCAGCCGCCATGAGGAGAAAGGGGGGCGGCACTGTGCCTGATACAGGAGCCGACGTCGAGCAAGATGCGCAATCGTTTCTCGAGGAACTGCGACGGCTGGATGCCTTACGCGATTCTCCGAAGGAGGATTACCACGACCGGGTGCATCTAAGGACCGTATCGGGAGTAGAACCCAAGTATGCCCCACGAAGCGTTCTGGATGAGCTTCCTGCTGCTCTTGTCGGGCGGCTGGCAGCCCTCGGCGTCGAGAGGCTTTACGAACACCAAGCGGAGGCAATTAGGGCGGTCCGAAGGGGAGAGGATGTAGTTATCGTCTCGCCAACGGCGAGCGGCAAGACGCTGTGCTTCAACCTGCCAATAGTGTGGGAGTTTCTGACCGACAGCAGGGGCAAGGCGCTGATGTTGTACCCCATGAAGGCGCTGGCAAACGACCAGCGACGGCAGCTTGAAACATTGTGCGAGGGGGTGGGGCACACGAGGGTCGACAGTTGGCTATACGACGGAGACACTCCTCATGAACACCGCAAACTGTTACGCGAAAACCCGCCCAGAATATTGCTTACGAACCCGGAGATGCTTCACCAGTCGTTCTTGGCCAACTGGGACAAATGGGAGACATACTTACGGGAACTGCGCTTTCTGGTTATAGACGAAATCCACGAGTACCGGGGGTTCTTCGGGACTAACGTTGCCCTGCTGGTCCGCCGATTCCTTAGGAAGCTTCACGAGCTCGGTTCTCAGTGTCAGCTTATCCTGGCCTCTGCCACCTGTGCGAACCCCAGGGAGCATGCGTACAGGTTGACAGGGAGAGAACTCACGCTGGTCCAGAGTCGGAATGGCTTCCGGCCGACGCGCACCTTCGCGTTCATTAATCCCGGCCTCCCGCCATTCAAGTACTATCGCATCTTCCAGTTGCGGGTGACGCTGGCGGCACTGGCGTGTCTCGGACGGGGGCTTTCAGTCGTCGTGTTTTGTCCCACGCGTCGCTTCGCGGAGGAGGCCGCGCGCCTTGCTCGAAGAGAAGCACAGAAGGCCAACCTAGACCCCGCGAAAGTTGTGCCGTACCGGGCTGGTTACCGGCCCGAGGAACGCAGAGACATCGAGCAAGGGCTCCGAACCGGCCAGTACCAGGTCGTCTTCTCGACGAATGCGCTGGAAATCGGGATCGACATTGGCCGGTTGGATGTCTGCATCCTCGCGGGGTTTCCTGACAGCGTCATGTCGGCTTGGCAAAGGATTGGACGGGCAGGGCGGAGCTGGGACAAGCACGCTTACGTGTTTTTCTACGCTCTTGACAATCCGATAGACCAATTCTACGTCGAGAACCTGGACGCCTTTCTGGAGAAGCCTCTCGACGAGATTATGGTGGGCGTGGAAAACGACGAGCTTCTGAAGAAACATGTGCCGTGTTTGCTTTACGAGAGAAAGCGGCCTGTGGGCGACGAGGACAAGGGGGTTTTGGGCGAGTACTTCTGGAAGAAGGCGTTGGACGAGCAAGAGCATTTCGTCCCTGTCAGGCGATTCATGCCGCACTTTCGAACACCGATTCGGAACACGTACGGCCAAAACTACACCCTGGTCTACAAGGGTAACGAGATCGGCACGATCTCCGGGCAACAGGTGTACAAAGAGGCTTATGTCGGGGCCGTCTATCACCACATGGGGAAGCCTTACCGTGTCGAGAGTCACGGCGCAGACACCATCGAGCTCGTGGATGCAAACTCGTACGAACGCACGGAGCCATTCACGTGGTCCGTCGCTTCGGTCTCCAACGTCTTGGCTGGCCGAAGGTACCGGGAATGCGTGGCTTGGCAATACGGGGACCTCACTATCTTCGACAATTACCAAGGGTACCGCCTCATCGATGACCGAACTGAGAAAATCATTGAAGAACACCGGCTGGACAACCCAATCGCGGTGACGCATTCAGTGCGTGGCTGCTGGCTGGGAATCGAAAAGCCGACATGGGAGGGGATGGGCAACATCGGCGACCGGCTCCGTATCGTGGAGTACCTGATCCGGATTGGCACTCCGTTCATCATTCCGTGCGATAGGTTTGACCTCGGCAGTTGTCACAGCAGTAGCAGCCTCCCACCCGAGATCTACGTTTACGAGACAGTGCCCGGAGGGATTGGTGTGGCCGAGAAACTGTTTGAAGTGTGGACGAAAGTGCTAAGGCACGGCACTATGATCGCCAGGAAGTGCGACTGCGAAACCGGGTGCCCTCGCTGCGTCCACGTTACGCGTTACGACAGGAGCGTGGGGGCCATCGATAAAAGAGACGGCATAGAGCTGGCCGAAGCCCTCCTGAAACTCGAAGAAGACAGGTCCTACGAGGTGTTCAAGCCTGAACTCTATGGCTGGCGGCCCGCGTAACGCGGAGTTCCGAGTTCCGGGAGTTCCGGTGACACACACCTTAATTCGCCTTGACGTGGGTGGGGTGTGGCAATAGGGGCGGTGGTTGCGAGACACCACACGTCCACGCCGGTAGCAACGGACCGCGCGGGTCCGCAGGACACGCCCTGGACGCTGGAGCCGTAGCGCGGGGGCGGTCGGTCCGAACATGGTCGCCCTTCGGGATGACCGTGCCACCCGCCGTGTCAAGGGCCCGAATTCACAGCCCAAGACCACCCATAGCGACGCCAAACCCTTGAGGTCGAACGGCTCCCGCCGTTGCCGTCCGCCGCTTGCCCGCCGGCCTGTTATTCGTTGCTTTTCAATCCGCACTCCGCAATCCGAAATCCGCAATGGCTTCCTTCCCCATTCCCTATTCCCTGCCGTTTTGTTAGAACTCTAACAAAATCCCTGCCCCTCTCCCCATTTTGTTAGAACTCTAACAACTTTTCGGCCTCTGCGGCCCTCCCGTCCGGCCTGCCATTGTGGCATGGTGACTTACATCAATTTTGCCCCCTCAAAAACCCCTCAAAAACGGAACAAAACGGAACAAAAACGGACAAAAACGGACACATAAATCGCAAAAACGGATCAAAAACCAGCGCGTTTTGCCTTACCTATCTTAACATTTGGGGCCAAATCGCCCCTCACGGCCCAGAATCAACGATTGGAGCCAAAAAAAACGCGCATTTGCCCGTTTCGGCGAGGTGAAAATTGACGTAAGTGTTATAGAGGTGGCCGCATGTGTGGGGCAGGGCGGGGCGAATCACGACCGGCGGCCGCAGCATTTCTTGTACTTCTTGCCGCTACGCAATTGTAACAACCCTCGACGGCCACGGCGTGCGAGCCCTGAAGCCGTTTCCTCGCATTCGGCGGTTTTTTTGCCGTAACAGACTGAACGGTGACCCCCTTTTTTGCCGACATAGATAGGGCACCCGCCCGCACCCGCGCACCCCTGCCGGTCACCGAATATCCCCTGCTCCTGGCGTCTGGGGACGCGATGTACGATTACCACGTTCAGGTGCTTCACGATGCGGCCGATGTGCTGAAAGGGCTGCTGGAGATCGGCATCAACCTGTCGGCGCTGTCCGACCGGCGTAAGATGCTGGAGATGATCCTGCTGGAGGCCCGCAAACTCGCCCGGGCCGAGGCGGGCAGCCTGTACGTTCTGCGCAAAGGGCGGCTGCGGTTCGTCGCGGCCCAGAACGACCGCCTGCCGCAAGGCGAGATCTCCCAGGTTTTTCTCGACAAAGAGATCCCCGTGACGACCGACTCGCTGGCGGGGTTTGTGGCGTCCACGGTGCAGGTGGTCAACATCCCGGACGCCGACAACCTGGCGGAGGATTGGCCGTTCCGGATCAACCGCGATTTCGACGCCACGAGCGGGTACCACACGCAGAGCATCCTGGCGATTCCGCTGCGGCGGCCGGATGAGTCGTGCGTGGGTGTGCTGGAACTCTTGAACCGGCTCGACGATGAGGGCCGCGTCGTCGCGTTTCCGAGCGCCGAAGGCAGCGGCATTTTGTCGCTGGCGTCGATGGCGGCCGTCACGATCTCGAACGCCCTGCTCCAGGAAGACCTCAAGACGGCCCACCTCGACACGATCATCCGGCTGAGCGTGGTCGTGGAGCACCGCGACAACGCGACCTCGCAGCACGTCCGCCGCATCAGCCAAACGGCCAAACTCATCGCCGAGGCGATGGGCCTGGACGACCGGCAGGTGGAACTGATCGAGCGTGCCGCACCGATGCACGACGTCGGCAAGGTCGGCATCCCGGACGCGATCCTGCACAAGCCCGGGCCGCTGACGGCCGAGGAACGCGGCATCGTCGAACAGCACGCCCTGATCGGGGCCGACATCCTGGGCCAGCCGGCGAACGACCTGATCGCCATGGCCCACGACATCGCCGTCTCGCACCACGAGCGATGGGACGGCCGGGGGTATCCGTACGGCCTGGCGGGGCAGGAGATTCCGCTGTCGGGGCGCATCGTCGGTCTGGCCGATGTCCTGGACGCGCTGCTCTTGGAGCGGTGCTACAAGGCCGCATACAGCGAAGAAACGACGCTCGAGATCATCCGGTCGGAGAGCGGCAAGCAGTTCGACCCGTCGGTGGTGGACGCCTTTTTCCGTGTCATGGACCGCATCCTGGAGCCGTACAGTTCGGAGGCGCCCGCGCCGGCCATCGCCGCTGAGAGCGCGACCTGACGGCGGCGCGCCTCCGATTGTGTTTCACACTCCCCCCGAGCGCGGCCGCGCATGGCGCCTCAATTCCAGGCGGGTTCAGGTAAGTTCTGTCCACTTGCCGCGCGGCCCGTACGGGCCGCGTACAGCCCCGTTTTTGCGAGGTCGGTCCGGAGGCCCACCGCGTGAGATTCCGCACACTCGACCGTGAAGTGCTTTCGTACCGCGATTTGCGCGTGGCAGAGGACCACGGTTTGGGTTTAAGATGGCGGCAGGCAACGGGGCGAAACCGTGAACCAAGTTCAGCAACCTGAAGCGGCAAGCGCGCCATGACCTCTCTCGTCCGATCTCTCCGGCACCGCAACTTCCGCCTTTACTTCTTCGGCCAGGGCATCAGCGTAACCGGCACGTGGATGCAGAGCGTGGCGATGGGATGGCTGGCGTACCGCCTGACGGGCTCGGCCGCACTGTTGGGGGTGGTCGGGTTCACGAGCGGGATTCTGACGTTCGTTATTGCGCCGTTCGCGGGGGTTGTGGCCGACCGGTGGAACCGGCGGCGGCTCATCATCGTGGCTCAAGCCACCGCGATGGCCCAGGCGCTGGCGCTGGCGGCCCTGACTCTGTCGGGCGTCATCGATGTTGGGCTCCTGATTGCACTGAGCGTTTTCACGGGCCTGGTCCGCGGGATCGAGGTGCCGACCCGCCAGTCGTTCATCCTCGAAATGCTCGATGAACCGACCGACCTGGCGAACGCTATTGCGTTGAACTCCTTTCTAGTGAACGCGGCCCGGCTGGTCGGACCGCTCCTGGTCGGATGCATCGTGGCGTGGTGGAACGAGGGGCTGTGTTTTCTCATCAACGGCGTCAGTTACGCCGCCGTCATCGTGGCGCTGGTGGTGATGCGGATCGCGCCCCGGAGGATCGAGGCGCCGAAGACCGGTGTCCTCATCGGTCTGAAAGAGGGGTTCCGCTACGCCTTCGGCTCGCCTGCCCTGCGGTCGATCCTCCTGATGCTCGGCGTGACGAGCCTGGCGGGCGTGCCGTACATCTGGCTGATGACCATCTTTGCCAAGGACGTGCTCGGCGGCGAGGCCGACACGCTGGGATACCTGATGGGGGCCACGGGCGTCGGCGCGCTGGCGGGGGCGGTGTTCCTGGCGACGCGGCGGAGCGTGGCGCGTCTCGGTGGAATGCTGCGGCTGGCGGCGATTGCCTTCGGGATGGGGCTGATTGCCTTCGGCCTGTCGGACAATTTCTGGCTCAGCCTCGTCATCCTCGTCTGGCCGGGCGCAGCCATGATGCTCCAGATGTCGATGAGCAACACGCTGCTTCAGACCCTTTCGGACGAGCACAAGCGCGGCCGGGTCATGAGTTTCTACACCGTGATGTTCATGGGGATGATCCCGTTCGGGAACCTACTGGCGGGGTTCGTGGCGGGGGCCGTGGGCGCGCCGCTGACCGTGATCCTCGGCGGGGGCGTGTGCATCCTCGGCGCCCTCGTCTTCGGAGGTCACCTGCCGCGGCTGGCAGAGAAGGTCACGCCCGGCGTCGAGGAACCCGGCGCCGCGGCGTAGGCGAGCGCCGCCGCGCGTCCCCGGCCTACATGCCGGCCGGTTTGACCGCCCGCACGAAACACATCGGCAGGTACCAGGGTTTCCTGAACCGCAGGATGCGGAAGCCGGCGGCCTCCAGCGCCTCGCGGAGTTCCGAGGCATCGAACGGGACGTGGCCGAACTGGCGGTTGAACCGCCACGGGCGGTCGGAAATCAGCGCCTCCTCCAACGCCAACACGCCGCCCGGTTTGAGGACGCGGTGCGCCTCCGCGATCGCGCGACGCCACGCGTTGATGTGGTGCAACATGCCAAAAATCAGTACCGCGTCGAACGCGGCCTCGCGGAAACTCAGGGCCGCCGCGTCGCCGCAAACAAACGTGATGCGCTCGGTCGGTGCGTCTCTCGCCCATCGCGGCGGCCGGGCCACCTTGTGCCGCGCACCTGCGATGATCTCCTCATCGAGGTCCACGCCGACGACCCGCGAGCCGCCGAATCGCCGGGCAATCAGCAGCGCCCCGTCGCCGTAACCGCACCCGATCTCCAGGATCTCGGCCCCGTCGGGAAGGTTCACGCCGCGAAAGACCCTCGGCGCCTCCACCCGCCGCAGCCCCCACCGGCGCAGGGCACATCGCATCATCCACTTCTCGAAGCGTGTCAGAAGCATGATCTCAGCAACCTATGCCGTGTGTCGCTCTTCGTGCGGGCGATGAACCCCATCTTACTCGACCGGCAGGACAACGAACACCAAGGCAAGCCACAACGCTTTTATGTGGGCCTCCTCACATTCACGTCGCCATTCGGGCGATGGCTGAACGCCGCGCGGCGGCCGGCGACATTTGTAGGTTGAACCCGCCATGCGGATGGCGGTATGCTGGAAAGTGTACCGCACGCCACAGGTGAGTGAAAGGAAACGCGATGGCCGATTACGTGAAGCGGGCGCGCCACGTCGTCCGCGAGGTGATGAAAGAGTTCGAGCCCGCCAAAGACCATGCCGTCGGCGCCGGGCGGGAGATGCTGCTGGCGCTTCGGGCGGCGATCGATGCCGAGATTAACCTCCTGGACCGCGCGACGAAAAAGAAACCGCCCGAACCGGAGCCGCTCGCCGACCCGTCCGCCGCAGACGACGCTGACTGCGAGAGCGACCGGCCGAAGGTCATCGAGTAGCCCAGGCGGGCCCAAGCCCGTCAGTCCGGTGAACGCCTGGCGGCCGCAACGGCCGCCAGAACGCGGGCGGCGAGGGCGTCTTTGGTGACCTGCGTGAGGTGCTCGCAGGCGCCGTCGCGGGTGATGAGAAGGGCGTCCTGGCGCTGTGCGGCGATGGCCTCCGGCGAGTTGGCGACGACCAGGTCGAGGCCCTTGGCCTCGAGTTTGCTCCGCGCGCGGGCCGCCAGGTCTTCCGATTCCAGGCAGAAGCCGACGAGGATCTGCCCCGTCTTGCGGCGGCTCATTTCGGCGAGGATGTCGGCCGTCGGCTCGAGTTCCAGCGTGACCTTTCCCTCGCCCTTTTTGAGTTTGCGGCCTGCCCGCGCGGCGGGACGAAAGTCGGCCACGGCGGCGGCGGCGATGAAGACGTCGCAGGAGTCGAAGCGTGCCGCAACCGCCTCGAGCATCTCGGCAGCGCTCATGACGGCGACGAGTTCATCCACCTCCGGCGGCTCCAGCGCGACCGGGCCGCAGACAAGCGTGACGCAGTGTCCCTGCGCCACGGCGGCGGCTGCCAGGGCGGCGCCGATCCGCCCGCTCGAGGCGTTCGAGACGTACCGGACGGGGTCGAGGTACTCGCGCGTCGGGCCGGCGGTAATGAGAATGCGCACCCGGCTTCACCTCGGACAATGAATGTCTAATGCCTAATGACTAATGACGAAACGGCAATGGCGAAAACCGAAAAAACAGGCGCCGTCCCGCTTTGCGCCTCCGGCGACTGGTCATTAGGCATTGTCTTTTGATTAGTCATTCGTCATTAGACATTAGTCATTGTTTTCCCGGCAGGTCCCGAGCGAGGTCTGCCAGCGTCTCCAGGATCTCTTCCGGCTCGGCCATGCGGCCTTGGGCGACCGTGCCGCAGGCCAGGCGGCCTTCGACCGGCCCGACGAACCGCACGCCGCGCGACCGCAGCACCTCGCAGTTTGCCGCCACGGCGGGATGCCGCCACATGCGGACGTTCATGGCCGGGGCCACGATCAGCGGCGCGTCGGCAGCCAGCAGGAACGTCGAGAGCAGGTCGTCGGCGATGCCGTGGGCGAGTTTCGCCAGGATGTTGGCCGTCGCGGGCGCCACCACGACCAGTTCGGCCCGGTCCGCGAGGGCAACGTGCTCGGCCGCCTGCGCCGCGAGCGGCGTCCAGAGGTCAGAGTGCACCGGCCGGCCGGAAAGCGCGCGGAACGTGAGCGGCGCGACGAACCGCTTCGCCGCTTCGGTCATAACGACGGTGGCGCCCGCGCCCGCGCCGGCGAGGCGCGACACAAGATGCGCGGTCTTGTAGGCCGCGATGCCGCCCGTCACGCCGACGACGATCTCGCGGCCGCTCAAAGGTTCCAGGTTCGGTCCGGGCTTCGTCATGGTCACACGCTCCGGCCGCTAGCCGCCGGCCTCTTCGTCGGACACTTCCGCTTCTGCGAGGGCGCCCGCGATGCGGGCGCGCGGCTCCAGGGTGATCTTGCCTTCGAGGACCTCCTGGACGACGGCCTCCATCAGCGTCATGTCGCCGCGCTCGACCAGCAGTGGGGCGCCGAACGTCACGTCCACGAGCCGCTTCTGGATAAGGGCGGCGAGTTTGAACCGGCCGCCGACCTTATCGACCACTTCATCGCTCTTGAGGGCTTCAATCACGCTTGCTTCCTCCGTGTTTGAACGAGTTCAATCACCTGCCGGACGGCGTCGTCGAGCCGGTCGTTGACGACCTCGGTGTCGTAGCACCCGGTCTGCCTCGCCATCTCGATTTCCTGCTTAGCCTTGGCGAATCGCCGCCGGGCCTCATCCGACCCTTCGGTGCCGCGACCCGACAGGCGGGAGCGCAGGGCCTGCGGGTCCGGCGCCAGCAGCAGAATGGCCAAGGCGTCGGGGAACTTGTTCTTGATCTGGATTCCTCCCTGGACGTCGATCTCCAGCAGGAGCACCTTGCCGGCGTCTGAGGCGCGGGCGAGTTCCTCGACGGGCGTCCCGTAGAGTTGGCCGAACACCTCGGCCCACTCGACGAACCTGCCGTCGGCGATGCGGCTGCGGAACTCTTCCTCGCTGATGAAGGTGTAGTCCCGGCCGTGGACCTCATCGGCCCGCTTCGGGCGCGTCGTCGCGCTGGTGCTGATGAGGGCGCCGGTGCGCTCGGCGACCGCGCGGCAGAGGGTGGTCTTTCCCGCCCCGCTCGGGCCGCTGACGACGACGAGGTTGCGGCCGGTCCGGAGCGAGTGCGTCCCGCGGCCTTGGCGTGTTTCGTGTTCGGTCATTGGTTCGTGGCCGGTCATTCGATGTTGCGCGTGTGCTCCCTCAGGCGGTCGACGGCGACTTTGATCTCGACGACCTCGCGTGAGATTTCCGGATCGTTCGCCTTCGAGCCGATGGTGTTGACCTCGCGGTACATCTCCTGGGCGAGGAACTCGAGTTTCCTGCCGGCGGGCCCGGCGTCGGCCAGCAGTTCGCGGAACTGGTCGGCGTGGCTCGCCAGCCGCGTAAGTTCCTCGTTGACGTCGGACCGTTCGGCAAAGAAGGCGACCTCGCGAATGAGGCTTTGGTCGTCCACCGTGATCTCGATGCCCTCGAGCATGGCCTGGATCCGCTGCTGGAGGCGGGCGCGGTAGTCGTCGACCACGGCCGGGGCACGCTTCCGGACGGCGGCGATCCGCTGCTCGATCTCCACCAGCACCGCCGCCATGTCACGGGCGGTGGCCTCGCCTTCGGCGTCGCGCATGCGATTGAGGTTATCGAGTGCCTCGGCAACGGCGGCCTCGATCTCCTCCTGAAGGTTCTCAATGCCCGTGAGCAGGACCTCCTCGCTGCCGAGGACGCCGGGCAGGGCCAGCAGCGCGTCGTCCGACAGGCTGTCCGTCACTTGGGCGAGGTCGCGCTTGTATGCCGCCAGGACGTCGGTGTTGATCGGCACGCGAGCCGCCGGGCCGCGCGGCTCGACGGTGACGCCGACGTTTACCGTCCCGCGGCTGATGGTATCGCGCAGCAGCCGCTCAATCGCCACCTCCGCAGCGCCCAGACCATCGGGCAGACGCTGGATCACCTTGAAGAACTTGTTGTTGATGGTCCGGATCTCGACCGCGATACGGGCCTGGTCGCTCTCGCGTTCGGCTGCGCCGTAACCTGTCATGCTGCGAAGCATTCGATAACCTTTCGTGGCACGATCAAGAACGCGCGGGGCAAGCCCCGCGGCTAACCACTCATTATACGCGCGGGGCAAGCCCTGCGGCTAACCACTCATTATACGCGCGGGGCAAGCCCTGCGGCTAACCTTGCCCGGGTCGTTTGCGGCTGCCGGGTTTGACAAGCGGCAGCCCATCACGGCACAGGGGGCAATCGTCGGGTTCGTACGTCGGCACGTCGACACGGACGAGCGAAACGAGCGGCATGCCGAAACCGGGGTCGCGCCCGCTCGTCCGATCGACCAGGGCTGCGAGGCCAAGCACGTCGGCGCCGGCGGCCGCGACCATCTCCTGGACCTCGCGAAGGCTGCCGCCGGTCGTCACGACGTCTTCGACCAGAAGGACCCGCTCGCCCGCCTCAACGGTGAACCCGCGGCGGAGCGTCATGCTGCCGCTGCGGCGCTCGGCGAAAAGGGCCTTCGCCCCCAAGGCACGGGCCACCTCGTGGGCCACCACGATGCCGCCGATGGCCGGGCCGATGACGGTCCGGATGCCGGCGTCTGCAAACCGGCGGCCCAACCGGGCACAAAGATGGGCCGCCCGATCAGGGTCCTGGAGAACCAAGGCGCACTGGAGATACGTCGGACTATGGAGGCCGCTTGCGAGCAGGAAGTGGCCCTCCAGGAGGGCTCCCGCGTCGCGAAAGACATCGAGGATGGCGTCCTGGTCGGTCATGATGATTCCAGTGCCCGCGTTACTTGGCGGGCGTGGTTTCCTCGGGCGCAGGGCTCTTGGCGGCATCGGCGGCCGGTTTGCCCTTCGTGGCCTCGGCGCCGCCTGCTTCTTCGCCTGAAGGCGTCTGCGTAGCGCCGCCGGGTTCGGCGGGCGCCGGCGCCCCAGGCTTCTCGGGCGGGCGGGCGGCCGCTTCGGGCCGCATGATCCATGCCGTCACGATCGACAGGAGGAAGAAGATGCCGGCAATCACAGCGGTGGCTTTGACGAAGATGTCGGCCGTCTTGGTGCCGAAGGCGCTATGTCCGCCCGGACCGCCGAACGCGCCGGCGAGCCCGCCGCCGCGACCCTTCTGTACGAGGATCAGAAGGATCAGGACAACAGCCGTCAGAAGAAACAGAACCATGCATGCGGTTTCCACCGGCCACGCCTCCTTTACAAGAGCGACTAATGACAAATGACTAATGGCTAATGACAAATGACTAATGACACGTGGCGGGTTCGCCGCACGGCAACGCCATGGCAACCTTGCCGTACCGCTCTCCGTTCTGCCGGTCGTTAGACATTAGTCATTAGACCTTCTGTTGTTCTACAGCCGTTTGGCTTTGGCGGCTTCGGCGATGATGGCGGCGAAGGAATCGGCCTTGAGGCTCGCGCCGCCGACAAGAGCGCCGTCGATGTCGGGCTCACGCATCAGGTCGTACGCGTTCTCGGGCTTGACGCTTCCGCCGTACTGGATGCGGACCGCCTGGGCCAGACGTGCATCGTACAGGTCTGCCAGAAGCGTGCGGATGAAGGCATGCACCTTCTGGGCCTGGTCGGGTGTGGCGGTCTCGCCGGTACCGATGGCCCAGACGGGCTCGTAGGCGATGACGATGGCGGCGGCCTGCTCCGGCGAGAGGCCTTCAAGGCCGGTTGCGACGTGGCGCCGGACCACGGTTTCGGTCTCGCCGGCGCGGCGCTGCTCGATGAGTTCCCCGACGCAGAGGATGGGCTTAAGGCCGCACGCGAAGGCCGCGTGGACCTTTTTCGAGATGAGATCGTCGGGTTCGCCGAACACGTGCCGCCGCTCGCTGTGGCCGAGGATGACGGTGGTGCATCCGAGGTCGGCGAGCATGGGGCCCGCGATCTCGCCCGTGAAGGCGCCCTTCTCTTGAAAGTACATGTTCTGCCCGCCGACGACCAGAGGCGTGCCCTGTGCGGCGGCCAGGACCGCCTCGAGGTAGCACGCGGGTGGGCAGGCGCCCACCTCGACGACCGTGACCTCTGCGGCCGCGGCGGCAGTGGCTTCGGCCAGGGCGACGGCCTCGGCCCGGTTCGTGTTCATTTTCCAGTTGCCACAGATGAAAGGTTTCCGCATTCGGCAGGTCTCCGTTCGTGGCGGTCGGTTGTATTGTTTGTGGACAACGCGCTCCCCTTCGGGTCGCGGCTAAAAGGTCGCGGCGCATCGTGGCCGTGCAGGCGACGGCTAAACGTTCGCGACTACGTATTCGGTTTTTGGAGTTCTCGTCCGACGGCTTCGGCGATGGGGGCGAGTTCGGCCATCATCCGCCGGAAGGCGTCGGGCGTCAGTTGCTGGGGGCCGTCGCTCAGTGCCTTCTCGGGATCCGGGTGCACCTCGACAAAGACGCCGTGCGCGCCGCCGGCAACGGCCGCCAGGGCCATCGGCGGCACGAGTTCCCGATGCCCGGTCGCGTGGCTCGGGTCCACGATGACGGGCAGGTGGCAGACGCCCTGAATGACCGGCACGGCCGCAAGGTCGAGCATGTACCGGGTAGCCGTATCGAATCCGCGGACGCCACGCTCGCAGAGCATGACGCGCAGGTTGCCCTCGGTCAGGACGTACTCGGCCGACATCAGAAGTTCCTCGGTAGTGGCGGCCGGGTTGCGTTTCAGGAGGACGGGTTTGCCGGCCTGGCCGACCTCCGTCAGGAGCCGGAAGTTTTGCATGTTGCGTGCGCCGACCTGGAGGACGTCGGCGTAGCGGGCCACCAGTTCGACCTCGCGGACATCGAGGACCTCCGTGACGGTCGGCAGGCCGACCTCTGCACCGACGCCCTGGAGGATCTTGAGTCCCTCTTCGCCCAGTCCCTGGAAACTGTACGGGCTGGTGCGTGGCTTGAAGGCGCCGCCGCGGAGCATCACGGCGCCGGCGTCGCGGACGACGCGTGCGCTGGCGCGGAGTTGCTCCTCGCTCTCGATGGCACAGGGCCCCGCGATGACCGACAGATACGGCCCGCCGGCCTTGAACGGTCCGATCTCGAGGACGGTGTCGTCGGCGTGAAAGTCGCGGCTGGCGAGTTTGTAGGGCTTCATGATGGGCATGACGGTCTCGACGCCCGCCAGCCCTGCAAAGAACTCGGGTTTCAGGAGGGTC
Organism: Planctomycetota bacterium; assembly: GCA_030602705.1. Taxonomy (GTDB): domain Bacteria; phylum Planctomycetota; class Phycisphaerae; order FEN-1346; family FEN-1346; genus JAUVZF01. The sequence goes on from JAUVZF010000003.1 coordinate 30,904, forward strand.
TCATCGCCGATGGCGCCGATGATGGTGCGGAACTCGCCGCGCGAAATGTGGGCCTTCAGCCCCAGGTCTTCGATGCGGTGGACGACGCCTTCGACCTGCGCCTCCGCCGCTCTGGATTGCATCACAATAATCATCGAAGAGAGGCCCTACGAGTCGATCACTCGGCGGTGACGGTCACGGGGAACGATCCCAGGACTTCGAGTTGGCGGCAGTGGCGCCGCGCTTCGGCCAGAGCGTCCTTGACGTTCTCGTCCTCGGCGTGGCCCTCGATATCCACGAAGAAGTAGTACTCCCAGGTTTTCGTCGGGAACGGGTGCGATTCGATCTTGGTCATGTTGAGCCGATAGCGTCGGAAGATGTCGAGTACCTCGACCAGGGCCCCCGCCTCGTGGGTGACGCTGAACAGGAGGCAGGTCTTGTCGCGGCCGGTGCGTGCGGCGCTCTCGCGGCCGAGAACGAGGAACCGCGTCTGGTTCTGGGAATTGTCCTCGATGGTAGAGGCGAGGACGTCCAGGCCGTAGACGGAAGCGGCCATCTCGGAGCCGACGGCGGCCGTTGCTTCAACCCGCGACGCCAGAAGCGCCGCCTCGGCCGTCGAGCCGACGGCCACGAGGTCGGCCTGGCTCGCGTTCTCCGTCAGCCAGCGGCGGCACTGGTCGAAGACCTGAGGCTTCGAGTAGACCTTCGTGACCCGATCAAGCGTCGTTTTCGACAGCAGGTTCTGGTGGATGGGCAGGGCCATCTCGGCACAGACCTTGACGGGCCCGTGGACCCACAGGAAACACTCCATCGTGTCGCGGACGGCACCGCCGGTGGTGTTCTCGACGGGCACGATGCCGTAGTCGGCCGCGGCTCGGGCCACCTGGTCGAAGACCGAGGAGATGTCGCGCACGGCGACCAGTTCGACGCTGTGCCCGAACTTGTCAAGGGCCGCGAGATGGCTGAAACTGCCCTCCGGCCCGAGATAGGCCACCTTCAGGGACTTCTCGAGCGAGAGGCTCCCGCTCATCATCTCCTTCCAGATGGCCATCAGGGCGTGGTCTGGGAGGGGGCCGTTGTTGGCCTTGGCGATCTGCTCGAAAACCTCACGTTCGCGCGCGGGACGGTAAACCGACGCCTCGCCGGTCTCGCGTTTGATCTTTCCAACTTCGACCGCGTAACGGGCCCGCTTGTTCATGAGGGCCACGAGTTCGGCGTCGATCTCGTCAATCTGTTTTCTGAGGTCTTCGAGGTCCATGCAAAACCCCGGTTGGTCTGGTGTTCCAGCGGCCGCGCGGCAGCGCCTGCGATGCGCACACTCTCCCCGCTTCCTGAAGCGGCGTAATCTACACTCACCCAGCCGCACCGTCAACCCTAAAAGGACAACGAGAGGGAGGCCCATTGCGGGGGCACCTCGGAAAAGTGGCAAGAGGGGCGTGCCCCCGATTGAGCCGAATGCGTGAAATCGTTGACTTCGCCAAGGGCGACTGCTACACTCCCGGCGCTCGTCAGCGGGCACCTGTGCGGCCCCAAGGGCGCGATTCGTGGAGGGAGGGAGAGGTTGCAGATCGAAGTAACCGTGCGGCACAAGTCGATTGCCGCCGACATGAGAGACCGAGCGGACGAAAAAGCCCAGCGCCTCCTGAAATACTATGACAAGATCCAGTCGATTAGCGTGGTGCTGAATAAGGTCGGCGGCGGCTTCTCCTGCGAGATGATCGCCGACCTGGAGCACAGCAGCAACCTTGTGGCACAGACCACCGGACACAACATGCCTGCCGTGATCGACCAGGCGGAAGAGCGGCTGGAGCGGCAGTTGCTCGAGCACAAGGACCGCACCCGGCACCGGAAGGGGCGCGGCCCGAACCCGCATCAGCCCACGCGCACCTGAGAGTGGCGAGGAGTCCGGCCCACATGAAGTTGATGGAATTCATCGCAACCTCGGCCATCATGCCCGACCTGAAGGCCGATACGGCTCGCGGCGCGATCGACGAGATGGTCGGCCAACTCATCACGACCAAGGCGGTCTCGGCAAAAGACCGGCGCAAGGTGGTGGACGCCATTCTGCGCCGCGAGAAGAAGGGCACGACGGGGTTCGGCAACGGCGTGGCCATCCCGCACGCCAAGCATGAAGGCATCAAGGGGGTGGTGGGTCTGGTGGCCCGCAGCGCTGTCGGCATCGACTTTGCCGCCCTCGACCGCCGGCCGGTCCATTTGCTTTTCCTGCTGCTGTCGAACCCGGATCAACCCGAGCAGCACCTGAAAGCGATGGAGCATATCTTTCGGAGCATCAAGAGCGACCACCTCCGCCGCTTCATGTGCCAGGCGTCCACCCGCGAGGAACTGGTGGCCCTGCTGCGCGAGGCCGACGAAGACGCGGGATGACGGCACGGCGGCCCTCGCGCGTTTGGAGAGATATGCTCGTGCCCGTACGCGAGGTGACAATCCTCGACCCCACGGGGCTGCACATGCGGCCGGCGGCTGAGTTCGTCAAGGCGGCGAACCAGTTTGGCTGCACGCTTACGGTGCGCACCGACAAGAAGGCGGTGGACGGCAGGAGCCTTCTCGGGCTGTTCGAACTCGCGGCGGTTTCCGGAACGACCCTGCGTCTGGAGGCGGAAGGCGACGACGCGGAGGCCTGCCTGGAGCGGCTGACCGGACTGATCGCCGAGTTCAACGAGGACTTCGCGAAGAAGCACAGACGGTGATTCGACAGGGGTGCCGGCCGAACCGATGGAAACGCGCAAAGGTATCGCGGTCTCGCCGGGCGTTGCGATCGCACCCGCGATCGTCCTGGACAGCGAACAGTTTCGCATCCCCCGCCGCGTCATCGAGCCGGCCGAGGTCGAGCCGGAACTCGCCCGGTTCCAGGGAGCCGTCGAGCGCGCCAGGGAGGAGATACGCGAACTGAGGGAGCGCGTCGCCGCCGATATCGGCGAGAAACTCGGCGCCATCTTCGACGTCCAGGACGCACTGCTCGGCGATCCCTCCGTCATTGACGAGATCCGCGAACTCGTCCAGCGCGAACGCTACGCCCCCGAGTACGCCGTCTCTCAGATCCTCAAGGGCTACGCCAAGAAGGTCCTCGCCCTGCCGAACCGGTACATGTCGGAACGCGTTGCCGACGTCTGGGACGTCGAGAAACGGCTGCTGAGGAACCTGATCGGGGCCAAACGCGAAAGCCTGCACCAACTGACCGAACCGGTCATCGTCATCGCCCATGATCTGACGCCGAGCCAGACGGCGGGACTCGACCCGTCGAAGGTCCTGGCTTTCGCCACGGACATCGGCGGCCGCACCAGCCACACCACTATCGTCGCCCGCGCCATGGGCATCCCGGCGGTGGTTGGTCTCCAGAACGTCACGGCCGACCTCTCGGGCGGCGATACGGTCATCGTGGACGGCAACCGCGGCCTGGTGGTCATCGAGCCCGACGCGCCGACCATCACGCGCTTTCGGGAGGCCGAGCAGCGGTTCCACCGCATGGAGGAGGAACTCGGCCACCTGAAGGACCTGCCGGCCACCACCACCGACGGCCATGAGGTCCTCCTCTGGGGCAACATCGAGTTCCCGCACGAAGTCCAGACCTGCATGAACCGGGGTGCGAGCGGCATCGGCCTCTACCGCACCGAGTTTCTCTACCTCGACCGCGACGTGGAACCCAGCGAAGAGGATCACTACCAGGCCTACGCCGAAGCCATCGAGGCCTGCAAAGGCCGGCCCATCACGATCCGCACCTGCGACCTGGGGGCCGACAAGTTCACCCACCTGTCGGGCGATTACGACGAGCGCAACCCGTTCCTGGGGTGCCGGAGCATCCGATTCAGCCTCCAGCACATCGCGGCCTTCAAGAGGCAATTGCGGGCGATCCTTCGCGCGAGCGCCCTGGGCGCCGTTCGGATCATGTTCCCGCTTATCACGAACCTCAAGGAACTCAGGCAGGCCAAGATGCTCCTGGCCGACGTCCGCGAGGACCTCGAGGAGGAAGGCATCCACGTGGACGCCGGCATCAAAGTCGGCATGATGATCGAGGTGCCCAGCGCGGCAATCATGGTGCGGCGTTTCATCGGGGAATGCGATTTCTTCAGCATCGGCACCAACGACCTGACGCAGTACGTTCTGGCGGTGGACCGCACGAACGAGCGCGTGGCGGGCATGTACACGCCGGGCCATCCGGCGGTCCTGCGCATGATCAGAATGGTGACCGATACGGCGCGGGACGCCGGGATCGAGGTGGCGGTCTGCGGCGAAATGGCCGGCGAGCCGAACTATGCGCTCGTCCTGCTGGGATTGGGGATCCAGATTTTCAGCGTATCCTCGGCCACACTTCTGGAGATTAAGAAGGTAATCCGCAGCGTGACGATGGACCAGGCCAAGGAGGTCTGCGAGAAGGTCTTCCAGTTCGACTCCGACCGAGAGGTGGACGCCTACCTGGCCGAGATCACACGCCGGCTCCTGCCGGAATTGGTGGTGTGACGAGCGCAACGTGGCCGTAGTTTAAGGAATCGGGGGCGGGCGGCGGTTTCTGTCGCCGGGCAACGTGTGAATCTGGTGCAAAGGGACAAGACCGTGGACCGACGCAACTTTCTGAGAACGTCCGCAACGGGTGTCGGGGCGGCCATGTCTGTGGGGATGGCCGCCGAGGCCACGGCACAGGGGGCGGAGCAGTCTTGTCCGCAGCGGTTCCGGGCAAAACAGAGTTGATTTAGTCGCCTGTGCGCGGCTGACTCTTCGCTTTGGCACGCAGGCAAGGTTATTCGAACAGCGCACCGACGCGCAAGACGGAAAGGAAAGACGATGAGCAAACCACCGACCAAGCAGGTATCACGCCGCGACTTTATGAAGGGGACGGCGGCCGCCGGGGCCGCTACCCTGATGACCGGATTCGCATCGAACGTCGCCCACGCCGCAGGAGCCGACGTCGTCAAGGTAGGCATAATCGGCTGCGGCGGCAGGGGCAGGGGCGCCACCGGCAACTGCCTCGAGGCGGCCAAACTCGCCGGTATCAACGTCCAGATCTGGGCGTGCGCCGACTTGTGGAAGAACCGCGCCGTCGGTCACGGCAAGAGACACCAAGTACCCGAGGAACGCTGCTTCGGCGGGTTCGACGCCTACAAGAAACTCCTCGCGAGCGGCGTGGATTCGATCATCACCGCCGCGCCGCCGGGCTTCCGGCCGTACCACTTTACGGCGGCCATTGCAGCCGGCAAGCACGTCTTCATGGAAAAGCCCGTCTGCGTGGACCCCTGGGGCTACAACCAGGTCTGCGCCGCGGCCGAGGTGGCCAAGGAGAAGAAACTGACCGTCGTGGCCGGCACCCAGCGCCGCCATCGCACACGCCGACAGGAAAACCTCAAACGCATCCACGACGGCGCCATCGGCGACCTCGTGGGCGGCCAGTGCTACTGGATGGGCGGACCGGTCACGCACAAGCGGCCCCGCAAACCGGGCATGTCCGACATCGAGTGGCAGATCTTCAACTGGTTTGCCTGGTGCTGGACGTGCGGCGACCACATCGTCGAGCAGCACGTCCACAACATCGACATGATCTTGTGGGCGTTCAACACCCACCCGGTCTCGGCCATCGGGATCGGCGGCCGCGCAGCGCGGCCGGAACCCGGCAACATCTTCGACCACCACGCCGTCGAGTTCGGGTTCGAGAACGGCGCCCGCGTCGCCAGTTACTGCTCGCAATTCGGCAAGTCGTCGCACCGCGTTTCAGAGCGAGTCGTCGGCACCAAAGGTGCGTCCGGCCTCAGCGGAAGCATCGAAGGTGAGAACGCCTGGAGGTTCGAAGGCAAGGACATCAGCCCCATGGTGCAGGAACACATCGACTGCCTGAACAGCCTCACGGGCAAGGGCAAGCACTGGAACGAGGGACGCCAGGTGGCCGAATCGTGCATGTCTGCCGTCCTCGGTCGCATGTGCACCTACACCGGCCGCGAGATCAAGTGGGACTGGGCCGTCAACGCCTCGAAACTCAAACTCGGACCCGCGAACATGAACGTCTCCTTCGGGCCGTACACGCCGCCCCCCGTCGCGGTGCCCGGCAAGGCGAAACTCGTCTAATACTACTACGCTACTTCGTGCGCGGCCCGTACGGGCCGCGCACCAACTTCAAGAGACTTATGTCGTACCGCATAGTTACACGCGATACCATCTCCGCGCGGTGGCCCGCCCGGTTGCCGCTGCCCTCTCGTCCGGCAGCGGGCGAGTCCCCGACCCGCCTTCGATAAGGGGCAGGACCGTGACAGCACGCAAGAACCTCGTCTCGTCCGGCGCCGTTGCGGCCGGTCTGTCCAACGTCGCCCACGCCGCCGGCACCGATACGATCAGGATCGGCCTGGTCGGAACCGGCGGCCGCGGCACTCGCGACGTCGCCAACTGCGCCATATCGGCGCCCGGGGTCGTCATCCGGGCGCTCGGCGACCTGTTCAAAGACCGCGTGGATGCCTGCTACAACCGGCTCAAGAAAACGAAGCAACTCACGGCCGACCAGTTCCAGGTGACGCCCGAGCGATGCTTCGCCGGCTGGGACAACCATAAGAAGGTGATCGAGTGCGTGGACCTGGTGCTGCTGTGCCAGCCGCCCGGCTTCCGGCCGATCCATATGCGGGATGCCATCGAGGCCGGGGTGCACGTCTTCGCCGAGAAGCCGGTGGCGGTCGATCCGGTCGGCGTCCGCAGTGTCATCGAGACCGCTCGCCTGGCCGGCGAGAAGAAACTCGCCATCGTCGCCGGCACCCAGATACGCCACAGCGCCAAGGCCATCGAAACGATCAAGCGCGTGCACGACGGCCGCATCGGCCAACTTCGCACCGGGGCCTGCTACTGCCTGACGGGCGAACTGTGGCATCGAGGCAGCGACCCGAAATGGTCCGAGATGGAGTACCAGTGCCGCAACTGGTACTACTTCACCTGGCTCTCCGGCGACCACATCGTCGAGCAGCACGTCCACCAGCACGACATCATGAACTGGGCTTTTCAGTCGCCGCCCGTCAAGTGCATCGCGACCGGCGGCCGCCAAACCCGCACCGACCCCAAGTGGGGCAACATCTGGGACCACTTCGCCGTCGAGTACGAGTATCCCGGCGGCGTGCGCGTCATGAGCCTCTGCCGCCAGGCCAACAACACCGGCCACCGCGTGGACGCCTGGGTCGTCGGCTCGAAGGGCACGGCGTTTCCGTCCAGGGGCGCCATCACGGGCCCGGCCGCCTGGACGTACGAGAAGCAGGTCAAGGACCCCTCGGTCCAGGAACACGCCGACCTGATCGCGAGCATCCGCGCCGCCAGGCCGCTGAACGAGGGCAAGCGGGTCGCCGAGAGTTCCATGACCGCCATCCTCGGCCGCATGTCGGCCTACACCGGACGCGAGATCAAGTGGGACTGGGCCATGAAGGCGTCGAAACTCGACATCGTCCCGAAGGAGTTCAAGTTCGGACCGAACCCCGTGCAGCCGCTGGCGGTGCCGGGCAAGACGAAGCTGATCTGAAGATTCCTGGATTGCATGCCTGACGCGCTCGGTTTATAATGCGGGTTCTGAAACCGAACGACTCCGCGCCGGGCGCGGCAGGAATACGAGGGGTTTTGAAGCAGGTGGGGGACGTTTGTTTCGTCAACGATTGCGTCTTTGGTTTCGTGTGGAGGGAGACAAGCGGTACCTCAGCCATCACGACATGATGCGTCTGTGGGGGCGGGTGCTTCGGCGTGCGGGGTTGCCCCTTCGAATGAGCCAGGGGTTTAACCCGCGGCCGAAGATGTCGCTTGTGGAACCGCGCAGCGTCGGTATTGCCTCAGAGGCCGAAATCCTCGAATTCGAACTGGCCGACTGGGTCAATCCTGAGGCTGTCCTCGGCGATCTTCGCCGTCAGGTTCCCGACGACGTCCGGATCGATTCGCTCGATCTCCTGCGCCCCACCGACAAGGCCCGTCCTGTGGCCGTTGTCTATGTCGCGAACCTGGAGGCGCCGTGCGTTGACCTCGAAGAGCGGATCGCCCGATTGCTCGCGCTGTCCGAGGCGCCGGTCCTGCGCCGCCGGCCAAGGGGCGACAAGCATCTCGATGCCCGCCCTTACCTGGAGCGGATCGAGGCGGCCGGTGACCGAGGCGTCCGGATGGTCCTGGCAACCGGCCCCAAAGGCACGGTCCGGGCCGACGAGGTCCTTCGGCTGCTCGGCCTCGGCGACGAGGCGGTCGCGCGGGCCGACGTGCACCGGACCGAGATCCGACTCGCGTGAGCGCCGCTCCTGCGGGACCGATGCCCTCCACGAAACCGACAACTCGAAAGGATACCGTCCGCATGAGCACAGAAATGTTGATCAACGTCGCTGAAGGCCAGGAGTGCCGAATCGCCATCGTTCGCGGAGGCATCCTGGAAGAACTCTACATGGAACGCGCCAGCGTCGAGCGGCACGTCAGCAACATCTACAAGGGCCGCATCAACAACATCGAGCCCTCCATCCAGGCCGCCTTCGTCGAAATCGGGATGCCCAAGAACGGATTCCTCCACGTCAGCGACGTTATCTCCAGGGCCTATCCGCGGCGCCTGCGAGGCGGCAACGCAAAGGGCAAGGAAAAGGAAAATGGCAAGGAAAAGGAAAAGAGAAGAGGCAGGGACCACCGCCGCCGCAGAACCATCCAGGAGATCTTCCGGCCCGGCGACGACGTCGTCGTCCAGATCACCAAAGAGGGCATCGGTACCAAGGGGCCGTCGCTGACAACCGCCCTCTCGATCCCAGGCCGGTACCTCGTCCTGATGCCGCACCTGGGCCGCTTGGGCGTGTCGCGAAAGATCGAGGACGAGGCCACCCGCAAGCAACTGCGGGAACTGCTCGCCGGCCTTAAGCCACCCCCCGACATGGGGTTCATCGTGCGGACGGCCGGGCTCGGGCGAAGCAAGCGCGACATCCAGAGAGACCTCAACTACCTCGTCCGCCTCTGGAAGGTCGTCAAGACGCGAGCCAAGTCCGAGAAGGCCCCGGCCGAGATCTTTCGCGAATCGGACCTGGTCTTGCGCACGCTCCGCGACATCTACACACCCGAGGTCACAACCATCTGGGTCGATTCCGAGCCCGCCCTGCGCCGCGTTCGCGACTTCATGAAGATCATCATGCCGCGCTACCAGCAGCGAGCAAAACTCTACGACGGCAAGATCCCCCTGTTCCACAAGTACCGGATCGAGGAAGCCATCGAGGTAGCCTGTAGCCGGACGGTTCCCCTGCCGAAAGGCGGGAGCCTGGTCATCGACCAGACGGAGGCCCTGGTGGCCATCGACGTGAACTCCGGCAAGTTCCGCCACGGACGCGACGCCGAGGAATCGGCTCATCGACTCAACCTGATGGCCGCCAAAGAGATCGTCCGCCAGATCCGGCTCCGCGACCTCGGCGGCCTGCTCATCCTCGATTTCGTGGACATGGAAAAGGCCCAAAACCGCCGGCACGTCGAAAAGGTCCTGCGCGACGCCTTCAAGACCGACCGGGCCCGGTCTCAGATGTCTCACATCTCGAAGTTCGGCATCGTCGAAATGACCCGTCAGAGGGTCCAGCCCAGCCTCGAACGCACGACCTACATGGACTGCCCCTACTGCAAGGGGTCCGGCATCATCAAGAACCCCGAGTCGATGGCCCTGGAGGTCATGCGGTGCCTGAAACTGCTCGCCGGCCGCGACCAGATCGCCCGGATCGAGATCCGCCTCCATCCGAACGTGGCCGAGTACATCGGCAACACCAGGCGCGCCGCGCTGGCGAGAATAGAGAGCAACAACCAGCAGCGCATCCGCCTGGTCAACGACCACCAGGCCAGCATGGACCAACTCGTGTGCCGCTGCTTCGACAGGCACGGCAAGGAAATCCGCCTCGATAGCGAGTCCCTGGCAGCGCGCGGCTAGGCAGGAGACCCCGCATCAAGGTAGGACTGAAGGATGAGGGCTGCGGCCACCTTGTCGCGGCGGGTCTTTCGTTTCTTGGCCTGAAGGCCGGCCTCCCGCATCGCCGCCTCCGCCTCCTGGGTGGTGAACCGCTCGTCCCAGGTGGCCACGGGCACCTCGAGGGCCTCGGCCAGGGCCGACACGACGGCCTCCGTCCACCGGGCCTGCTCCCCTTTCCGCCCGTCCACGAGGACCGGCATCCCGACAACGACCCGTCCGGCCTCCTGTTCGGCCACGAGGCGTCTGACGGTGGCCACGAGGTCTCGCCGCCCCTTGGGTTCGAATTGCAGAAGGGGGTGCGCGATGGTACCATTCGGGTTGCTGACGGCAACGCCGACGCGCCGCCGACCGAGGTCCAGGGCCAGAATCCGCATGGCGGGATGATAGCCCGCAGGCCGAGTCCGTGTCAATCGGCAGGTGCGTTCCGCTCCCCGGCGGGCGCGCCGCGAGCAGGTGGGTGCCGCAATCGGCCGCAATAACCGCACCCGAAGGCCGTTTAGACAGGCGGAAGGCATGACCGAACGCACAGGCGACTCTCCGGATATCGAGCGCCTGCTCGTGTCATTCGCGCCGCGCGTTTACGGCCTCCTGCTTCGCATGGTCGGCCGGCCCGACGTGGCCGAAGACCTGATGCAGGAAACACTCCTGCGTGCCTTCCGAAGTATGGGAACGTACCGTCCGGAAGGCAAATTCCGGGCGTGGATCTTTCGCATTGCGGTAAACTTGGCACGCGACTGGATCCGCCGGCGACCGCGCCAGCGGGTATTCGCCCTCGGCGACGACGGCGACGAGACCTCGCCGCCACTGACACCGGCTGCCGACTCGCCGCCCGACGCCGACGTGCTGAGGTGCGAACGGGCCCGATGGGTCGAACAGGCCCTGGCGCGGTTGCCGAACGCAGACCGGGAGGTTCTGCTCATGCGGTACTACGGCGACCTGACGTTCAAGACCATCGCCCAGGCCACCGGTGAGCCGCTCGGAACGGTCCTGGCCCGGGCCCATCGCGCGCTGAAGAAGTTGGGGGACATGTTCCCGGGGGAAAGCCATGAACCGATGCCCTGACAACACGGAATGGGTGCTGTATGCGACGGGCGAGGTGCCGCTGCGTCGCCGCCGCGCCCTCGCGAGCCATCTGGAAGGCTGCCAGGCCTGCCGCCGCGAGGTGCAGGCCGTCGAGCGCGGCCTGGCGGTGCTCGAGACCCTCGACCGGCAGCCGCCCGTCAGACCGCAGGCGCTCGAAATGCTCCGGAAGCGCCTGTCGGTCGCCGCGGCGCGCAAGGCCGCGCGGCCGGGCGTCCTGGCGCGGATCTATCCTTACCGCTGGGCGGCCGCGGCGGCCGTTATCATCGCCGTTGCGCTCGCCTATGCCCTCGTGCCATCGACCGACCGGCCGCCGCCTGTGGCCGGTGGGACACAGGCTGCATGGATGGACGAGGCCCAGTTCGAGGAAGAGATCGCAGGAATCTCGACAGAGATCGAAATGCTCGAACTTGGCGCGCTGGCTACGCTATGGGAGGGTGGCAACGGCTCTAACGGCACCGTGCCGGAATCGATCAACGGGGAGAGCCGCTGGCCCTCGGATAGTCTGGGTGGGGAGATCGGCGTTCCGGGCTGACGCGCGTTGCGCTGCTAACCGTCAGCCGCCGGGCTTGCCCGGCGTGCCGTGACGTGACAGGAGGAAACCATGCGACAGGTACTGACGGTCCTGGCCCTTGCGGTGGCGCTCGTGGCGACCTCGAGCCTGGCCATGGCCGAGGAACGGGGTCCGCAGCCGGCGTCGGACAAGCCTCGCCGTGGCCCGTCGGCAACCGACAGGCGGCCCGGACCGCCGCCACCGCCGCACGGGACGCGACCGCGCCGGCCGCCCGAGGGCGAGCGCCCCCGGCGCGGCGAGCGCGGGCGCTTCGGCCGCAGTCCGTCGATCTTCCGCGACGTCACGGACGAGCAGATCGAGACCATCCTCGCTTTCATCGACAAGCACATGCCGTGGCGGCGCGAGGCCCTGGAGAAAATGCGCCGGTCGGAACCCGAACGGTTCCGCCAGTTCTGCCGGCGGCTGCGGTTCGAGATCGCTCAGTTGCAGCACCTGAAAGGGCGCGACGAGGCGGCCTTCCGCAAGGCGATCGAGGAACGGCGGTTGAGAATGCGCGCCGTGGATCTGGCCGCCAAAGCGCGCACCGCCGAAGACCCCCAAGAGAAGGAGGCATTCACCAAGGAACTGCGAAAGGTTATCGACCGGATGTTCGGACTCGAACTCGCCACCCACGAGGCCCGCATCCGTGGACTCGAAGAACGCATCGAGCAACTGCGGCGCGAACTGAAGGAGCGCGCGGAGCACCGACGCGAGATCATCGAGAAGCGGCTCAAAGAAGCACTCGAGGGCAAACCGGAACCGCCATTCCGCAGACCGTCTAAAGGACCACCCAAGGGACCACCCAAGCGCGGCAAGCACTACAAAGAAGGCCCTCGCCCCGACAAGCCCCGTCGTGACGAACCGGCGCCCACCCTATGATTCCGGATCGGCCGGCGGCTCTTCCAGCACCGCCAGGATGCAGGCCATCGCCAGCAGCACCGGCCCCACGACTTCCAGCGACTCCTCGAGGTAGTCCTTCAGGTCCCACGCCGAAAGGTTCGTGCCGAGCAGGACATCCGTCGAGCGGTGCTTATCCAGCATCTGAGCACCGACCAGCATCAGGCCTGCCAACGCGATGAACAGGGCGCTGAACGAGACGACCTTCTCGCGAACGATCCGGCCAAGCGTGCGGCTGTTCCACAGGACGTATCCCACCAGGAGCGCCGCCGCCAGGATCGACCCGCCGCCGAACACCACTTGCGCCCACAGGGGAACGTCGGGACTGCCGAGATACTTGGCCCAACTGAAGGTATTGGCGCCGAGCACTCGCTCATCCCACGGCAACTCGCGCCACAGCAGCCATGCCGCCACCGCCGCCAGAACGACCCAATAAGGCAGCCGCTCCGACCGCCGCCGCAAACGCGCCGCCATGACAACGCACACCAGCAACGCAACCGCGTAGGGCGGCTCCTGGAACCAGTCCATCGCCGTCTCCTGCGGCTCGTGAAGCGGGGTGTACGCCCTGGCGAGGCGCTTCGCGCACTCGCGGTCAACAGCAGGAACGACAGCCAGAGCGACGACGAGCGCCGCCAGCAGGACGACGAAAAGCAGGAGCACACGCGCCCGGAGCCGAGATGACCCTCCTGCGGGCGTCATGGTGACGGTGCCTCCTCAGCGGCGGCAGGGGTGTCTGCCGGCGGTGCGGCGCCGATGGCGGCCCGACGCCGGAAATGGTTGAGTACGCCCATCAGGATCGCTGCCGCCCCTATCAACTCAAACCACTCCTCCCAGAAGTCGTCGCGATGGCCGCCGAAGCCAGGCAGGTAGAAACTGTAGGCCTTCACCCACCCCCACGCCCGATCGTACACTTGGCCGAGCAGGTAGAAACCCAGCCCCAGGGCAAACAGGTACACGCCCACCCGCAGATCACGCCGCCTCAATGTCCTCAGCAGCGGCCGCACGTTCACCAGGCATGTCGCAAGGACCAGGAGGGCCAGCCCCACGCTTGGAATTCCCAACAACAGACGCTCTTGAAGAGGCGTCGTCGCCTCGAACAAGTACTTCCACGAGAACGCGTGCACTCGGAAATACCGTTGGTCCAGTTCAATCTCGCGCCAACACATGAACAAACAGATGAAGGCAGGGCCGACCCACCACCAGTAGCCGGCGCGGCGGCGCACCATCGCCACCAGGCACAACACGCCGGCGCCGCCCAGTAACACCGCCTGGGCGATCTCGATCGCTCGATCCTCTGCCTGGATCCGGCGGGCCGTCTCTTCCGCTACCAGCGTGCGGATCGCCTCGCCGACCCCGAGCATGACAAGCAGGATCAGGACGGGGACAATCCAGCGCCACCGCGAGTCTCTCCCCATATCAGCCGCTCCCTGCCGCGCACGGCCGCCCCCATTCGTCGCGGCCATGCGCTCGGTTTCTACAAGGGTCTTTCCTGTGCCGCCGACACCTGTCGCACGAGTGCGGTCACGGTGCGGTTCGCCGGAACCGGAACGTCGTGCTGGTCGGCAACGCGGACGATCGCACCGTTCAGATAGTCGATTTCGGTCGTCCGACCGCCCTCCAGGTCCTGAAGCATCGAGCATCGGTTCTCGGCCGTCTCTCGGGCCGTGTCGATCGCCGCCTTGGCCGCACTCTCATAGGGGAGCGCCACGCCCGCGGCGTTTGCGGTCGCCTGCCCTTCTTCGGCAACCGCCTCGGCCATTGCCCGAAGCGCCGGCCTGGCGGCGACCTCGCCGTTTCGCACCGCCGCCAGCGCCGCCACCGGATTGATGGCCGCATTGACGAGCAACTTGCCCCAGACGACCGGCGTCATGTCGGCCTCGGCCGTGGCGGGCAGGCCGGCCTCGTTCAGCAGATCGACCGCCTTCCGGACCGTCGCATCCGGGCCGCGGCCCTCGTACCCCAGGTGCGTCTCGCCGCAGGCAACGTGCCGGACTTCGCCCTCGCCGGTGAGGTTGGCCGCCTGGTACGTGACGCCGGTGATGACGGTGGCGTGCGGCAGCGCCTGGGCCACTTCGGCCGCCACACCCAGGCCGTTCTGAATGGTCAGAAGCGGCGCGTCGCCGATCCAGCCGGCCGCCCCCTCGGCCGCGCCACGAGCCTGGTGCGCTTTGGTCGTGAGGATCACGAGGTCCGCCGGGGCGCCGGGCGCCAGGCGAACCGGGATGCCGGCCTCCAGGTCCCCCGACGGTGACGACAGGCGGATGGGCTTGGCGCTCAGCCGCCGCGCACGCTCGGCATCGTGGTCGATTAGCGTGACGCTCGGCCCCCCGGCAACGTGAGCGATGCGCACGGCCAGGACCAGACCGATGGCGCCAGGGCCGATGACCGCGACGTGTTGGAAAGTATGCCTCGTTGCGCTGCTCGGCAAGGCCGTGCCCTTTTGGGTGCGCGCCCGGCGCTAAGACAGCGGCCCGCTACGGATGGGCCTGCATCTGAGCCCTGCCCCGCTCGGCGTGTTTGACCGGGTTCGGGATGCGGACCGTCACGTCGCCACAGACGCGGGCGGTACAGGCGGTTCGCGTATCGGGTCCGCGGCCGAGTTCGGTGAGCAACTTCCGTTCGGACTCCGTCACGGGCGAGAGGGCGTCGGCCCCCTCAACGATCTGGACACAGCAGTTGCCGCACTCGTGCCGCCCTTCGCACAGTTCGCCGACGAAGAAATCGTCGTCCACCATCTCGGCGGCCTCGTCGGCGGCCGCCAGCAGGCTGGTTCCGCGCGGCACTTCCAGGCGAAGATCGTACGGCAGGAAAACGACCTGTGGCATCAGAGTGCTCCTAGATGTTCTCCGTCATGACGCGGACGTAACCCCGCTTGTATAGGCCCTGAATATACTTGTTGACGGTCTCGTTGTACTTGCGGTCGCGGATCTCGTCCTCCAACTCGTCCTGAACTTCCGTGAAGGGAACCGTCCGCGCTTCCTGTCGCGCCAGGGCCTTGACGATGTAGAACGCCTCGTCGGTCTCGACGAGTGGCCCGACCTGGCCCGCTTCCAGGGCAAAAAGGACCGCATCGACGGCCTTGATGCGGAACGATCCCTTCGTCACGAACCCCCAGTCGCCGCCGCCCGAGGCCATCGGGTCATGGCTGTAGCGGCGGGCGAGGCGGGCGAAATCCTCGCCCTTCGACGCCCGCTGGTGAACGGCATCCGCCACCGCGCGGGCCTGGGCCACGTCGGGCGACTCGCTCTTGCGGATGGCAATCAGGCCCAACCGCACCCGCGTCGGTTGGACGTACCGCTCCTGGCAGACCCGGCGGTAACGATTCAAGAGTTCGGAGTGCGTGATGTGGACGGTCGGCGAGATCTTGCTTCGCAAGTACCGTTGCACGATGAGTTGCTCTCGTCGCCGCCGGCGCTCCTCCCGGAGCGAGGTTCCCTCGCGCTCGAGTTTCTCTTCGAGCAGCAAGGCGCTGCCTGCCTGGGAAGCCAAGTTCTTCAGGATCTGGCCCAGCGTGGTGTCGATCTGCTTCTTCTCCTCCTCCGACAGTTCCGCCTTCGCCTCCTGGACGACGAGCCGCCGGCTGATCTCCTCCCGCAGTTTCATGTTGATGACCTGGCGGCAGCGGCTCTCGAAGGCGGCGGGTGAGTACTCCTTGCGCCATTTCGCCATCTGCGGACGGATCGGACCGAGAATGTCCTCCCGCGTGATGACCTCGCCGTTGACCTCGGCCAGAACCGTGTTGACCAGGATCGGCGAACCGCCGCTCTCGTCGGTGTCCACCAGAACGGGCAGGCGCTGCTTGGGAAGCGGCAGCGCCACTTCCCCGAGACGGGCCTCGTACTCGGCATCGCGGTCCGGCCGGGTTAGTTTACCCGTAGGCTCCGTCGATTCGGGCCTTTTCCTGCCGGTCGCGGGCCGGGCCAATCGGACGGGGTTGACCTCTTCGCTCGCCGCGCCCCCGCCCGTGTCGAACTCACTCGGCGCAGCGGCCTGCGGTGTGAGCGAACCGAGTTCTCTGCCCCGGCGGCCACAGCCCGCCGCAACAAGAGCCAGCACGCCAACCACCGGCATCACCCACACGGGTTTCATGGGTCGAACCCCCAAAAGGATCCAAAGAGGTTCGTATTCTATTTGCCGTCCTCGCAGCGGGCAAGCACCTTCTTCAGCAGCGCCAGCGCCCCGTCCGGGCCGCGATCTTCGTGCAGCCGCCAGACCAACCTGTGCGGGTCCAGGATGCGAACCACGCCGGCGCCGGAGACCTGCCGGTTACCCGATTCGCCCAGAAGCGGTGCAACCATGGCGGCGTCCTCGCTGGTAAACGCGAGATCCGCTCCCTTTCGGTGAATGGAGCGGATGCCCGCATCTCCGGCGGCCACGCGGACCGCCTCCAGGTCTACCAGCCTCTGCACCTCTTCCGGCATGGGGCCGTACATGTCGGCGATCTCGGCCGCCACCTCCGCGAGCGTCTGGGCGTTTGCCGCACGCTGCAACTGCCGATACAGGCTGATGCGCTGGCTCTCGGTCGGCACGTATCGGTTTGGGATGAACGCCGCCAGGTCCAACTGCACGTCCGCCCGGCACGGCTCGTCGGCGGGCCGGCCCTTGAGCCGACGCACGGCCGCCTCGAGCAACTGGCAGTACATCTTGTACCCGACGGCAGAGATGTGACCGGACTGTTCGAGCCCCAGGATGTTGCCGGCGCCGCGGATCTCCAGGTCGCGCATCGCGATCTGAAAGCCCGCTCCCAACTCGGCGTACTGCTCGATGGCACGCAGACGCTTCGACGCCGCCGGAGTCGGCGGACGCTTCTCGGGCAAGAGCAGGTAACAGTACGCCCGGTGCTTGTACCGTCCCACGCGGCCGCGCAACTGGTGCATGTCGGCCAGGCCGAACCGGTCGGCATCGTGGATGAACATGGTGTTGGCGTGCGGCACATCGAGGCCCGACTCGATGATGGTGGTCGAGACGAGGACGTCCACGTCGCCTGCGAAGAACCGAAGCATCCGGTCCTCCAATTCCCGCTCTTTCATCTGGCCGTGGGCCCATTCGATGCGGGCCTCCGGCACGAGCCGGCGCACCCGGTCGGCCGCGGCCTCGATCGTGCGGACGCGGTTGTGGACGAAGAAGACCTGCCCGTCGCGTGCGAGTTCCCGCAAGATGGCCTGGCGGATACGCCCGTCGTCCCACCGGCACACCTCGGTCCGGACGGCCCGCCGGTCCTGGGGGGCGGTCGTCAGGCTCGAGATATCGCGGATGCCCAGGAGCGACATGTGCAGCGTCCGCGGGATCGGCGTGGCCGTCAGCGTCAGGATGTCCACCGTCTGCCGCATCCGCTTGAGCCGCTCCTTGTGCTCGACGCCGAACCGCTGCTCCTCGTCCACGATCAGGAGGCCCAGGTCGGCCGGCACGACGTCCTTCTGGAGCAGCCGGTGCGTCCCGATGAGGATATCGACCTGCCCTTTGCGGAACCGGTTGAGGATCTCGGCCTGCGTCCCTCGCGTCTGGAACCGGCACATCATCTCGATGATGACGGGGTAATCTGCCATTCGCTCGCGGAAGGTTCCCAGATGCTGGACCGTCAGGACGGTGGTCGGCACGAGCACGACGACCTGTTTGCCGGCTTCGACGGCCTTGAACGCCGCCCGGATTGCCAGTTCCGTCTTGCCGTATCCCACGTCGCCGCACACGAGCCGGTCCATCGGCCGCGGCGAGCGCATGTCGCGTTTGATCTCCTGCATGGCGGCCGTCTGGTCTTCGGTGTCGGGATACGGGAACGCGGCCTCGAACTCCTTCTGCCACAGGCTGTCGGAGGGGCAGGCGATTCCCGGCCGGGCCTCCCGGACGGCCTGGACGCCGAGCAGTTCCATGGCGAAGTTCTGGACGGCCTCTTTGACTCGCCGCTTCTTCTCGCCCCACGCCTTGCCGCCCACGCGCGAGAGGCGCGGCTTGCCCTTGAAGCCGCCCACGTACTTCTGGACAAGGGCCACTTGCGACGCCGGGACGTACACCTTGACCTTGTCGCGGAACTCCAGGAGGAGGTAATCGGCCGTCTGCTCGGCGGCCGCAACGCCGGGCAGTGGCAAAGCGCCTTTCATTTCGGTCAGGGCCTTGGCATCGCGGCGGAGCGTCTTCATGCCCAGGTACCGGCCGATGCCGTGAATCACGTGGACAACCAGGTCGCCGCGCGCCAGGTCCATCCACGTGTCGATGGCGCGGGTTTCAAGCCGCCGCCCGAGCCGCCGCCGCGTCTGGTACCGCTGAAAGACCTCGTGGTTCGACGCAACCGCCACGTTCTCGGCCACCAGGCGAAAGCCCGTGCCGAGGCGACCGACGCCCAGGCGGATGCGCACCTTGGTCTCCGTACCCATGGCGTCAACGATCTCGGCAAGGCGGTCGCGTTCGCCCTCGTTGTCCGAGAAGAGGAGCACCGCGTCCTCGGCCGCCAAGTCCGCAAGTTCCTCCCTCACGGCCTCGGCCTTGCCGCTGAAGGCGGGGAGGCTCTCGGTTCGAATGGCAAAGGCGTCGCTCGCGCCGCTCGTGGTGAAACTCGAGACGTCGAGCCGCGCGAACTCGCGGCTCTCGCGCACCACCGCCTCGAACGCATACACGCCGACGGGGCTCGCCAGCCGCGCGACGAACGACCGCCCGACTTCGGCGATCTCGAGCGGGTCCTGCCAGACGATCCATGCGCCTTGCGGCAGGTAGTCCAGGAGGTTGGTCGAGGTCTCGGGGGCGAGAGGACCGCCTTTGCCGCTCGGCATGAACGAGACGGCGACGCGGTCGCGGTCGTCGAGGCTCCGCTGCGTTGAGGGGTCGAACGTGCGGAGGCTCTCGAGTTCGTCGCCGAAGAACTCCAGCCGATACGGCGCCGGGGCCGTCGGCGGGTACACGTCCATGATGCCGCCTCGCACGGCGTACTGGCCGGGCTCGAGGACGAGTTCCGCAGGGCGGAACCCGCGCTCGGCCAGCCACCGGCGGAGGTGCGACATGCTGTACTCGGCGCCGACCGTGAGTTCAAGCGTGTTCTCGGCCAGGTGACGCGGCGAGGGAACCGGCTGCATGATAGCCTGGATCGGCGCGACGAGAACGCGAGGCAGCGGGGGAGCCGGAGAATCCGAGCCGCGACCCGCAGAATCCGAGCCGCGACCGTAAGGGAGCGGCCGGCGTGGGGCTTGGGCGGCGGTGCCCCGCTCCCTTACGGTCGTGGCTCGGAACTTGGCACGCACCCCGGCCTGTGACGGTGCCCCGACGCTCCCGCGTCGGGCTCGGGGCTGCGCCGCCGCGAGCCGCTTGAGCACCCGCAGGCGGTCGGCCATGATTTCGTCCGAGACGTCAGACTCGGTCGGCAGCGCCTCCCACGCGGGGAACACGGGCGGGTCAACGCCGGCGAACAGCCGCCAGTCGTCGCGGGCATCGTCCACGGAGTCGATGTGCGCGACAACGTACAGAAGCGTGGACGAACAGTCCGGAAGAAGGGCCGCAGCCAGGGCGGGCGCGCTGGATCCCCACAGGCCTTCGACGCTCGCCCGCCCCTCCTCGCGGAGCGTCTGACGAATAGCGCCGACGACCTCCTGGCGGGCGAACAGGTCTGTGACCGCTTCGCCCGTAGCCGCGATGTCCACCTTCTGGCCTTCGGCCATAGACTCCAGGTTGTGGCTGCATTGTAATCGGCGCCGCGGCGCCCGTCAACCCACGAAAACGCCGCTTGCCAAAAAGGTTCCAGGTACCTTTTTTTCTGTTATGCTGTGTGGGCCTTGGAGAGACCACGCCATGCCCGAACCACTGACCGCCGCGTGCCTGAGTTTCACGGCAACGGACTCGGTCGCCGAAAACCGCGCCCGTATCACCAAGGGGATCGCCGCCGCCCGCGATGCAGGAGCGCGGCTGTTTCTTACGCCGGAATGCGCGCTGACCGGCTATCCGAGCGCGGCGCGCGAGGACCTGGCCGATATCAACTGGCCCGAGGTCCGCGGGGCGGAGCGCCAACTGGCCGCCTGTGCCCGCCAGGCCGGCCTTGCGCTCATCCTCGGAACGGCCGGCCCCACCGAGGACTCCGCCACGAACGACGCGCTCGCCTGCGGCAACACCTCGGCCGAGGTCCGCTACCGCAAGCGGTGCCTCACGCCGCTCGACAAGAAGGTCTTCGTCAGCGGCAACGAACCCGTCGTTGCCCAGTGCGCGGGCTGGCGGCTGGGTTTGGCCGTCTGCTACGACATCCGGTTCCCCCGCGTCTTCGCAGAACTCGCGCGTGACGGCGCCGACGCCTTCTGCGTCATCGCCCACATGGCAGGGCCCGACCCGGACCCCGGCACGAAGCCGACGGTCGTCCCCGCTCACTTCGCCGGCCGCGCGGCCGAATGGGCCACACCGACGCTGCTATGCAACGCGAGTGCCGACGACCGGTGGCTGAACTCCGGCTGCTGGGACGCGCGCGGCATCCGGACGGCCGACGGCGGCGAGGGCCTGCTCCTTGCCACTCTCACGCCGCGCGAGATGCTCGATCCCTGGTACGCGACCATCCGCGAAGACTCTTTCGCGTCGTTCTTCGGGGGCTGACACGAGGGCTAACAGCCGCTGCGCGTCGCCTGCCAAAATGGCAGAGGCGTCTTCCAGGAATCCCCTCTCTCGACCACCAGGCGGTCCTTTGACGCTGGGAAACGGCCCCATGAGCGTGGCACGGCGTTTGCCCTTGAACAGAGCGGAGAGACTATGCATGGATGCCGGGGCACGCCCCGGCCTACATTCACAGGTGGGAGGCACACAGCATGGATCCCAATCGTCTGACGCAAAAGTGCCAGGAGGCGCTGCACGACGCCCAGTCGCTCGCCGTGCGCCACGGGCACCAGGAGGTGGACGTTGAGCATCTGCTGTCGGCCCTCGCCGACCAACCCGAGGGCCTCCTGCCGCGCCTCCTCAACAAGATGGACGTTCCCGTGGACGCGCTGCGGGCCGAACTCGGACGGGAACTCGAGCGCCGGCCGCAGGTCGGCGGACCCGGCGCGCGGCCGGGCAACGTGTACGTCACGCAGCGGCTGAACGAGGTGCTGGTGAAGGCCGAGGACGAGGCCAAGCGGCTCCGCGACGATTACGTCTCGGTCGAGCACGTCGTGCTGGCGATCATCGACTCGGGGCCCGACTCGCCCGCCGGACGCATCGCCAAACAGTTTGGCGTTACCCGCGACCGGTTCCTGAAAGCCCTCTCGGAGGTGCGCGGCAGCCAGCGGGTCGCCAGCGCCAACCCCGAAGGCACCTACGACGCGCTGGCGCGCTACGGCCGCGACCTGGTCGACGAGGCGCGCTCGGGCAAACTCGACCCGGTCATCGGCCGCGACGCCGAAATCCGCCGCGTCATCCGAATCCTGTCGCGCAAGACCAAGAACAACCCGGTCCTCATCGGCGAGCCGGGCGTCGGCAAGACCGCCATCGTCGAGGGCCTCGCACAGCGGATCGTGCGCGGCGACGTGCCCGAGACGCTCAAAGACAAGACCATCTTCGCCCTGGACATGGGCTCGCTCGTGGCGGGGGCGAAATATCGCGGCGAGTTCGAGGAGCGACTCAAGGCCGTCCTCGGTGAGATCAAGGAGTCCGACGGCCGCATCCTCATGTTCATCGACGAACTGCACACCGTCGTCGGCGCGGGGCGGGCCGAGGGCGCCGTCGATGCCGGCAACATGCTCAAGCCGATGCTCGCCCGGGGCGAATTGCACTGTATCGGCGCCACGACGCTCGACGAGTACCGCAAGCAGGTGGAGAAAGACGCGGCCCTGGAGCGCCGGTTCCAGCCCGTCCTCGTGGACCCGCCGACGGTCGAGGACACGATCAGCATCTTACGTGGCCTCAAGGAGCGGTTCGAACTGCACCACGGGATTAAGATCCAGGACGGTGCGCTGGTGGCGGCGGCGGTCCTTTCGAACCGGTACATCTCGGACCGGTTCCTGCCCGACAAGGCGATCGACCTGGTGGACGAGGCCGGCGCGATGATTCGGACCGAGATCGACTCGATGCCCGCCGAACTCGATGAGGCCACCCGGCGGGTCATGCAACTCGAGATCGAGGAAGCCGCACTCAAGAAGGAAAAGGACAAGGCCAGCAAGGATCGCCTGAAGGCCCTCCGGAAGGAACTCGCCGACCTGCGGACCAAAGCCGATGCCATGCGGGCACAGTGGGACGCCGAGAAGAAGTCGATTCGCCGCGTCCAGAAGATCCGTGAGGATATCGAGCAGGTCCACCGCCGCATCGAGGCCGCCCAGCGCGAGTACGACCTCGAGAAAGCGGCCGAACTGATACACGGCCGCCTGCCGGAACTGGAGCGCCGCCTCAAGGAGCAGGAGGCCCGCCTGGCCGAAAAGCACGGCGCCGGGCGCCTGCTCCGCGAGGAGGTCACCGAGGAGGAGATCGCCGAGATCGTCGCCCTCTGGACCGGCATCCCCGTCACGCGGCTCGTGGAGGGCGAGCGGGAGAAACTGCTCCGGCTCGACGAGGTCCTGCACCGCCGCGTCGTCGGCCAGGACGAGGCGGTCGGCCTGGTCGCCGACGCCGTCATCCGCGCCCGCAGCGGCATCAAGGACCCGCGGCGGCCCATCGGCGCGTTTCTCTTCCTGGGGCCCACCGGCGTCGGAAAGACGGAACTCGCACGCACGCTGGCCGAGGCGCTCTTCGACAGCGAAGATAACATCGTCCGTATCGACATGAGTGAGTACCAGGAAAAGCACACCGTGTCGCGGCTCCTCGGCGCACCGCCCGGCTACGTGGGCTACGAGGAAGGCGGGCAACTGACCGAGGCCGTCCGCCGCAAGCCGTACTCGGTGGTCCTCTTTGACGAGACCGAAAAGGCCCACCCCGACGTGTTCAACGTGCTGCTCCAGATCCTCGACGACGGCCGCATTACCGACGCCCAGGGCCGCACGGTCGATTTCAAGAACACGGTCATCATCATGACCTCGAACCTCGGTTCCGAGTTTCTGGCCGAAGGAGTGACCGAGGACGGCCAGATCGCCGAGGCCGCACGCGAGCAGGTCATGCGGGAACTGCGGGCCCGCTTCCGGCCGGAGTTCCTCAACCGCATCGACGACGTCGTCCTGTTCAAGCCGCTCACGCGCGAGGAGATCGAAAAGATCGTGGGCCTTCTGGCCGAGGACCTCCGCCGGCGCCTCAAGGACCGCGACATCCACCTGGAACTCACCGAAGACGCACGACGCTTTATCGCCGACGCCGGCTACGACCCTGTGTACGGTGCGCGGCCGCTGAAGCGTTACATGCAGCGCGCCCTGGAGACCCGCATCGGCCGGGCGATCGTCGCGGGCGAAATCCCCGACGGGGCCACCGTCAGCGTCTCCGTCGAAGGCGGCGAACTGGCGGTCGAAGCCAAGCCGGGCGAGCCGGCCCCGAAGGGCTCCGTTCCAACAAGGACCGAGCGGGAGGCGGACGCCTGAAAAACCCGCCCCGCCGGCCGCCGTCAACCGGATGGTGCAGCCGCCCACTTTCCTGCAATAAACCCCAGCACTCGCCGTTGGAACTGGTGGAGTAGAGAGCGAGTCCGGTAATCCAGTGCACCGCAAACGCGGAAGGAAAGGAGAGCGAACATGAGAAAGATTCTGTTAATCAGCCTTGCGGCCGTGATCGTGGCGGGGGGCATCGCCCTGGTGACCTACGCGCAGGACGTAGGAGGCCCGCCGCGGGATCGCCCGCGCGGCAGGCAGCCTGGAGACAGGCCGGGCGGCGGCAGACCGCCGCGGATCGAACTGACCGAGGAGCAGAGCGCCGCCCTCAAAGAACTCATGAAGGAGGGAAAAGTTGGTGACCACCTCATGAAGGCCCTGACCGCGTTCCAGGAGGCGGTCAAGGGCGTCCTCGGGAAGGAAATAAAGGACGAGGCCCAACTCAATAGGGCCGTGCGGAGGTTCGTGTTCCAGGCCATCATGCGGCAAATGCGGCCGCCGGAGGGCGACAGAGACCGGCCAGGCAGGCGCACCGACCGCAGGAGAAGGCCGCCTGGTGGCCCGCCCCCGCCAGAGTAACACCTGAACACCGTTTACATCTCGACGCGGGCTCGTCATACCCGTTTGCGACCGGCGGACGTCCCCTGCCGAAACATCCGGCCGCGGAGCGGATCGACGAGCCCCGCTTTTTTTGCGCTCCGGCTTGGGCACCGCCCGCAGGGGCCAGACCGTGTTGAGCCGTCGCCGGTACGGCGACGTGATTGGGCGCCGACCCCTGCCGTTGGCAGGTTGACGGTTTCAGAAACCCGCGTCAGATAAAGTGGAGCAGGCGTCTGAGCATCTCCGTCGGCCCGGCCACCTCGCCCGCCTCGGCCGAGACGGGGGCAAACTCCTTCTGCATCTCGGCCAGTTGCTCATCGTAGAGTTGTTGGGCAAACTCGCGATGGGCGGCCCGGCGCTCGTCGCCGCTCTCGTACTGGGTGCGGATGGTGGCCAGTTCGCCCGCGTCGAGCCAGACACCGCCGCATCTCGGGCACTCGTCCACCTCAACGGCGCGTTTCGGGCTGTAGAAATGGCGCGTCATCGCCGGGTGGCCGCATTGCGGGCAGCCCCACTGGGCGTCGTGATCGACCGCGACGTTGGGGTCGCGCTGGACGTCGAGCAGCGCCTCGCCGGCGGCCTCTTCCCGGTCGTCCAACTTCCGGATCTCCTGGCTGTCGAACCAGATGCCGCCGCAGCCGTCTTGACACACATCCACTGTAACGTCCGCCACCGTCATCCGCGTCAGCGTATTGCCACAAGCCGGGCATTCCATCGGCAGACCCCCTTTCCACATTCTGGACGCCGACCAGTGTAGCGACATGCCGCACGCCTTGTCACGTGGAAAGAGCGGCGCGGCGGCCAGCCACGGCCGCCGCGCGGGATTTCCATGCCCAGAAACGTCGCTCACACCGCTGCAGACCTGCGGCGGGCGAAGAACAATTTTGTCTTCATGCCGACGCCGACAGCCAGCGCCAGCAGGCCCGCCACCGGGAAGATGCCCAGTGCAATGCCGACTACGCCCAGGATAATCAGCACCGTCGAGATCGTGCCCTGGGTTTTCAGACCGATCTCGCGGCCGCGCAGCCATCGCCGCACCAGCACGATCACCACGACGAGCACCACCACACCGGCCACGCGCTCCAGGCCCTCGATGAGCGGCCGCGACGCCGACCAGGCCGTGATCTCGATCTTCTTGTCGAGCGGGCTGGTGAACTGGAACAGCGTGCCGCGCCGAGGCAGTTCGACGTCCAGGCTGGCCATGCCTGTGGGAAGGTCGGCGGTTTCCGCCGGGGCCTCGGCCACGCCGAAAAAGCCCCTTCCTGAAATCCCGTGACCCTCGAAGCCGCCGACTTCTCTCAGTCCTACGCCCGTCCCTGTAATCGTGAGCGTCTTGCCGGCTCTTGTCACCCGTTTATCGATTTCGGCCCGCTGCGCCAGTTTCTGCTGATACCGCTCGACGACCTCGGTCTGGCTGAGGCGGCGCTGCTGCTGCCTGGCGGATTGCTGGACCCCCTTCCGGTCGGCCATGTCTTTGTCGGCGAACATCTGGAACATCTGTCCTGCGGCCTGCGACGCGTGCCCCGGGTCCTGCTGCTGCGCCGAAGCGACCTTTTGTCCACCCACCTGGAACCGTGCGGCGCCCTTCTTCTGCCGCGCTTCGGCCTCCTTGTTGACGAGCCGGGTCTCAGCCAGCCAGGCGTCGTTGAAGTCAAACTGGCCGGCCGGCCGGGCGCCCGTCTGCGGCGGGGCCTTCCAGTTGGAGCCGAGGTCCTGGACGAGGTTCCGCGCCCGGCGATTGTCCTGCTTTTCGTACGCTTGCCTTATCAGATCGTTGTTGAAGTCCGCGTCCACCTGCCGGGCCTGCTCCTGTGCCTGGATCTCCTTGTCGACGTTCTTGAGGACCACGGCCGCATTCGACAGTTCCGATTGCAGCGTCACGTTTCCGTAGTACTTCTGTCCCAGCGATTGCTTGTGCGTCTTGATATCGCGAAAAATCTTGAAAAGGTTCGTCTTCGCTCGCGTCTGGGCAAACGGGTTGTCGGACCGCAGCGTCTGCATCAGGCGGCCGGCCAGTTTGTTCCTGTACGCCAGGACGCCCGCCTGGAGGGTGCCCTCTTCCGTCACCCGGCTCATCGTTCCGCGGAACCAGAACCAGGCGTGCGTCTCGGGCAGGTACACCTGCACCTGGCTGAGTTCCGCGTTGATGTTAACCGGACGGATAAGCGGAAACGCGACCGACACGCGCAGCGCGCCGAGGTCGTCGATGCTGCCGCCGTACTTCAGGATGACCGCGTAATCGAGGTCGCCCTCGGCGGTCTTGACGATCGGGATGCGCACCTTGCGCGCATCGTCCATGAGCGTCGGCTTGACCGGCTGGCCGGCCACGACGGCGGTCCACAGGGCGGCCCCCTCCGGCAGTTCGATCTCGAGGAACTGTTCGGTCCGGTTGTCGATGCGATACGTCTGTTGGGCTCGGTAGGCGCCGCTGGAGTCGAAAACCAGGACCGTCTGTGCCAGGCCGATCTTCGCTTCGACGGTCTCGACGGTCTCCCGCTCTTTCGTGCTGAACGCCAGGCGCGGCGCCTCGGCCCCGGGCGAGACGATGAACGCCTGCGTCATGCCGCCGCGCAGCATCCGGGCCACGGCCGCCCACTCCTTCTGCTGGCGACTCAGGGGGTCGAGGCCTTGCGTCTTCTCCTGATCGACGATGACCTCATCGCGCCCGGCGCTCTCGAGGGCAACGTAGCGGCGGTCGGTCCGGCCGGTCTCGACTCTCGGAATCGGCGCGTCGTGCGTCCCGCCAGCCAGCAGACGGTCGTTCTCGATGAGCACGCGCAACTCGCCCATGACCTCGTCCTGAAGTTCCAGGTGCACGCGCACCGACGCCGCATCATCCGCAACCGGCGTAATCGTCTTCTGCCTCAGCAGAGGCACGCTGATGCGTGCGTCCTTCATCCACGCCGGCAGCACCAGCGAGACGTCGCGGATGCCGGCGCCACGGATCGTCCAACTGACGAGGATCGTCTCGTCGATCGACCGGTCGGTGACCCGCGCGTTCGTGACCGTGAAGCACGTGACATCCGGCTTTTTCGCCGTCAGAACCAGCCGCCCCGCGTAATCGGGACGCGTGTAATGTAGGGCCAGCGCGGCCAGGGCCTTCTGGTCGCTGCTCAGCCACCCGCCGGCGCGGCGCAAGAGCACCCGCTCGATGTTCTCAAGGGCCTCCGTCCGCACCTCGAACGCCGGGTCCACCTGGATAACGATGTCGCCCTGCTGGCGATCGACGTCCAGGACCTCGAGGTGCGGCACGGCGGTCTCGAGCGTTTCCCGGTCCTCGCCCAGTTTGCCCCGGAGAAGGATCGGGCACGCGCCTTGCACGCCGCTCGCCAGGTACACCGTCAGAACCTTGCGACCCGCCTCGTCGGTCAGCGCCCACTCGAACATGCCGGGCGCGAGCACGCGGTCCACTTTCAAGTCCGCCGGCACGACGAACCGGGCCCAGTAAAGCGGCCGGTTCCGGACGGTGAGCGTCACCCGGGCCTCCATGCTCCGCTCGCGCTGGGCCACGCGCACGATCATCTGGACGGTCGCCGACTTCTTCGCCACGGCGGGCGCCGCCGCCAGACGGACCGAGAACGGCGTGGCCACGAAACGGTACGCTTCCTGCGGGCGGATGCCGAGGGGGCTCTCGACGGCTTCTCCGCCGGGCCCCGTCCTCTTCGGTTCGGGCGGCAGATCGTCGCGGCGGACACCGCTGGTAGCGACCGTCCGCAGGTCCAGGAGCGGACTGCGACGGATCACGAGTTGCCCCGTGTGCCTGAGCGCACCCGTTACAGCGACCACCGGGGCGTCGAACTCCCCACCCGCCACCGGCGAGGAGCCCGCATCGGCCTGTCGCCAGATGGTGATCGTGAAGTCCTCCGACCCCTTGGCCGGTTTCAGGAGGGTCACGGTCACCTCCTGCCGGTCGCCGGCTTGCTTGGTCTCCCACCCCCGGACGTTCGTCCCTTCCACCTTCTCGACGGTGTAGCCGTTGGGCACCTCGAGGGTAAAGAAGTCGCGCTCGCCGTGGCGGAACTCAAGGTGAAGCGACCACACCAGCCGCAGGCTGTCTTCCTGAACGTCGAGGACGG
This sequence comes from Planctomycetota bacterium, assembly GCA_030602705.1. Classification (GTDB taxonomy): domain Bacteria; phylum Planctomycetota; class Phycisphaerae; order FEN-1346; family FEN-1346; genus JAUVZF01. The sequence goes on from JAUVZF010000003.1 coordinate 59,452, forward strand.
CCTTCGAGGCGGCGGTCAGGGTCCGGTCGAGTTGTCCTTCGCTGACCTTCGGCCGCCACTGAATGGAGACCGAGCCGCCCGCGCCGAGGGCCGTTTCGATTGTCTGGCCGGCCGCCTTCGTGTCATAGGAGGCGCGGTCGGGTACGCCGCCCAGGCGAACCTCTGTCCCGGCGTCCGGGACGGTCAGCGCCAGGGCCGTGGCGGGGGCGACCGGCAGCCGCCCTTCGACGACGCGCCATCCGCCTCGCCGATGCAACCGCATCCGCACCGCCAAGTCCAGCCGGTGCCGCCCTTTGCCCGAAACGTAGAGCACGACGAAGGACTTCGGCAGCGCTTTCGACGACTTCTTCCTGTTCGGCGGGGGCGCCGCCTCGGCGACGCTCAGCCGCGCGGGAGCGCCGTCCAGGTCGGCCTTCGCCAGGACACCGCCCTCCAGCGGCAGCGGCACGACGGCGTAGGAGTCGGTGTACACCTCGATGTCGATGTACCCTTCGACGAGCAGGAACTCCTCGCCCTTGAGCGTGGCCGCCAGCGCCGCCCCGGCCAGCGCGTACGGCGCCGGCGGTTTCTTCTCGCCGATGGGTTTATCGGGATACGCCTGGTTCCACAGTTCGACGTACCTGGCGTACGGCACGAGCAGGCGGTCGGCGTCCTGGATGCCCGTCTTGGACCCAGGATCGTAGGGCACGATGATGGCGTCGGCCGGCACCTTGACGGGCTTCGGCGGGGGCACGACCTGGATGACGTACGGCGCGCCCTTCTCGTCGGCGACGGCCGATGCGCCGCCGGCCAGCAGCACGCCTGCGGCGATGGCGAGCACCATCCCCGCCGCCGCCGTCGCCGGAGGCGCAAACGTGCCGCGAGCCTTCCCGACGAACCACCGCACACAACCCGCCACCAGGTAGTACAGGATCAGCAGGCACGCCGCGTAGAACGCCCCGTTGACGAGCATCGCCAGTTCGATGCGGCCCGTGATGACGGGGATGAGCGTCGCCACCAGGCCCACGCCGACGACGTAGGCCGCCTTGGCGGCCGCCGGCCGCGCCGTCAGGGCGAGACCGACGACCACCACCGCCAGCGCGAGCGCCCACGCCAGCGAATCCATGCGGCCGGCGTCCACGACGGTCAGGGCCAGTCGAGGCTCGGTGCCGAGGCTCTGGAACGTGACGGCCTCGCCGGTCGTGACGAGGTCGATCTTGAGGCTCGCGACGCCCTCCAGTGCCCAGGCCCGTTTGAGTTTCTTTTTGGCATCCTCCTTCTTCGCGGGCGTTACGGGCTTCTTGGGCAGCGCGGGAGGTGTGAGTTTGGGCCTCGCCGGTTTGGCCTCCGTCGCCGTGGCGACGGAAGGCGGTTTTTCGGCGGGTTTCGCCCCGGCCGGTGCCTCGGCGGCAATCTTCAAATCCTCCCTCGTCTTGGCTGCTCCCTCCTCCGACTCGTCGCCAAAGTAATCGTCTTGAGTCGCATCCGCACTATCACGGGCTTGGTCCCAACGTCCGACCGCCATCTCCTCCATCGCGCAGCCGCCGAACCCCATCAGGACGAGTCCCAGGGCGCCGTGGTCGAAATCCACGCCGCCCGAACCGGCGTAAAAGGCGCCGGCCACGCTGGCGACGGCCAGCGGCGGCGCCGTCACCTGGCCGGTCACGACGCTGCCCTCGGCCCGAACCACCCGGTAGCCGCTGGGCATGAACAGTTGCCACTCCAGATCCGCCACAGGCACCTCTTTACCTTCAGCGGTGGACTCGGCGTGAAGGAACAGGCGCGGGGCCGGAACGTCCAACCCCTTCCAGAACCCCATGCCGGCGACCGGCGTCTCGTAGACGATGCGCAGGTCGCGGACGGCCCCGGCGGCGGCCGCCGGAAGGTTCAGCAACATGCTTTCGGCCTCACGCTGCGGCTTGATGGGCTCGCCGTCGAGGGCGGCCGACCACAGGGTCGAGTCCTCGGGCAACCGGACTTCGAGGAACAGGGCCTTGGTCCGCAGAAGGAACCGGGCGGATGTCTGGGCCAGGCCGTCGGCCGACAAGACCGTCGCCAACTCCGCCCGCTGGATGATCGCCGGCGGAAGACCCAGCGTGGGATGCCGCGCCACCGACACCGCGACGGGCGCCGTATCGCCGACGAACCCGTAAGCGCCCAGGAGGCGGCGGCCCGGCTGGTACTCGGCATCGACGAGTTCGCCGATGTCGACTTTTCGGGCCCCGGTTTTAACGACGACGTCGAGTTCGGGACTGCCCTCAACGGCCACCAGGCCCGACTGGTACGCCACGCCGTCGGCCTCGACGATCGGCAAGGCCAGGTCCTCGGGTTCGAGTTCGCCGAGCCGCTGCTGGAAATCGACCGCCAGGCGGACGGTGCCGCTTCGGCGCTCGGCCAGAATGGCGGTCCACCGGCGCCGCCGGCTGGCTTTCTCGCCAACCAGTTCGCTCGTGTATTCCTTGAGCGCCACGCCGCCCAGGCCGCGGATCGAGAGCGCCGTGGGCGTGTCTTCGGGCAGCAGCAGCATCAGCCGCCGCGTCCGGGCCTGCGTCACGTCGTAGACGATCTCGTAATGGGCCGCCACGCGCCCGCGCTCGACGCGGAAGAACGAGAAGGTCTGGGCGGTGATGCGCGGCAGGGTCCGCTCGACCGTCAGGCGGGCCCGATACGGCTGAGCGTCGTATCGGTAGGCGAGAGCGGCGCCCACGCCCTGGAGACCGTAGCGGGTCTTCTCGTTCTCATCGAGCGGCATGAGGCGCTCGAGCGTCTCGGGCCGGACAACCATGTCGTCGCGAGCGTCTACGGCGATGGCGCCCACGTCGCGGGCGGCGCCCGAGACGGCGAACACCGGAAACTCCATGGCCGTCCTGGTCCACTCGCTGAACCAGGTCTTCGGCACGTGGACGGCCGTGAAGAGCACCTGCCGCTCGGCCCCTGCGGGCACGCCTTTGGCCAGGCGGACGCGGACGCGTCCGGCCTCGCCGGGCTTGCCGTACCGCTCGAACGTCACGCCGCCGCCGTCGGCCGTGACGCTGGTCACGTCCCATCCGGCGGGGACGGAGAAATCGAAGGCGAAGCGTTTCTCTTGCTCCGGCACCAGGGCGAACCCGCCGCGCACCGTCAGGCCGCCGTCCTCGAGGATCGCCAGCAGGTTGGTCGTCACGCGCAGTCGCGCGGGCGGTTTGACGAACCGTGCCGTCAGTCCGAACGCCGCTTGCGGCGCGTAATACGCCACGACGGGGCGGATCTTTGCCGCCCCCGGCCGGGCCTCCAGCACCGTGGCCGGCAGCGCCTTCGTCAGGACTGCCGTGTCGATGGCGATGAGGCCCTCGGGCGAGATGGCCTCGGCCTTCAGGCGGTCCTCGACCGCCAGGCCGACGACGGCCACGTGGCCGACGACGTCGAGCGGTTCGAGTTTCGCGAGCGCCCACCCTCCGAGGTCCGGCCTCATCCGCACGGCCGACAGGTTCAGGACGACCGTCTCGGTCGTCTCGTCGCGAAGGTGGACGTCGAGGATGCGGCGGCCGGATTCGGTCACGATGGCCCAGCGCGCCAGGTTCGGCGACCGGACGTCGGTTACCTCGAACCCCGCCGGGACGGCGAACCGGAACCCCTTCACGGCCCGGTGCAGGACGGCCATCGAGACGGTGGCGTGCAGCCGCTCGTAGGCCTGCGTCACCTCGTCCAGAAAGACCGACCGGGCGACGACGATGCGGTCCTTTCGCAGGAGGCGGCTGTTGAGCGTCATGACGAGCGAGACGTCGCCTCGCTGCGGCAGGATTTCAATGCGCGTGACCTCGGCCGCCTCGTCGAAGACGCGCTCCACGACCGGCGCGCCGGACTTGACCTCGACGTCGCCCGGGATGGTCAGCCGCATGCGTGTGGGCGCGGGGGTCGGCAGGCGGAAGTTCAGAATCTGCCTGGCGGCGGTGGTCTGAAGCGGGGCCACGACGTCGAGAACGAGTTTGTGCTCGCCCTTGCCCTCGACGAACAGTGTGAGCCGCCCGTCGTCCGAGAGGCCGAGCGGGGTGTCACGGGCGTCGAGGCTCGCGCCGCGCAGGCCCACGCCTCCGATGTCGAGGCCGACCGCGTGCAGACCGTCTTCCAGGACACTGACGGTGAGCGTGCCGGTGATCTCGGCCCGCTCGTCGCCGATCTTGGCCTGGTAGTCTGCCGAGATGAGAAGTGCCTGGCGCGGAGCGCGGGCCTCGGCCTCCTTCTTCGCCTTTTCGAGCAGCGCTTGGTATTCTTTGCGCGACAGGAGCACGCGGTTCGGATCGCCTTCGAGCAGGACGCTGAGGTCCTCGAACGGGACGAGCAGTTCGCGGACGGTTTTCTCGGATTTCGGATTTCGGATTTCAGATCTGAGATTTGAGATTTGAGATTGCAGATTGGCCGGCGGCGGCTTGCTGACGGCCGCGGCGGGCACCGTCAGGGCTGCCAGGACCAGCAGCAGGATGGGGATGGTGTTACGCATCGTCGTCACCCCCTTCCTTGTCGTCGTCATTGTCTTGTGGCGGCGGCCGGCCTTCCTCGGCGGGTTGCGCTACGTTCTCGGCCGGAGGTTTGGCCGGCGTCGCTTTGGCCGCCGGCGTGCCCGCTTGCTGTGCAGCGGCCATGGCCCTGGCGAGCGCCGCCTCGCGTGCCGCCCGGCGGGCCTTCTTGCGCTGGCCGATGCGCGGATCGCGCGGGCGGGTCCACAGCAGGTACCACAGGAGCCAGATGACCGCCACGATGGAGACTGCGGCGGCCATCACGCCGTCGGCCACCTGCGGCGCAAACGTCGGCGCGAACACGCCCAGCAAGACCATCAGAGCGATGAAGGCGCCCACGGCGATGCACCGCGTCGTCCACGGCGTCAGCAGGAGCGCCACGCCGACAGCCAGGATGACGACAAAGACCGCGATGGCCAGGTACGTGCTGTCCCACGCCGCGAGGTGCAGGCTGCCCTCGGGCGGTTCCTGTGGCCGCAGCGTCGAGAACAGGTACGGCCGGCCGTCGGTCTGAAAACTCCCTTCGGCGCCGCCTTCGGTCTTCAGGCCCTCGCGGACCCAGTTGATGAGCGACGTATCGCGGCGGCCCGCCACCGGCAGCCACGTCAAGTCGCCGCCGCGGAAGTCCCAGACGTTCTCGTCGGTCCACGGACCGGTGTAGCCGAGGTAGTCCCACTCGCTGGGCAGCCACGCCGCAACGTACACCTTCTGGACGGCGGGCTCTTCCGGAAAGACCGGGCAGTCGAGTGTCAGACCGGCGCCCTTGACGGTGTACCGCAGTTCCAGCAGGAACGGTTTCTCGGGCGTCAGCGAGACGAGCGGCACGAAGAACGTGGTGCGGTCGCCGCTGTGTTCCAGCGACACGGGGCGGCCGTTGATTCGCAGCGGGTCACGGTCAAACTCGTGGAAATCGGCCGGCAGCCTCACCCGAAGCCGCTGCCGCGCGCTCCGGGCGCGGTATAGGGCCTGGACGCTGATGAGGTCGCTGCGCGTCACGACCATCCGGACGAGCGCCCGTTCGATGGCGGTGTGCTTGATGTCCTCGAGTTTGTACATCGTGGCGACGACCGTAAGGGCCCAGTCCTCGTGGAACTCGAAGGCCCGGGCCGCGGCCTTGACGGCCGCGCCGGGCATCAGGTCGTGCTGGGGGTCAATGGGCCTGAGGCCCTTGACCTTGTCCTCGCCCTCTGCCCGTTGTACGTCGATGGTCTCGGCCTTCGCCAGGACGATCTGTCCCCATGCCCGGTCGATGCCGCGCGGGATGAGCCGCGGGATCTCGAGGTTCACGCTCTTGCCGACGTCGAGTTTCTCGATCTTCTTCTCCCACGTCAGCGTCACCCTGACCGAGCCCATGAACTCCGCATCGCCGGTCAACTGCCAGGCGACGTAGCCGTCGGCGAGATCGTCGGGCTTCTCGGCGACGGTTTCGTGGCGGATGGTCAGGGGCGTGACGCGGATGTCGCCGGCCAGGTCCTGCGGCACGTCCAGCCGCAGGTTCTTCACGCCGCTGTAGAGCACGTCGTAGAAGAAGGCGGCCGAGTACTTGACGACCCCCGAATCGATCCGCGCTACCAGCAGTTGCCGCACGGTGACGTGAGGCTTGCGGCGTTCGGCGGCCAGGGCCAACGAGGCCGGCTCCTCGGTGTAGGCGAACGCCAGGACGGGCCGCTCGCCGCCGCGCTGCGTCCGCCGCATGTCTTTGGTCGCTTCCTGGAACGTAACGGTCCGCAGGCCCGTCGGCTTGTCGGGGTTGACGCGAAGGCTCTCCGGCGCATAGACGACCAGGCGCCCGGTCTCGCGCTGGACGCTGTCGGGCGCCACTCGCGGGATGGCCAGCGGGATGTCGGCCGCCTTGCCGGTGGGGGCCAGGAGGTCCGGCTCGTGCAGCGTCTTGTGGAGCCCGACGGCGAGCGCCACTTTGCCCATGGCTTTGCGCGACAGGTTCACCACGAGGCGCGTCTTGTTCGGGCCCTCCAGGTGATGGGCCTCGACCTGGGCGGGCCGAACGGCCTTGCCCACCGCCACGCCGCGCACGCTGCGGACGTCGTACCCTTCAGGCACGTCGATCTCGAAACGAAAGACGCCGGCCCTCTCGACCGTGTAGACGGTCAGCAAATCCACCGTCAGCGCCTCGGTGCCGAGGTGGGCCTCGACGAGCGAGTCTGCGAGGATGCGCGGCTGGACCTTCTCGACGCCCAGGGTCAGGTCGAACGGCAGGGCGGCGTAGCGGTAGGAGAAATCCCACTTGCCCTTGGCGAGCGTCTTGGGCAGTTCGGCCGCATCGAGTTGCAGGAGGCCGGCGTGGGCGACGGCCTCGGCCCGCAGGCCGGAGGCCACCTTGACGACGACCACTCCCTGCTGGCGTCCCACGCCGAGGGCCTTGATGACGGGCACTTTGACCTGGGGGGGCTGCTCGGCGCTGAACTTCTCGAGTTCGAGCGTCAGGTTCTGCGTCTTCTTGGCGGGCTCGAACAGTTGGACGGTGATCTTCTGGACGCCTCCGGCGGCGGCCACCGACCACTCGCGGACGTTCGGATCGAAGACGCCGGCCACCTTCTGGTTGGCGGGGACCTCGACCTGGAGGCTCGCGAGTTCCGCCCGGCTGATCTCGTAGGCCAGCGTTGCCCGGGTCCGCATGACGCCTTCTTCGATGGTCGTCTGCTGCTCGATCTGGACGCTCGCGAGCGCCGCGAGGCCTTTGGCGCCCTCGGCCTTGGGCGTCCAGTCGATGCGGACGGTGGGCGCAGCGCCGACGAACGCCAGGACGATGGTCTCCTTGGCGGCGGCGCCGGCAGCGGGCGGGACCTCGGTGGCTGCCAGGAGCGGATGGATGTTCACCTTGACGCCCGACTCGGGGATGCGGACCTCCCACTTGCTGACGGGTGCCTGCGGACTCTCGAACGAGACGCTGTTCTGGCCCGGCGCCTTCGAGTAGGCCTTGGCGAAGCCGAGGCTCAGGGTAAACTGCTGCGGGTCTTTGCCCTTCTTCTCGACCAGGAGTTTGTAACCGGCCTTGGCGTCGGAGACGATGCGCGCGGGCTCGGCGCCGAGCGTCGCCTTCGTCAGGGCGACGTCGCGCAGGCGGAGCAGGACCTCGTTCCAGCCCTGCTTGAGGACCTCAAACTTGATTGTGGCCTCGACCGTGACGACGTCCTTCGAGACGGTGACCACGCCGGAGACCTCGGTGATGAGGGCGTCGATGGGTGGCTTGGCCTCGGGCGGCGGTGCGGTCTTGTCGCGTGCGGCCTTCCAGAGTTCCTGGAACTTTTCGTAGGGCAGGAAGACGCCGCGGCCCTGTTTCTCGAAGACGTCGCGGAGTTTCTCATAGGGGATGTAGATGCTCTGTTCGCGGACGGCCTTCGCCTCCTCGGCGGAGAGAGGCTTCGCGGCCGGTTCCGCCGGCGCCGCGTGCACCGCCTCCACCATCGGCAGGAAGACGGCCATCGTCAAAACCACAACCATCGGCCAGATTCGAGACGTTCGCATGGTCATGCCCTCGGTAATGGGTCCCTAGAGTGCTTCGGTATCGGACGTGCGCCCTCGCCGCCGGCGCGGCGAAGACGCGCATGCGCTTTCCTGAATAGACGCACCTTGCCACATGGGGTTCCGCGCATTTTCCGGCCTCCCTATGGCGCTCGCCGGCGAAAAGCCCGCTGCCGGCGAGGCGCGGACGGTCTGGCACACTGTCTCTCTCGTCCTGTTGTACACCAATCGTTGACTCGACGGTGTAAACGGTTTGTAACTTACGGGACGATGGTGATGTGCGCTAAGCCCTCGACCTTCAGAATCAGATTGCCGGCCGGGAGGTACTCGTGGGGCTCGGACACCGCCACGTCCTTGCCGCACGGCGACCCGCCACTTCGCCGCTCCGCCGCCACGGGTTCCTTGCGTCGAGCCGGATGGTACGGTAGCCTGTGGCGTATGGCACACGGGCGCCAACACCCGGAAACGAGATGCATGTGCCGCCTCTTGGCGATGGTCGTCTGCCTGGCGGTTGCGTGCGCGACAGCGCTCGGGGCCGAGGCGCAAACGCCGGCACGAGATGCCCTGACCTGGACCGACCTGCCGCCACTGCCGCCCGCGCCGGGGCAGCAGACCCAACCCGGCGTGGCCGGCCCGTTCGTCGGTGTGGACTGCGGCAGGCTCATCGTTGCGGGCGGCGCGAACTTCCCCGACGCGCCGCCGTGGCGCGGCGGCAAGAAGGTCTGGTGGGCCAACGCCTTCGTCCTCGAACCCGCTCGCGACAGCACCTACGAATGGCGCACCAACGAGCATTGCAAACTGCCGCGGCCGTTGGCTTACGGCGCATCGGTCACCACAAAGCACGGCATACTTTGCATCGGGGGATGCGACGCCCAGCGGTGCTACACCGAGACGGTGCTGGTCACGTACGATGCGGCCGAGCAGCGCCTTGTCCATCGTCCGCTTCCGTCCCTTCCCCGTCCGCTGGCCTTCATGGCGGCCGCCAAGGTCGGCGACGCCATCTACGTTGCCGGCGGGCAGGAGACGATGACCGACGCCCGGGCGATGAAACATTTCTGGCGGCTGGACCTGTCGCGGTTCGATCCGAAAGAGACCGACCAGAACCCGGACTTTGCGTGGGAGAAACTCGACCCCTGGCCCGGACCGCCGCGCGTCCTCCCGGTGGCTGCCGCGCAGAGCGACGGGGCGACCGACTGCTTCTACCTCTTCAGCGGTCGAAACATCGCCCCCGGCGCCGAGACCCAGGTCCTGACCGACGCTTACCGGTACAACCCCAAGACCGGTACGTGGACGCGTCTGGCCGACGTTGCCCCCCAAGGCGAACCGCCGCGCTCGATCATGGCGGCCACGGCCATCGCCTCGGGCGCGGGTCACATCCTGGTGTTCGGCGGCGCCGACGGGAAACGGTTCCTCGAACTCGAGCGCCTCGGACGCCGGGCGGACGAAGCAACGGATCGCCGAGACGCCGCCGAAGCCGATGCGCTCACCAGGCGGCAGAACCGCATCCTCGACAACCATCCCGGTTTCAGCCGCGCTCTTCTCGCCTACCACACGATCACCGACACGTGGACCCGCGTCGGCCGGTTCCCGGGCGCCTGCCCCGTGACGACGACTGCCGTCGCGCTCGGCGACTCGATTCTCATCCCCAGCGGCGAGGTCCGGCCCGGCGTGCGCACGCCGAAGGTCTGGAAGGCCGACCCGCCGCCGGCCCGGTCGTTCGGATGGATCAACTACGCGGTGCTGGGCGTGTACCTGGCCGCCCTGGTGGCGATGGGCGTGCACTTCTCGCGGCGCGAAAAGACGACCGACGACTTCTTCAAAGCCGGCGGCCGCATCCCGTGGTGGGCGGCGGGTCTCAGCATCTACGGCACGCAACTGAGTGCCATCACGTTCATGGCCATCCCCGCCAAGACCTTCGCCACCGACTGGCGATACTTCATGGGGAACATGGCCATCGTCATGGTCGCGCCGCTGATCATCTTCCTGATTCTGCCGTTCTTCCGCCGCCTGAACGTGACCACGGCGTACGAGTACCTGGAGAAACGTTTCAACGTGGCGGCCCGTCTGTTCGGCAGCGTGATGTTCATGCTGCTGCAACTGGGGCGGATCGGGATCATTCTGTTCCTGCCGTCGATCGCCCTGAGCATCGTGACGGGCATCGACGTGCGGGTCTGCATCGTCGTGATGGCCGTCCTGAGCATCACCTACACGGTACTCGGCGGTATCGAGGCGGTCATCTGGACCGATGTCCTCCAGGTGGTCGTCCTGCTCGGCGGCGCAGGGCTGTCGCTGATGCTGATGCTCGCGCACATTCCGGGCGGTTTCGGCGGCATGATCGACATCGCCCGGGAGGCCGGCAAGTTTCACACCTTCGACTTCCGGTTCGACCTCCAGACGCCGACCTTCTGGGTCGTCCTGCTCGGCGGACTGGCTGCCAACTTCATCTCGTACGGCAGCGACCAGACCGTCATCCAGCGGTACCTGACCACCAAGGACGAGAAGGCCGCAGGCCGCGGCATCTGGACCAACGCCGTCCTGTGCATCCCCGGCTCGATGCTCTTCTTCGGCCTGGGCGCGGCCCTGTACGTATTCTTCAAGACGCGCCCGGACCTGATGAACCCGACGCTCGCCAACGCCGACGCCGTCTTTCCGTGGTACATCGTGACGCAGTTGCCGACGGGCGTGGCGGGCCTGCTGATTGCTGCCCTGTTCGCGGCGGCGATGTCGAGCCTCGATTCGAGCATGAACTCGGTCGCCACCGCCGTCACCACGGATTTCTACCGCCGCTTCAAGCCGGACGCGAAGGACCGCACCTGCCTCGCCCTGGCCCGATGGGTCACGGTCGTCGTGGGGCTGGCCGGGATGGGCCTTGCGCTGCTCATGACGGGCTGGGACATCAAGAGCCTGTGGGACGAGTTCAGCAAGGTTCTCGGCCTGTTCGCCGGCGGACTGGGCGGCCTGTTTCTACTGGGCATCTTCAGCCGCCGGGCGCACGGCATCGGAGCGCTGGTGGGCCTGGCGGCCAGCGCCGCCGTCCAGTTCGCCGTCAGTTGGACGGGCATCGTGTACCTGTTGCTGTACAGTTTCACTGGCGTGGTAACGTGTGTCGTGGTCGGATACGTCGCGAGCCTCATCATTCCTGTCAGGTTGGCGAGGGTCTGGTGGCTGAGGCAGGGGCCGATTGACGGTCTGACGCTTCACACGCTCCGCAAGAAGGACGAGGACGGGTGAGGAAGGAGTCTGTGCCATGACAGAGCACATCGAAGGGCTGATTGCGGCGCCGTTTACGCCGATGGGTGAAGACGGCGGCGTGAACCTCGCTGCCGTCGAACCGTACGCCGACCTGCTGGCGCGAAACGGCGTGGCGGGTGTGTTCGCGTGCGGCACGACCGGCGAAAGTTTGTTGCTGACGGTCGCCGAGCGGATGGATATTGCCAAGCGCTGGACGGACGTGGCGGCCGAGGGGTTCAAGGTCATCATCCACGTCGGGCACAACAGTCTGGCCGAGTCCAAAGCGCTCGCTGCCCACGCGGCCGAGATCCGCGCCTATGGCATCGGCGCGATGGGGCCGTGTTTCTTCAAGCCGCAGACCATCGAGGACCTGGTGGCGTTTTGCGCCCAGGTTGCGGCGGCGGCGCCCGCGCTGCCCTTCTACTATTACCACATCCCCGGGATGACCGGCGTCGAGTTCCCGATGGCCGACTTCCTGGAAACCGCGACCGAGGCCATCCCGACCCTCGCCGGCATCAAGTACACGTGGGAAGACCTCGTGGACTTCGGACGGTGCCTCAACGTCGGGGACGGGCGGTTCGACCTTCTCTACGGCCGCGACGAAACGCTGCTCGCCGGCCTGGCGATCGGCGCGCGCGGCGCGGTCGGCAGCACGTTCAACTTTGCGGCCCCGCTGTATCGGCGGCTCATGGAGGCGTTTGAGGCGGGCGACCTTGACACGGCCCGCGACCTTCAGCGCAAGTCCCGCGAGATGATACACCTGCTGTACCGCACGGCCGGTTCGTTCCTGCCGGCCGCCAAGGCCGTCATGAAGATGGTCGGCCTGGACTGCGGCCCGGTTCGCCTGCCGATGCGAAACCTGACGCCGGAGGAGGCCAAGCACGTGCGGGCCGAACTCCAACGCCTTGGCTTCGATGAATACTGCGCGAAATAGGAGCCGTCTACCCGGCCCGAACTGATTTGACTCGTCGCCGAGAAGCGATGCCCTATGACTCTTGACTGTGCCTTTCTTTCCCTTATGCTGAGTCATCGCCGGGGGCCGCCCAAGAGGGTGGACGACAGGTTCCGTATCCCCAACTCCCGTTTGGAAAGGAGAGCGTGATGAAACGCGAAGCATTGATTCTCGGTGTCGTGTGCGTGGTGTTGGCTCCGTTGTCGGCGGCCATGGGGGCAGAAGAGGCGATCGAACCAACGGAGAAGACCGTGCTGTTCGACGGCAAGACCTTCGACGGTTGGGTCCGCCATCTGCGAGGCGAAGGCAAGGTGGATGAGACCTGGACCATCAAAGCCGGAGGCATCCTGGCCTGCACCGGTAAGCCGACCGGCTACATCCGCACCGCCAAGGCCTACAGGAACTACAAGGTCCGCGTCGAGTATCGCTGGCCCGGCCGCACCGGGAACAACGGCATCCTTGTCCACATGGTCGGCGAAGACCGCGTCTGGCCCAAGAGCCTCGAATGCCAGGGCATGTTCCGCAACCAGGGCGACTTTTTCGAAATCGGCGGCGTCGAGTTCAACGAGCACACCAGCGGCGGCCATCGCGTCGGGGGCCGAAGGGTCGCCAAGTACGACGCCCACAACGAAAAGGAGCCCGGCCAGTGGAACGTCTACGAGGTCTGGTGCGTCGGCGACACCGTCCGGCCGTACGTCAACGGCAAACTTATGAACGAGGCGACCGCCTGTTCCCTGAGCGGCGGCAAGATCTGTTTTCAGAGCGAAGGTGCGCCCATTGAGTTCCGCAACATCACCATCGAGCCCGCAAGCGACAAGAACAAGCCCTGGCCCGTTGTCCCCACCAGGAAAATCGTCCTTTTCAACGGCAAGGACCTCAGCGGTTGGGTCCGCTTCATCCCGAACGACCGGCGCGGCCCCGACAAGAAATGGATGGTGGACAAGGCCTGGAGCGTCCGCGACGGCATCATCCGCTGCGAAGGCAAACCCAACGGATACATCCGCACCTGCGAGGAGTACGCAAACTACAAACTGCACGTGGAATGGCGATGGGCCGAGAAGCCCACGAACAGCGGCGTGCTGCTTCACCGCGCGGGTATCGACAGGGTCTGGCCCAAGTGCATCGAGGCTCAACTCATGCACCAGAATGCCGGAGACTTCTGGCTGCTGAGCCACTCGACGATCAAGGTGGATGGAAAGCAGATCGGGCCCAAAGCCTACGCCAACGTCAAGAAGAAGAACCCCTCAAACGAGAAACCCGCCGGCCAGTGGAACACCTACGACATCATCTGCGACGGCGGCACGGTCAACCTCACCGTCAACGGCCAGATTCAGAACGAGGGCACAGACGCCAACCCGTCCAGCGGTGCCATCTGCCTACAGAGCGAAGGCAGCCCCATCGAGTTCCGGAACATCTATCTGGAGCCGCTCGACAAATAAGCGCACCTGAGAGCCTGCCCGCACAAGTTACCAGAGGGCTTCCGCGTGGTGGCCTTCCCAGGCCACCACGCATGATTTGGAGCGTCTCGCGGCGGCCTAGGAAGGCCGCCGCGCGGTTCGTGCAACAGACACCTGAGGGCACTTTGTCAACTTCCGTGAGCAGGCGTCTGGACGCTTACGGGAGCGCCCCGCCGCATCCTGGCGACCGTGGTTCTACTCCAGGTACTGGCCACGGATGAGGCGCACGATGATGGGGGCGAAGATGACGAGGACGACGGCGATGAGGATGAGCATGGACGGAATGAGCATCTTGACGGCGGCCTCTCCGGCTCGCCTCTCGGCCTTCATGCTGCGGCGCATCCGCAGGAGGTTTGCCTGGAGTTTGAGGACATCGGCCAGCGGCGTGCCGAGTTGCTCGGCCTGAAGGACGGCCGAAATGATGCCGTCGAGGCCGTCCACGTTGATGCGTTGGCCCAGATGGGTGAGGGCGTCCTGGCGGCTGCGGCCGAAATCGATCTCCCGGATCATCATGCCGAACTCCTGGTTCAGCGGTTCCTCCGGGTCGTCGCGGATAACGGCGTTGGCGGCCTCGTAAAACGTCGCGCCGGCGTCCATCGCCATGGCAATCAGGTCGAGCGTGTACGGCAGGCGCTTGGCAATCATACGCAGACGGGCCAAGGCCCGCTCGCGAAGCAGCAGGTACGCCGCGAAGAACCCCACGGTAAAACCGACCGCCAAGTAGCCCAGCAGGGCCAGAAGCGAGAGGTACCCCAGCATCGCCCAGACCCCCCACCACAGCGCGATGGCCCCGATCAGGCCCCACACCGTGCAGATGACCAGGTACTCGTCCGACGTGTATTGGTTCGGATTGCCGAGGGCCAGAAGCAGTTTCAGGATGTGCCGCTTCAGACCCGGCATGTTCAGCCGCCGAACCACGTGGTAGATGGGAACCAGGAACGGCCGCATGAAAGCGCTCTCGAAGATGGTGTCGCGATCGATGTTGTCCACCTCGATCCGGAATGCGGATGCATCCTCCGTCTCGATCGGCGTGCGGAACAGCGCAGAGACGAACAGAAACACCGACGCGAACACCAGCAGGTTGATGATGACGATCAGAATCACGTCGTGCGTCTCCCTCGGTGCGGCCTAGATCTCGAACGTCACGATCTTGCGAATCCAGAGGAACCCGACAAGGTTCAGGAAAATGGCAATCACGAGCAGGAGCATTCCGTACTCGTCATTGAAGAGCGCCTCCACCCAGGTCGGCTCGATCATATAGTAGATGCCCGCGACGACCAGGGGCATGAGCCCCATCATGATGGCGCTCATCTTGTTCTCGGCCGTTAGCGCCCTGACTTTTTCTTCGAGCCGAATGATCTCGCGGAGCGACTCGCCGAGCCGGTCGAGCGTCTCGGGCAGGTTCCCGCCGCGAATGCGTGCGGTCTCCATTGCGGCAAACAGGAGTTGGTAGTGGTGCAACTTCAGCCGGGCCGACGCCCGCCGCATGACCTCATCGACGCTGGTGCCGTGCTCGAACTCTCGGAGCATGAGGCCGAACTCCTGGCTGATGGGCGGCTCGGTGTTGTCCTCGATCAATTTCATCGATTGAACCAGGTTCAGCCCGGCTCGCATGCCGTTGGCCAGGGTCACCAGGCCGTCGATCAGTTGCTCGTTGAGTTTGTCGCGCCTGCGCCGCTGGAGGACGAAGATGACGAGGCGCGGCATCCAGTAGCCCAGAACCATGCCGACGCCGAAGGTGATGATGACGCCGAGTACTCCCGCCTCGGCGTGGTTGGCAAGCAGCGCGAGGATGAGGCCCGCGACAAGCGCCCCGGCAAACATGACGTAGGTCAGTTGGCGCGGCGTGACGTCGAACAGGAACAACTCGACCAGCGCGCCGTGGAAGTCCTCCTCCTGCTTGCGGATGAGCGTGCGAAGCGGCAGCCGCAGCGAGATGACGGCGCAGAACGCCGCAAACATCGCCAGCAGGGTCGCCCCGCCGCGATACAGCAGCACATCCTGAGCCAGTGGAACGAGGTCGGTCATGGTTTACATGAACGCATCAACGGTCAGGAGGCCCTTGTGAAGCAGATCCTTGGCGAACAGCGGTATATACCCGGTGTGCATCAGTTCTCCGCGCTTGCCGCGCTCCGTGCCGATCGTCGGCCGCACGAAGATGTCTTCCACGATGATGTCGTCCTCGTCGCGGTCCAGGCCGGCAATCTCGCTGATGGCGGTAACCTCGCGGCGTCCGTCGGCGAAGCGCGTCAGGTGGACGACGACGTCGAGGGCCGTGACGATCTGCTCGCGGATGGCCCGCACGGGCATGTCCACGGCCTCCAGGACGAGGCCCTCGAGGCGTTTCATGGAGTCCTGGGGGCTGTTGGCGTGGATGGTTGTGAGGGACCCGTCGTGGCCGGTGTTCATGGCCTGTAGCATGTCGAGAGCCTCGGCGCCGCGGACCTCGCCGACGATGACGCGGTCCGGCCGCTGCCGCAGCGCGTTCTGGACGAGGGCCCGAATGGTGTAGCGGCCCTTGCCCTCGACGTTGGCCTGGCGTGTCTCGACGCGTACCACGTGCTCCTGGCACAGCTGCAACTCGGCCGAGTCCTCGATGGTGATGATGCGTTCGTGCGGCGGGATGTAGGCGCTGACGACGTTCAGGAGGGTCGTCTTGCCGGAGGACGTGCCGCCCGAGACCAGCACGTTCTTTCGCCCCAGGACGCAGGCCCGCAGGAAGTTGGCGGCAAACGGCGTGATCGTTCCGAAACTGATGAGGTCGTCGATCGTGAACGGCGTCTCGGAGAACTTGCGGATCGTCAGGACCGGTCCGCAGAG
This sequence comes from Planctomycetota bacterium, assembly GCA_030602705.1. GTDB lineage: Bacteria > Planctomycetota > Phycisphaerae > FEN-1346 > FEN-1346 > JAUVZF01. Next base: position 75,867 of record JAUVZF010000003.1, read on the forward strand.
ACTCAAGGGCTCGATCGTGGCGTTGACACGGCTGCCGTCGGGCAGCCGGGCGTCGACGATGGGGGTTGAGCGGTCGATGCGCCGGCCGAGGGGCGTGACGATGCGCTCGATGACCGTGAGGACGATCTCGTCGGAGAAGAACGAGCGGCCGGTGTTGCGGATGACGCCGTTCTCTTCGATATAGATCTTGCTCGGCCCCACGACCATGACCTCGGTTACGTTCGGCATGTCGAGCAGGTCCTGGATGGGGCCGAGGCCGACCACGATGTCGAGGATGTCCTTCAAGATGTAGCGGCGAACGATGTAGACCCAGAGCGACTCGGTGACCTGCGGGGCCTCGCGGTCGAACTCTTCGTGGAACCGTTCCTCGACGGCCTCGACGTCTTCCTTGACGTTCTCTGCACCGAATTTCAGGCCGAGGTCCTGGATGAGGAGGTCGCGCATTCGCAGCAGGCCCGCCTCGTACTGCGGGTCGAGAACGGCGTCGCCGGCCTTCAGGATGGCCGGCCGCATCTTGCTGCCCGCGCGGCGGGAGATCTCGGTAATGACGTCGCGCTTCAGTTGCTGCGCCACCAGGAACCAGCCCGCCTCATCGTCGACCTCGCTGATGATGCCGTCGATGACGGCCGACAGGTGGGCCTTGATGTGGTCCACATAGCGGGGGTCGTCCTGCGCCTCGACGTCGATGGTCCGGAGGTTGAGCCGGCGCAGGAGTTCGCCGTGGACCTTCTTCTCGACAGCCATCGCCTTGGCCAGTGGGGTGCGTTCTCGGCGAATCCTGATGGCCTTGTCTGTGGGCTGGACGGCCTCGTCGGCCGACAGGTACAGCGCCCACTCGCCGATGTGAATCTCCTGCCCGGGTGCGATCTTGACCTGCTCGCCCATGCCCACCATGTTGTCATCGACGAGGGTTCCGTTCATGCCGACGTTCTCGATGAAGTAGTCGCCGTCGCGTGCGATGATGCGGGCATGCTCGCGCGAGACGAACGGGCTGGGCAGTTCGAGGTCGTTGGCGGGGTCGCGGCCGATGCGCAGGACCTCCCCGGTCAGTTCGATCTCCTGCCGCACGTCGCTCAACTGGCTGTAGGCGATAACGCGCATGGGCTCTCCGTGCCCCGTGGCCTGCTTACGGCGAGACCGGCGGCACCCCTCTCCTCATTTTGGCAATGTGGTCGAGTATCTGGTCCGAGAACTTCGGCTCGCCCGCCTTGCCCGTCGGCGACGGGCTGAGCGAGACGATAAAGTGTTTGTCAACGAGGGCCTCCTTGATCTGGAGCACCTGCTTGACCTGGGTCGTTTTCAACTCAATCTGGATGTTGTTGTCGGCCCGCCGCCTGCCCTCGGTCGGCTCGGCCGACCCGCCGACGGCCTTGACCTGGATATTATACAGAACGTCCATGATCTCGCGGTCTTCTTTCCTTTCATCGGGGTTGGTGTCGAAGGCCCCGCGGATGGTGATGAAGGCCCCCGGTTGAAGGAGCGGTTCGGGCCGGATTTCGATCGTCATCCGCTCGTAGCCCGGGCGAATCTTATCAAGTTTCTTGGCCGAACCGGGCAGGAAATCGGTCCACTGGATGAACTCGCCCTCGTGCAGGTCGCGGCGGGGCTTGTTGCCGAGGACCGAACTGTCCTTGTACTGCGCCTTGACGACTTGGGAGAAACTCGGAAGCAACTTCTGGGGAACGCAGAACGCCATGATGTCAGCGGACTCGATGGGCTTACCCTTCGCCACGTCCCTTCTCATCTGGAGGAACATCTCGGACCCGGCCTCGTAGGAACTCTTCAGATACATGACGTACACGTTGAGGAGGATCCCGGCCAGGACGGCCGCTAGCACCGCCACGACCAGCACGCCGCCGCTCGGAAGCCAGGGGTTTTGCTTTCGTCTCGCCATCGGTGCTCCTTCGCTTCGCCTGTCCCCGCGTGGCTCTAATACCGCGGATCGTAAATGGCTACCAGCGTTTCTTCGCCGCCGGCGCGGGCGCGGGCGTACACGATGCGTTCGCGTTTGCCCTTGCGGAACCGGACGAGCCACCCGCGGTCCGGCTGGGAGTCACGGTCTTTTCGGGGATTGGCAAGTTCGTCCCACCGCCACCCCTTCTGGTCGTAGTGTTTGCAGAAGGCCTCGAGCGCCGCGCCGACGTCCTTGCGCATCCGGACGAGGACCATGCGGCAACCGGCGCGCTCGGGATTCTCGAAGACCATCAGGACCTGGGCATCGCGGGGCATGAGGTCGGCGGGGGCCTTGTTGCGCGGATAGTCGTACGGCAGGCCGAAGGCGTCGGCGATGAACCGCCGCTTCGACTCGGCGTCCTGGTTGCGCGGGTCGTCGGTGTCGGCGCCGTCGCCGATGGCGGCCATCACGAGTCCGGCCATGATCTGTCGCAGATCGTCTGTCGCCTCCTCGTTGGTGGTGGGTCTCGCGTCGGGCTTCGGCGGACCGCCCATACGGACCGTACCGCCGGAGGGCTTGTCCTCGGGCGGCCATTGGCCGAACGTCAGGTTGCCGCCGCCCTCATCGCCGTCCCAGATCCCGGCCGGGTGCCGAAGGTAGTGCGCCAGGGCGAGCGTCACAAGGATCACGACGACGACGGCCGCAACGCGCCACACGCGTGAGCGTCCCTTGCGCCGCTTGTCGGGCGGCCGGCCGCCTTCGGAACTGGATGACTCGTGCGTCATGGCCTGCGTCTGTCCTCCCGGTCAGTTGTACTGGTTTTCTTCGCTGAGGATGTCGTCGCCGTGCCACCAGCGGCGCATGATGTCGTCGCGGGTCGGTTCGAAATGTGGCGCGAAGGTCTGCATTTCGAGGTTCTGGCGAAACGCCTCGAAGATCTCTTTGAGCGGGCCGGCCCGGGCGATCTTCCAGGCATCGATGTGATAGAAATGCCAAGGGCTCGAGTCGCGCTTGTGTTCGGCCCGGGCGGGGCCTTTAATGAAGTTCCAGAGCGGCGCCGTCTTGAAGGGCTGCTCGGCCTTGCTCTCATGGCGGCCGGGCAGGTTGTCCCAGATGCGGTACCAGTACTCGCGGCCCCGGGGGTTCGTCGTTCTGGCGATGGTTTCCGGCTCGACATCCTGCTGAAGGCGGTCGAGTTCCTCCCCCTGGCCGCGCGGACGCTGTGTGCCGTCGTCCTCATCCATGCCGGGCACGGTTCCCTCGAGTTTCATGCTGGTCCAGCCCCCGTGGCCGGCGCTGTGCCAGAGGCTGCGGCGGCAAGCCACGAGGGCATTCTGCCTGGCCAGCATGGCGAACGACATGTACATCGTCACGCCGGCCATGAAGATGATGATCGGCAGGGTCAGCATGAACTCCAGCAGTGCGTTTCCCCTGCGTGCCCGTCGTCGGGTTTGGGTTCTTGTCGCTTTCAATGGGTGAACTCCGCCACAAACTGATCATCGTAGGCGTCGACCATGCGCTCGACCGGCTCGATCCGTTCCCGCGTCAACACACCCGACAACTGGCCCGGAACGGACTTGCCGAGTTCGCTCGCCAGGCTCATTGCCACCATGCGGTAGTCCGGCCGCAGCCCCCCCTGCCACCGGTCGGTCCGCATCAGTTTGACCTTCCAGTGCTGCGTGAACAGGTCCCAACTGTACCGGGCGTACACGCGGGCCTGGGCGTAGGCGATGAGTTCTTCGATGGGGTTCGGATTCAGGAACCCCGTGGTCTGCCCTTCCGACTCGGTGGGCTTCCGCCAGTGGCGGACCTTGCCGGACCGGTAGGCGAACCCGTTGAAGGTGAAGTACCTGTCGATGTTCTCCCAGGTGTGCTCGCCCGTGACGAGGTCGAACATGATGGGTGCGAAGGGGGCGTTGCCGCCCGGCGGCAGGTAGTTGCGGTGCAACTCCTCGTCGGTATCGAGTTCCGCCCCGTCAAATCGGCGCATCTGTACCCTGTAGTACACCTTCCAGTCCGACGGGTCCGTGTACTCCCACTTCGAACCGTCCGGATGCATGGGCGGGTGCGGTGCAAAGATGCCCAACTGCGGGAAATTGTACGTCCAGTGCTTGGTGACGGCATACCAGACCGCCTCGCGGGGGTCGCGCAGGTCGGCGACATCATTCGGCTGCGGGCGCCGCTGCCAGCCCTGCGGGACCGCCACCCCCTGCTCGACACCCGGCATGGGAGGCTGCCCCGACCGCGGCGGAGACGGAAGGTCCCGCCAGCCATTGTACGCATGCGTGTGGATCGTCGGACGGTGAGGGTGCCGCAGGTCAATGTTCGAGAAGAACGTGGCTTGCGGGAACGGGTGGCGGCAACTGAACGAAACGGTCTCCCACCACGTGCGGAGGATATCGTTGTCGCTCATGTCCTCGGCCTTGTCGTACTGCATCTCCCAGTTGCGCAGCGATACCTGGGGGTCGGGTGTGCCGAACATCATCTCCAGTTTGCGCGACGAGACCAGGTTGAAGAGGACCGAGAAGCGGCTGATGTCCAAGAGGCCCATCGGCCGGGTGGCCGTGAACGGTTCACGCCAGTACGACCATGGCCCCATGACGGGTCCCCGGCCGCGTTGGATCTCGCCTTTGTACAGGTAATCCGGGTAATAGCCGCGGTAGTTCATAACGTGTGCGAAGCCGCCGATGGTCGGCTCGCGGGTGGAGACGCCACCCCCCGGCGGCGGCATCTTGCCAAGGACCATCGGGTTCTCGAAGTCGCCCCACTCGCCGTCTCGGACGGGCAGTTCCGGATTCAGCGGCAGGATGAATCCGAAATCGGCGCCGCATTCGTCGGCGATGTCGACGGCCTCTCGCTGTGCCGCCAGCGGCGTGATTTCGCGCATCACGTGCATGAAGCCGTCCATGAGTTTCGTGCATTCCCACAGGACGCCGTTGTCGTACGCCAGGTAATCGGGCCAATCGATCTCGCGGACGATATCGTCGAGTTTCCGGATGATCTGCTTCTCGGAAGCGGCATTGCCGACCGCCAGCCACTCCGAGATCCTGTCGTCGATCGGAATGTCGCGCCCGGCCTTCGAGGAACCGATGTTCTTGACCAGGTCGTCGATGCACTCGGAGGCGGGCGGCGTGACCGTCTCCAGCGTGTCCAGCAAAATGATGAGGCTCAACAGTTGCGTCTCGGCCACGTTGCACATCGAGATGACGTTCAGGCCTCGGGCGAACCACGCCGCGCCCGTGGCGGCTGCCGAGTCGGCCGCGCTCTGCATCTGCACCTTGTGGTTGAGTTTCTCGCCGCTTGAGAGGACCAGGAACAACAGGCCTGCCAACAGGAAGAAGAACAGGATCATCACGTAGATCGCTTGGCCGCGCTCGCATCCGTGCAGCCGCCCGAGCGCGGCACGAGCGCGTCCGATGCGGGACCGATGCGCCTCAGGATTGCGTGAACCGGGCATGGGCCACCTCACTTGTTCTTGTTCTTCTGCTTCTCCTGCTGCTGGATCAGCAGCACGAGTTGCTGGATGAGCGCCTGGACCTCCACAGTGTTCCTGTAGCGCTGCGCAATCCTCGCAACCGATAGACCCTGGTTGTAATGCATGCCGTCACGATACGACTTGGCCTGGCCGAGGTACCGGCGGTAGTTGCATTCGGTAATCAGGTTGCGAACGTCCTGGGTATCCATCACCTTCTGGGCCCGCATGAGGGACTCCAGTGCCGGGACGTACTTGATCTGGCTCAGGAGTTCCTTGCCCAGGTCCAGGTGGCCGTAGTACTGGCGGTGGGTGTCGATCTTCTCGATGAGCGCGCCCACGTCGCTGGTGTCGTTGAAACTCTGGGCCTTCAGGGCGAGGGTCTCCGCTTCGTCGAAGTTCTTCTGGCTCAGGGCCTCCAGCGCCCGGGCCATCGCCATCTGGTAGTGCGCCTCCGTTTTCCACCCCTCGGCCTGGGTCTTGAGGTCGGCGTCGGCGTCGGTCAGGAGTTTCTCGATCTCCTTGCAGGTGTTGATGACCTGGTCCCACTGGGCCTTGGCGATGGCGGCCTTGGCGGCCTTGACGAAATTGTCGAGCGTCCGCTGGCGTCCGGCCTTCTTGAGAAACTCCAGGGCCCATGCATGGTTGGGGTTGAGACTGAGGATCTCGGTCGCCAGCGCCGTGGCCTCCTCCATCAGTTTGTTCTCTGCCAGGGTTCTGGCCCGACCGGCAAGGTCCTCGGCCCTGGCGTTGTTCATGGCGGTCCGGACGGCCTCGGAGGGCCTGATCTTCATGATCGCCAGGTAGTAGGACGCCGCCTCGGCCCAGTTGCCGTCCGCTGTGGCCCTCTGGGCAAGCCCGACCACCTGAAGGTACTGCTTCTCGGTGGTGACCATTTGAAGCAGGCCGTCGATCTCCGATCCGGGCCGGATCTTGCGTGCGGCCTCAAAGGCCGTCTGTGCGGCGTCCAGATTCTTCCGCTCGAAGTGCTGCTTGCCCTGGTCCACCAGGCCCGTATATTCTCCGAGTTCCTTCCTCTCGCGGAACTCGGCGATCCGCTCGTTGAGGTCGAGATCGGCGTACTTGGCCTGAAGTTCTTCGAGCAGCGAAATCGCCTGCTCGTAGTTGCCATTGCCTGCGGCCAGTTCCACCTCTTTCATGACCTGTTCGACGTCCCGTGCCTTGTTGAACCGCCGCTTGAAGTCCGTGACCCAGAGGCTCCGCGCGCCGAACGTCTGATAAGCCAGGTTGGCGTTCGCGTCGGCCTTCTCCCACTGTTTCTGCTCCAGCGCCAGTTCCGCCCGCGCCATCAGGGCGTGCTGCTTGGCGTAGATCATCTTGTCTTCCAGTTTGCGGAACCTGTCGGTCCGGACGATGTCCGTGAAACTCTGGTCCGCCAGGGCCCACTCGCCGCGGTTGAACTGGTCCTCGGCCTCCGTCAGCACCGCCGCGATATCGCGCTCCAGTTCAAGCGTCTCGTAATGGTCCCAGATGAGCAGGCCCACCGCCGCCGCTATCAGCGGACCCCCGATGATGGTCCCCCAGAACGTGGCCCGCTTCCACGTCCACTTCGGCACGGGAAGCGGCGCGGTCGTCTCGCCGCTCTCGACGGGCGGCGCGACGCCCGGATGGGCCACCGCCA
>JAUVZF010000033.1 GCA_030602705.1 Planctomycetota bacterium
GTTTAGCGTGTCATTCCGAGCGAGCGAAGCGAGTCGAGTCCCGGCGCGCCGGGATCGCCGTTATCCGTGTCCGGACGACGAGATTTCTCCGCTCGGCCGTACGGCCTCGGTCGAAATGACATCGCTTCGAGAGCACGCTAAACAAGTACCCCCTGACAGACGACCGCCGCGCGGCCGCATTCACGGCGCGTCACAACCTGCCCGACCTCAGAATCGCGATGACGAGCCAGATCCCAAGCAGGCCCGCCAGGACGAAGCCCAACAGGCCCAACAGCGGAATGTCCGTGCCGGGAATCATCGGCTTGACGTGGGCCTGCATGATGACGGCCGAGCCGAGGATGATGGCCGCCACGATCATCGAGAAGGCGATGCGGTTGCTGGAGCGGTCGAGTTCGGTGATGAGATGGTCGAGGTTCTCGTGGCGAAAGAGGATCTGGAGCCGCCCGCGTATCAGTTTCCGTACCAGTTGCCGGAGCGACCGCGGCCCCTGCTCGACCAGGGCAAGCAGATGGTAGGCCGAGGTCACCCCGTGATGCACGAGGCGCTTCGGCGACACCTTGTCGGCCATCAGGCGCCGGATCTTCGGCCGCACCACTTCCACCATGCTCGTCTCGGGGTCCAGATCGAGCGCCACGCCGCCCATTATGACGAGGCTCTTTCCGAGGACGACGAAGTCTCGCGGCAAGACGACGCGGTGCCAGCGGGCCGTGGCGGTGATCTCGTCGAACAGTTCCTTCAGGTCGAGTTGCTTCAGGGGCACGCCGGCGTACTTGTCCACGAGGGCGGCCAGGTCGCTCTTTAGGCGCTCGCTGTCCAGATCCTCCGGCAGCGCCTCCAGGTCGTCCAGCACGTCCAGGACGATATCGAAGTCGCGGTTAACCGAGGCGACCAGGGCCGTGCCGAGTTTCGAGCGGAAGGTGTCGCTCAACCGCCCGACCTGGCCGAAGTCCAGGACGCCCAGCACGTCCGGGGCCTGGACCACAAGATTGCCCGGATGCGGGTCGGCGTGGAACAGGCCCAGTTCGAAATACTGCCGCATGAAGCAGTCGGCGAGGTGGGCTGCCAGGGCCTTGCGGTCGGCGCCGGCGGCGGCGAGGGCCTCGGTGTCGTAAACGGGGACGCCCTCCAGGCGCTCGAGCGTCAGGACGCCGCTGCTCGTCAGGTTCCACAAGACTCGCGGGGCACGGATGTGCGGGTTATCCGCAAACGCCTCGCCGAACCGCTGGGTGTTGGAGGCCTCGGCGATGAAGTCGATCTCGTGCCGGACCGTCTGGGCGAACTCCTCCACCAGCAGCGACGGCCGGAAGATGCGGTACTCCGGCACGTACCGCTCGGCCAGTTCCGCCAGGCGCCCGAGGATATCGATGTCGGCCTCCAGCACGTCGCGGATGCCCGGCCGGCGGACCTTGATGACGACCGGCGTGCCGTCCTTCGTCCTGGCGGCGTAGGCCTGGGCGATGCTGCCGGCGGCAAAGGGCGCGTCGCCGAAGTCGTCGAACAGGTCGTCGATGCGTCCGCCGAGTTCGCGCTCGATCTCGACCCGCGCCACATCCGTCGGAAACGGCGCCACACGGTCCTGGAGTCTGCGGAACTCGGCGATAAAGGCCGGCGGCATCAGGTCGGTCCGGCTGCCGAGGACCTGGCCGAGTTTGACGTAGGTGGGCCCCAGTTCCTCGAGCACCTTCGCCACGCGGGCCGCCGTCGACGGGCCCGCCCGTTCCGCTTCTCCGCGGCGGCCCCGCAGCAGACGTTTGCGAAACGGCACCAGGCGGTCCAGGTGCAGACGCAGAACCAGCCACCCGAATCCGTGCTTCGTCAGGACGGAGCCCACGTGGCCGAGGCGGCCGAGACTCTTCAGTTGGCGGCCGAACGGGATGAGCGTCATGCGGGCCCGTTCCTTTCTCCATCCCCTGGCTGCTCGTCGGGATACTCGGCCCGAAGAATCCGCATGATCTGCTCACTGAGCGCCGGAGCGTCTTGGGTCGCGGCTACCCATACGATCGACCAGTCCACGTTGAAGTAAGCGTGAACGGCGATATTGCGGAAAGCCACAATGTCCGCCCATTCAACCTCAGGATGACAAGCCGTGAACTCCGAACTCAGCCGGGCTGCGGCCTCACCGATAACCGAGAGTTTCTGAAGCACGGCGCTTCGTAGCAGGTCGTTGCCAAGGAAGGTGGCTCGCGCGACGTCCTCGAGAAACCTGGCGATTGCCTCGGCTGCCTCCACGATGTCGGCTAGGTACAGTTCTTCAGGTCGCAAAGAGCACCTCCGCGGCGGCCAGAACCGGCCCGCGCAGGCGCGGCTTCAAGCCGTTCTTCGGTATCAAGTCAACCTTTCGTCCGAAAAGGGACGACAACTCGCGGCCCGCCCTTGCCAGCGACAGAAAACCGATCTGCGCCTCAGGTTCAAACTCCACCAGTACATCCACGTCGCTGCCGGGGCTGAAATCATCGCGCAGTACGGAGCCGAAGACGGCCAGTTCCCGAACCTGCCACCGCCGGCAGAACTCAGCCAGTTGCGCTTTATCGATATCCACGTGAATCATCGTTCCGTGCTCTGCTGATGCGCCGTACGCCCGATTCGATTATACCGCACCTCGGCAGGATGACAACAGGGCCGCACGCCGAGTCTCGGCCCGGAGCATGCGCATCCGCCTTCGACGCTCAAATCTGCGAACAGGCCGACGGCCGAAGCATGATGTTCGTGATCGCCGAGACCGTGTTCTTGTACTTCGGATCGGACCGCATCTTCTTCCATTCGGGGTGGCCGCCGAACGTCTTCCACGCCTTGTCCTTCGCCGCCATGTCGTCGAAGCCCAGCATGTAGGTCAGGTTCGGCAGTTTCGTTCCGATCAGGCTCTGGCCGAAGAAGACCGGGTTCATGCCTGTGCGACGGAAGAGGTCGAGTTCACCGCCCGTGTTGAACATCTCGATCTTGCGCATCGCCCGTTCGGCGCAGTGGCCTTCGTAGATGCGCAGTTGGAAGACGCGCGTGTCCTTCGTCGCCGGCACTTCGACCTTGGGAATGCCGTCGAACGCCAGCATCAACGAACTTTCGATCCGATTGTATCCTGGTTCCTTTTTGGGTGCGTCGAGGAATGCCGCACCGGCCTGCTGGTACTTGGCGTCGGCCCAAACGCGGTGCGGTGCGGCGGCAAACGACTCGATGGACTCGTGCGGCAGGAGGACGTACAGGTCGGCGCTCGCGCCGTCCATCATGCCGAACACGCCGACGGGTTTGATGCCGGCCCGGTTCCACGCGGGGATGGCCACCTCGCCCAGGAACTTTTCGAGGCCCTCGCGCATCGCGCCGGCGTCGCAGCGATAGAGCCTGAGTTCCAGGTACTGCTTCTTTGGCGCCTCTGCCGCGCCGGCCGTCTCGGCCAAGGCCCCCATCGCGGCCGCGCCGGCCACGCCCACGGCGCCCAGGAATTTTCGCCTCTGCATAATCCGCTTCTCCTTTCGCGTGTCGCCACCGACCGCGGGGCCGAGAGCGGCCCGGTCCATGCGCCGGCTTCCACGAAGATGATACGGCGGCAGCGCCCGCGCGCAAAGGGAATCTTGACCGCGGGCGGTTGGAAACTCATCGAGTTTTACGATGAGGGGACGGTGGAGTTGTACAACCTCAGCAAGGACGTCGGCGAACGCCGCGACCTCGCCCGGAAGATGCCCGGCAAGAAGAACGAACTCCTTGCCCTGCTTCACGCCTGGCAGAAACGCGTCGGCGCCAAGATGCCCCGCCCGAACCCCGACTACAAGGCATAGACAAGCCTTAATCGCTCGTCAGGACCGCTCAGGCGGCATAGATGGTCCTCGCAGTCCGCAGGATTTCGCGTCGGCGAATCCAGTTGCGGCTTCCCTCAATCCCCCGACGAGTCACAAGGTCCACCTCGCGGCCAAGCATGTCGACCAGTTCCTGTTCCATGCGGAAGTGGTCAAACAGACTCCAGTCCGCGTCGTGGGCAAATGTGACCAGGAGATCCACGTCGCTGGTCGGTCCGAAATCGTCCCGCAAGGATGACCCGAACAGAGCCAGTTCCGTGATCTTCCAGCGACGGCAGAACTCGGCCAGTCGCATCTTGTCGATTTCTACCTGAGTCATCGTGACGCCCTTCCCAAGGCGCTTCGCGGCCGTCCTGATTATACCGCACGCCGGCGCCACGGCAACAGCAAGCAGAAGCGTTCGCCCTCTCACCACGGCCCGACCTCGTTGTAATCGGCCGTGGCGACGACCGCCACGTACACGTCGCGGGCGCCGGCGCGGGTGAGGACGCGGGTGCATTCGCCGATCGTCGTGCCGCTCGTCATCACGTCGTCCACGAGCAGCACGCCCTTGCCTTTGATGGCGTCTCGCTTGCCCCGCGCGGCGAAGGCGCCGCGGACGTTCTTCCGCCGCCGGGCCGCCGGCAGGTCCGTCTGGTGCGGCGTCGGGCGAGTGCGACGAAGCAGACGCGACGACACGCCTCTCGCCCTCGGCGCCGCGGCGGCCAGGTGGCGCGCTACGGCCAGCGCCTGGTTGAACCCGCGCGCTATCTGCCGGGTCCAGTGCAGCGGCACCGGCACGATCAGGTCCACCTGGTCGGCCCACGGCGCAAGGGCCAGCCGCTCGCGCAGCAGACGGCCGACGGCCCCCGCAATCGCCGGCCGCCGCTCGTACTTGCACCGCAGGATGAGCGTCTTCAGCGGGCCCTCGTACGGCCCTACGCGAACGGCCGCACTGAACCGGACGGGATACTTGCGGCAGAACATGCAGCCGTCGGGACCGACCGTATGCGGCCCGGCCCGGCGGCCGCACAGCGGGCAGTACGGCGACGAGATGAGGTCCGCCATCTCCCGGCCGCACGCCTCGCACAGCGGCCAGCGGCGGTCCGTCGGCGCCGCCGCGCCGCACGCCGCGCAGTGCACCGGCAACACGAGTTGCCCCACCGAGGTCAGCAAACGCCAGAGCATGGGAGCGATTATAGATACCGCCCCCGCCGCGCCGCAAGACGCACCGCGCGCCCGTGCTGCGGCCAAGCACTTCCGGACACCGTGCGAATCGGCCTCCGGCCGCCTCCTTGCCGGAGAGGCCTTTCTTCCCGGTGTCCTGAACCCCCGGAGGTACGTGTTTAGCGTGGACTTCTCCGAAGGAGCCTGCAACAGGCACTGTCATTTCGACCGAGCCCCCGCGCGAGCGGGGGCGAGCGGAGAAATCTCGCTGTTGGGCTGTCCGTTCTCCGCCCTGCGTCGCCTCGGCTAAGCAGGGCTGCGAAGGATGAAGCGGAGAACGGAAAACGGCGAGATTCCTCGACTCCCGCGGCTCGAGCCGCGGTCGCTCGGAATGACACCACGCTAAACACGTACCCCCGGAGCAAGTGCGGCCGCCCTTGCCTTTCGCGGTCTCTACGGCCCTTTCTCGGGCGGCGGCTTTGGGCCTTTGCCCTTGGGTATGACGGAGTGCAGTTTCGGCTTTTCCTCGGGCTCGATCTCGAAGGGGCCGAGGTCCTGGACGACCTTCACGCGGATCCGCTCCGGGAACCCGGCGAGCATCGGGCGCAGGAAACCTTCGCGGCCCCCTACCCCGCTGGCGCCCACTATGGCTCCCCGCACGCCGGCGGGCCTGTACGGGCCTTCTATCACGCTGTTGCCGTTCTCGTCGAGGATGCAGATGGCAGGGAGCGGCAGGATGCGTTTACCCATCTTGACGAACGGGGAGTATTCCTCGATGCGTTTACCCATCTTGACGAACGGGGAGTATTCCTCGCCGGCCTGCCCGACGTACCTCACCTTCACCAGGACATACGGGGCACCCCTTTCGGGGCGGACCTTGGGCCCGTCCTCGATGCTGAAGTCGTCATAGGTGAGGTCGCTGCCCTTCAGGACTTTGACGCGGACGCTCACGCGCAGCGGACCGCCCCCTTGGAGGGTGGTCGTCTCGCCCTCGGCGATGTTGAACTTCCCGAGTTTGCCGAGCCGGCCGGCGCTCTGGAGGCTCCACAGTTTGCCGGCCTTGTCCTTCGCGTACAGGGTGACCGAAGAGGCCTTGTAGGAGCCCGCGGCAAAGGGCACCGCGCGGCCGGTGGGAACGGGCACTTCTTTCACCTTCCCCACGACGAAACTCTTGCCGGCGGCCAGTTTCACGACCAGGCCCGGCGTGTCCACTTTCAGGAACCCCGTTCCTCGCCCGCCCGCACCGGCGGCCCATGCGGCGCCCACCAGGACAAGCACGCCCGGAAGAATCAGGTATCTCGTCATGCCCCCCACTCCTTAACGAGCGCCTGCGGCCCGCGACGTCTGCAGCCAGTGTGTCCCCGCCGCCGGCCGCGAGGATCCTCAATAGCCCAGCATACTCTTGCGCAACAGCCTGTCAAGGACGCGGAGGAATAGGGCGGGCGCGTGGCGCACACGCTCATCCACGAAACCCTATACTCGCCCGCTGCCGTCTGGTATCATCTGACGCCGGACACCGGGGCGGCTCTGGGCCCCACGGGACGGGCACCCCATGCGGATACTGCATCGATACATCCTGAAGGAGATGCTGAAGACCCTCGCGCTGGGTCTGGCATCGGTGACGGGCGTGGTCGCGTTCGGGATGGTCCTGAAGGCGCTGGAGCACTACGGTCTCGGTCCGTTCACGTCGGCCATGTACATGGTGCTCTCGATGCCGAAGGCGGCCTACTTCGCGCTGCCGCTGGCGGCGGTGCTGGCGGGAACGCTGGTCTACGGTCGCCTGGCCGCCCAGAACGAAGTCATGGCCTGTCGCGCGAGCGGCATCCCCATCTGGAGTCTCTTCTGGCCGACGATCGTCCTGGCGGTGGTGACGTCGGCCGTCGCGTTCTTCCTTGCGGCCTGGCCTCTGCCGGCGAGCGCCTACGCCGCCAAGCGTCTGGCCCTGGCCGACATCGAGCGGCTGTTCTTCACGCGGCTCTCATCGACGGGGAGAATCCGCCTCAAGGAGGCCGGCTTCCAGATGACCGTCGACCGCGTGGTCGGCGACATGCTGTACGGGCCCACCGTGAAGTACCGCGGCAAGAGCGGCCAGACCTACTGCTACGCCCCGTTCGGACGCGTGACGTTCGACCGGGCGCGCAACCGCGTCAAACTCGCCCTCTGGGAAGCCGTCGTGGTGGACGAGGCCCACGCCGTGCCGATCCGCGGTACGCACGCTGTCGGTCTGACGCTCCCGACCGTCGTGCCGCGCGAAGAGGACGATCTGGACCTGTGGCGCCTGATGGCGTGGGGGCGTCGGCCGGAACTGTCGGACCGCGTCCGCGGACTGCCCGACGATGCCTCCGAGACGACGATCGCAGTCGCGACCAAGAAGGTCCGGGCCCGTTCCATGGCCGATCTGCACGGTCGCCTGGCGGTCGCCATCGGATGCTTCGGCCTCGTTCTGGTGGGGGCGGGGCTGGGAATGTATTTCCACAGCGGTCACTTGCTGACGGCGTTCGGCGTCGGATTGGTGCCCTGGATGTGGGCCAGCGGGGCAACCATGTTTATCACCGCAAGGGTGTCCCGCGAGTACGACCATCCGGAAGACCTGATATGGCTGATCTGGATGCCGAACCTGCAGGTGGTGGTGCTGGGGCTGGCGATCCTGGCCTACCTGGCGTGGGTCTGGCCGTTGCCGCTTCGGCTGAGCGATCTGCTGAAAGGGCGCCGGGCATGAAGATCCTCGACTCCTACATCCTGAGGACGTTCCTCGTGTCGCTCGTCATCTGCATGGCGGCCATCATGGGCCTGGCGCTGCTGCTGGACTTCTCGTTCAACCGCAACAAGTTCCTCGACCTGGCGGCCGAGACCGAGCAGTCGGGACTCTGGCCCCTGCTGGCAGGGATAGCCGATTATTACTTTTACAGGGCCTTCAACTATTTCCAGTTGCTGGCGGCCCCGGCCCTTCTGGTGTCGGCGGCGGCCACCATGGTCCGCCTGAACCGAAACCGCGAACTGACGAGCATCAAGGCCGCCGGCGTCAGCCTGTACCGCGTCATGTGGCCGATGATCGTGGTGGTCCTCGTGCTGGACGGGTTCTACATCGTCAACCAGGAGTTCATCATCCCCGGCATCGCGGTCCAACTCGCGCGCGACCCGGATGACCTGGCCGTCCAGGAGAACTTCGCCGTCGATTTCATCCGCGACGAGCACAACAACATCATCTACGCGCCTACCTACGACCCGAAGGCCCGCCAGATGCGGGCCGAGAAGAAGGTGTTCGAGGACGGCAGCATCGTCTTCTCGGCCAGAGTCCGGATCTTCCAGAGGGATTCCAAGTACAAGGCCCTCGGCACGATTGAGGCCGAAGGCGCCAAGTGGGATGAGGCCCGCGGGCGCTGGGTCTTTACCAACGGCGTCAAACTGCCGCCTATCGAGGAGGCCACACTCCTGGAACGCATCCCAACCGGCCCTGAAGGCGAACCGCAGAAAGACTACTACACCAACGTCGGGCCTCGCCAACTCCTGCGCCACCGCACCAGCGACTTCTATCGCTACATGTCGTACACGGAACTCAAGTCGCTGGCCGAGGACCCGATGCGCGGCAACCGGCGGCAGTTACAGGTGGAGATGCACCAGCACATGACCGGGCCGATCCTGAACATCCTCATCCTGCTGTTGGGAATGCCGTTCGTGGCGGCTCGCGAGGATCGCAGTTATGCCGCCAGCATCAGTGTCGCGGTGCTATTGTTCATCGGCGTGTTCGCCGTACGGTTCGTCTCCACGGCCTTCGGCAACGCCGGGCACGTCGGCCCGCTCCTGGCGGCGTGGCTGCCCATCTTCATCGTCCTGCCTGCGAGCATCCTGTCGATGGAAGCGCTCAGGACGTGAGTGCCAAGTCCAAAGTCACAAGTCCAAAGTCACAAGTCCAAAGTCCAAAGTCCAAGGTCGCAAGGCGCGCCGCTCGTCGCGCTGCGACGCCTGGGAAGATGACCGGCCGCTCCCGCGGCCGGCTCGGGGCTTTCTTCGCTTAGGCCGGGTGGCACGGCCACGCGCAGCGTGACCGTGGGGCCACTCGGCGCGAACCGGCCCACGGCCGCGGCTTTGCCGCTGCCGTGCCACCCGGCAAGCGGAAAACCGGGCCGCCTCACGACAGAAGCGAGATGAGGCGGCCAAGGGGCGACGCGCGAAACGCCTGCGCGCCCGTGCCGTCGGAAAAGAAGAGCGTCATACGCACGGCGTACGTCACCAGCATCGCCACCGCCAGCGCCGGAATCGACCAGACGAGCACGCGGGCGGTCCGCTCGAGCCACGTGCGGCCCAGGAGGGCAATCCCCGCGGAACGCACCATCACGATAGCGAAGACGGCGTAGAGGACGGGGCCGAGCGGATGGAACGCCACCGCCGCGCCGGGCGCACCGTGCCCCATGGCGTAGAACGACCGCGTTACGCCGCACGTGGGACACGGCATGCCGGTCGTCCGCCACAGCAGACAGATGGAGTCGCCGCCGTTGCCCGCACCGAACGTCGGCGGCAGGTCCGCGAGGTCCATCGGCCGCACACTTGCGGCAAACATCACCGCCAGCCCCGCCGCCACGATGCCGTGGAAGACGCGGTCGGAGCGGCGGACGGTGCGGTTCGGTCCAGCGGCCTCAGAAGGATCCATCGTTTCGTGTCGCAAAAGCCTCAGACGCCGGGCGGTAGAACATCGGTCGGCGGGGCAGGCGGCGGCTCGATGTCGGTCGGCGGCACGGGGCCGGTGTCCTCGGCCGGCGGCTCCACGGCAATCGGCTGAACCAGCGGCTGGCCCGTCCAGGAACGGTACAGGTAGATGAGCGTGGCATTGAACCACACCATCACCAGCGGGGCCGTAAAGAACACGCCCACGCAGCACGCTAGGATGCCCACAAGGGCGGCCGCCAGACCGATGAGTGCGAACAGCAGAATCATTCCGAGTGAGGACATGTAATGCGCCTTCACCACGCGGACCGAATCCTTCATCGCCTGCCAGCCGGACTCCGGATGGTCCCAGACCGCCAGTTGCGAGAACACGAACAGCAGCATGATCAGGCCGAAGACGATGCAGAGCAGCACCAGGATAAGCATCGCAACACCGACGACAGCGAGCATCTCGTCCTCCGACATGTGCTCCTCAAACCCGGTCATCACACCGCCGGCGG
This sequence comes from Planctomycetota bacterium, assembly GCA_030602705.1. GTDB lineage: Bacteria > Planctomycetota > Phycisphaerae > FEN-1346 > FEN-1346 > JAUVZF01. Next base: position 10,094 of record JAUVZF010000033.1, read on the forward strand.
CAACCGCGCCCCCAAAAATGAGCAAACCGAACGCAAGAGCGAGACCCGTCGGCAGAAGAACCGCCACCACCGAAGGCCAGTACCGCTCGCGGAAACCCTGGAACACCTCGCCGACGTTCGCCGGGGCCCCGTCGATGCAGCGGCGAACCGCAAAGAACATCCCGGCATTCAGGGGGGCTTGAACAAAGATCCCCACGGCCAGGGCAATGCACCCGCCGATGTACGGCATCGCACCCACAACCCCGCAGCCCGCCCGGATGGCGTACACCACAAGGCCCAGGAGCCAGATCGGCCAGAAGTCGGCCATCATCAGGCGCCAGGCCATCCGGACGGCATCCATCACGCCCAGCGTCTCGCCGCCGGGCACGTCCTGCGGCACGTCGTCAGAGAGAAGGTCGGTCATGACTGGCTCCTTGCTTACGCGGCCCGAGTGCGCATCATTCGCCGGCGCTTGCCGGCTGGACGTGCCGCGTGAGACCGTACCACCGCGCTCCAAGCGGCGTCAATCAGTTTCCACCAGCCGTGGAATCCGCTTCGGGCGCCGCCGCCTGAACCAGCGGCCGGCCCGTCCAGGAGCGGTACAGGTAAACCAGCGTCGCGAACTGCCACACGATGAGCACGGGCGTCGTGAAGAAAACGCCGATGCAGCAGGCCAGCATGCCGATAAGGTTGGCCGCCGTCCCGATGGCCCAGAAGATGAGGACGAAGCCGATCATGGAGAGGAAATGGTCACGCACCAGGCGCATCGACGCCTTGGCCGCCGCCCACCCCGACTCCGGATGGTCCCATACGGCCGCCGGCACAAAGTTGAAGAAGATGGCGAAGATGCAGAACCCGAGAATCAGAAGCATTTCGATGGCAAGGAACAGCGCGAGTCCGCCGATCACCACGACGGCCACAACCTCCTCCTCGCCCTCGGCCGCCGCAATGATGCCGCCCCCCACCAGGAAGAGGGCAGCCATCGTCAGTCCGATCAGGACACCGAAGAGGAGCCCTGCGGCCATCACCGGCAGCATCCCGACGACCGACGGGCCGAACCGTTCCTTGAAGCCGGCGAAGAGGTCGCCGACCTCGGCCCGCCCGCCGTCGATACGCTTGGCGATGACGTAGAACAGACCGGCCATCAGCGGAGGCTGGACCAGGATCTGCGCAGGCAGGCCGAACATGCCGGCGCCCATCAGGATCATCAGCATCACGAACGCGACGACCCACAGGCGCCAGAAATCGCTCATCATCAGCCGCCAGCCCATGCCGACGGCGTCCAGGACGCCAAGGGTGGCGGCAGCGCGATCCTGTGGGGAAGGCGGCGAAGCCGGAGTCTCGCTCATGGCGGTTCCTTTCCGCCCCTCTCACGTGCGATGGCTCGCGACAAACGTATCAGCGCAGCCCGTCCGGCGTCAATGAGTTTCCATGCCTCGCTCCTACATGGCCGCGCGGCGGGCAGGATTACAAGATGGAGCCTCATGCGCGGCGGGTCTCCGGACCCGCCGCGCATCTGCGCGCAAACGTGCTATAATGGTCACCATGACGCTGGACCCCGAACACGAGTTCATGCGCGCGGTGCTTGAGACGATCGAGCGCTACGACCTGTTACCGCGCGGCACTGCTCCCGGCCGCCGGTGCGAGACGATTATCGTCGGCGTGAGCGGCGGTCCCGATTCGGTCGCCCTCCTGCACGTGCTCCACCGGTTCGCCTCCGAGAAGAAACTGGCCGTCGCGCCGGTCGTCGCGCACCTGCATCACGGTCTGCGAGAGGCGGGCGCCGACACCGACCAGGTATTCGTCGAAAACCTGGCCGAGCGGCTGGGCCTGCCGTGCGAGGTCGGGCGGGCAGACACCCGCGCCGAGGCCGAGACGCAGGGCGTCGGCATCGAGGAGGCGGCCAGGAACGCGCGGCGGGCATTTCTGGCCGACGTCGCGCAGCGGCGAGGCGCCAAGAAGGTCGCCCTGGCACATCACGCGAGCGACCGCGTTGAGACGGTCCTGTTTCACATTCTGCGCGGCACGGGCATCGAGGGCCTGGCGACGCTACGGCCCCGCGCGCCGCTCATGCCCGAAGAAGGCATCGAGATCGTACGGCCGCTCATCGACGTGTCGCGGACCCAGGTGCTCGCGTTCCTCGAGGCGACCGGCCGGGACTGGCGCGAGGACGAAACGAACACCAGCCACGCCTACACCCGCAACCGGCTACGGCATGAGTTGCTCCCGCTGCTCCGGCAGGATTTCAATCCGAAGGCCGACGACGCGCTCGTGCGACTCTCCGACCAGGCGACGGCCGCAAGCGACGTGCTGGCCGACGTGCTGGACGACGTGTGGCGGCAGATCGTCCGCGAGACGCCGGTGACCGACGCCTCCGAGCCCGACGCGGGAGCGTCGGGTCACGTTCCCCACCTTGGCCCTCGCACCTTGGTGATCGACGCCGACGACTTCGAGCCGCTGCGGCCGTGGCTCCAGGGCGCCATCGTCCGGCGGGCCGTCGAGCGCCTGGGCGGCGGCCTGAAGCACATGTCGGCCGAGCGGACGCGAGAGGTCGTCGCGGCGCTGCTTTCGAAAACGGTTGCCGGGCCGGTGGACCTTCCCGGCGACCTCGTGGCCGAGCGGCGGCGGCGGGCCATCCGTATTGGGAGGAAAACACGTGGCTTGCCCGCCCCGTGAGCGTCACTACACGGTGCGTAGGGTGGGTGCTCCGCACCCACCGCCGGTCGATGGACCTTCGCGTGACCAGGATGGTGGGTGCGGAGCACCCACCCTACACGGTACCATCCTCATCGACGCCGACGACTTCGAGCCTCGGCGGCGCCTGCTAAGGTGGCGGGCGAAACGAGCCGGGAGGACCCAGCCGATGACCTCGCGCGAGCGGGTGTTGGCGATGATGGCCGGCGAGGCGGTGGACCGCCTGCCGCTGATGCCCATTACGATGATGTTTGCCGCCGACCGCATCGGCAGACCTTACCGCGATTACGTCACCGACCACCGCGTTCTGGTGGAGGGGCAGATCGCCACGGCCGAGGCGTTCGACCTGGATTACGTCTCGTGCATCTCGGACCCGACGCGCGAGGCGTGCGACCTGGGCGCCCCCGTCCAGTTCTTCGACGACCTGCCGCCGGCCATCCAGGAAGACAACACGCTGCTGGCCGACAAGACGCGCCTGGTGGGCCTGGCGATGCCCGACCCGACCTCGGGCGGGCGGATGCTCGACCGCATCGAGGCGGCCGCGCTCTTCAAGCAGCGCGTGGGCGGTGACCTTCTGATCGAGGGCTGGATCGAAGGGCCGTGCGCCGAGGGGGCCGACCTCAGGGGCCTGAACACGCTGATGCTCGATTTCTTCGACGACCCGGTCTTCGTGCGCGACCTGTTCGCGCTGACCGTCGAGATGGAACTGGCCTTTGCGCGGGCACAGATTGAGGCCGGGTGCGACATCATCGGCTGCGGCGACGCCGCCGCCTCGCTCGTCGGGCCGCAAATCTATGAGGAGTTCGTCCGGCCGGAGGAGAAGCGGCTCTTCGACGGCATCCACGAGATGGGCTCCCGCGTGCGCCTGCACATCTGCGGCGACACGCGCCAAATCCTGGAAGGCATCGGCCAACTGGGGTGCGAGATCGTGGACCTCGACTTCATGGTTCCCGTGGCCGAGGGCCGCCGGAAGATGGGCCCCGACCAGGTCATCCTCGGCAACATCGACCCGGTCCACGTGCTGCGCGAAGGGACGCCGGACGGCATCCGCGACGCGCTCGCCCGGTGCCACCAGGAAGCGGGCGAGCGGTACATCGTCGGCGCCGGCTGCGAAGTCGTCCGCGACACGCCCGAGGCGAACCTGATGGCGATGCGGGATTACGCTTTTGAAGCACCCCTCGGCGTAGGGCAGTGACTGGGACGGCTCGTTACACACTGGCGGGCAAGCCGCCAGCCGGCCACGGCACGAGCCATAGCCGTGCCTGGGTGGCACCCGGCGCAAGTCACCAACGCTGGGCCGCTACAACCCCTGCGAATCCGCAATCCCCAATCCGCAATCCGCAATCGCTACAGCCCCGGCCCCACCTCCAGGATCTCCCACCGCTGCTCGTTCGCCCCTTCGCCATAGGCGACGACGTCGCCGGCACGCTTGCCCATGAACGCCAGGGCGAGCGGGGCGCGGTAGAAGTAGATGTGTTTCTGGATGTCGGCGTCCCACGGTCCGAGGAAGGTGAAGGTCTGCTCGGCGCCGTCGGGCAGGTGGCCTGCGCGGACGGCGCTTCCGACGGTCACGGTGTCGCCGGCGGCCATGCTGGACATGAGGACCTTGGCCTTACCGATGTCGGCCTGCATGCGTGCGGCCCGTTCGGCCAGGCGGTCGCGTTCTTCCAGGGCCGCCATGAACTCGGCGTTGTCGCTCACGTCGCCGAGTGCGGCGGCGTCGCCGATGGCCTTGGCGTTGGCCGGGACCTGGACGGTCACCAGTTCGCCGTAGGCCTCCTCCTGTTTGTGCAGTGCCGCGGTGGTCGTGTAGATGACGTCCTCGTCCTCCCACGGTTCGACGGTCGGGACGGCGAAGTGCGACGGGTGAATCTTTCGCACCAGGTCGAGGACGCGCGAGCGGATGGCGTCGGTCAGGGCCCGGTTCCGTTCGACGGCGGCGCGGATGTCCTTGGCCTGGGCATCGTCGGCGGCCTCGAGGACGGCCCGAAGCGGTCCGCCGCCGCGCGGGCCGACGGCGCTTCGGATCTCGGAGACCAGCGGCCGCAGCCGCCGGTCTTCGCGTGCGTCCTGGCCGATCTTGTCGGCGGCCAGGAGGAAGCGGATCGTCAGCGACACGCGGTCCACCTGGGCGAAGGCCCGGTCGAAGCGGCCGGCGGTGACGGCGGTCCACAGCCAGAAGATGGCGGCGCGGCACTCGTCGGGCCGGTGCATGATCTCACCTGCCGACTGTGCCAGAAGGTCCTCGTGACCGGCCTCCGAGAGGGCCGTCGCCACGAGAGCGCACAGGTCGGGCCGGCAGGCGGGCAATGCCTCCGCAAAAACCTGCGGCCACGCATCGGGCAGCGTCTCTCGGACGTGGGCCAGGACACACCCGGCCAGACCGGCGTCGCCGAAGGAAGCGATCACCGCCGCAAGGTCGGCCTCGGGCGCGAGCGTGTGGAGATCCGCCTCGGCCCGCCCGACGACTTCCGGATGGCGGCGGTGCATTTCGGCCAGGACCGCCAGCGTGCCGAGGGTCTCCGCCGGCCCGGCCCGCTTTCCGCCCTCCAGCCGCCGCGCGAGCGCCTCGGCGAAGTACGTCAGCACCTGGGCCTCGGCCTCCGGGCCGCGACCCGTCTCGCTCAGGTACCCGAGGACGAAGGCAAGCCGGGCGGCGTGTGTCGGCGCCTCGTCGAACGTCTCGCGGGCCCGGTCCTCGAACGACCGCGGCCGCGCCCGCAACGTAAACGTCGGCTGCGTGCCGCCCGCAACCTCCATGTATGGCGACCGGCGGACGGGGTCGCGTGCCTTCGACCACCACCTGGCCCAGGCCTTCGCGGGAATGACCGGTTCGAGTGCGGCCTTGAAGTCGCGGAACTTCATTTGTGGCCCGTGCTTTTTGAGGACCAGGCGGGCCAGTTCCGCCGGATCGTTCTCGGCGAGTCCTGCGAGGCGTTCGGGCGCAAAGGCAAGAAGGGCGCGGTAGTCCTCGGGGTCGCCCGCTCGGACGTTCTCGATGGAGACGGCGTCGTAGCCGCGCTCGCTCTGGCCGAACGAGACCTTCAGAACCTTGCGCCCTGGGTCCACGCCGAGGACGCATCCGGGGTGCCGGCGGCGTGGATCGACGATGAAGGTGCCGGGCGGCAGGGCCAGCAGTGTCTCCAGCCGCGCCACCGCCGCCGAAAACGGAAGGTCGTCGCGGCCGAGCGTCATCTCGATGAGGGTGGCGATGCCCGCGGCGTCGCCGCAGGCCTGCCGGTACAGACCGGAGGTCTCTTCGCGCAGGACGTCGCTGGCGGGGAGCAGATCGGCCGCACGCCGAATCACCGCACGCGCCTCGGCGGCCCGGTCTCCTTCCATCCACGTAGAGACAAGCAGCCACGTAAGCGACTCGAGCGGTTTGGGCACTTCCAGTTCGGCCACGGCGCCAAGGACCGCCAGGGCGGCGTCGGCGCCGAAGGCCTGGTCCTCGAGGGCGACCATCCAGGCCGCCTCGAGGTCGTCGAACCGGCCCTCGGCGACCAGGGCCAGAAGTTGCGTCACCTGCTGGTCATGCGGCTCTTGCGTCATAGCGGCAGCCTCTCCCGGGGCTACTCGGCGGCCTGGTGCTTGCGGATGGTTTCGAGCGGCAGCGCCCCGGCGGGGCCGATGCGGCGTGGGTGGTTGTCCGGTAGAGGACGGCGGCTCCCACGCGGACGACCAGGACCAGGTTCCGCATCACAATCGCCTCCTGTGCCGGCCGATGCGGCCTACGCCTTTTTCCAGAGGAAGTTGCCGTACAGGGCGGTGTCGCCGAGTTCTTCCTCGATCCGAAGCAACTGGTTGTACTTGGCGATGCGGTCGGTGCGGCAGAGGCTGCCGGTCTTGATCTGGCCGGCGCCGGTTGCGACGGCGATGTCGGCGATGGTCACGTCTTCGGTCTCGCCGCTGCGGTGGCTGATCACCGCCGTATAGCCCGCGCGGTGGGCCATGTCGATGGCCGCCAGCGTCTCGGTCAGGCTGCCGATCTGATTCACCTTGATGAGGATGCTGTTGGCGACGCCCTCTCTGATGCCGCGCGCGAGGCGCCGGGTGTTCGTGACGAACAGGTCGTCGCCGACGAGTTGGATCTGGCTGCCGAGGCGGTCGGTCAGTTTTTTCCAGCCGCTCCAGTCGTCCTCGGCCATGCCGTCTTCGAGGCTTCGAATGGGGTACTTGCCGGCCCAGTCGGCCCAGAAATCGACCATCCGGGCGGCCGAGAGTTTGCGTTTCTCGCTGGCCAGGTTGTATTTGCCCGCCTTGTAGATCTCGCTGGCCGCGGGGTCGAGGGCCAGCCAGACCTCCTTGCCGGCCTTGTATCCGGCGGCCTTGATGGCGCTGAGGATAAGCCCGCAGGCTTCCTCGTTGCCCTCCCGCAGGACCGGGGCGAAGCCGCCTTCGTCGCCGACCGTCGTGGTGTACCCCTTCTTCTTGAGGATGCCCTTTAAGGCCTGGAAGATCTCGCACGCCATCCGCAGGCCCTCGCGCAGCGACGTCGCGCCGAACGGCATGACCATGAACTCCTGGAAGTCGATCGCAAAGTCGGCGTGGGCGCCGCCGTTCATGATGTTGCACATCGGCACGGGCAGCACGCGGGCCGACGGGCCGCCGATGTACCTGTAGAGCGGCAGGTCGGCCTCGGCGGCGGCGGCCTTGGCGACCGCCAGACTGACGCCCAGGATGGCGTTGGCGCCGAGTTTACCCTTGTTGGCGGTGCCGTCCAGGGCGATCATCGTTTCATCGACGCCCACCTGGTCGCGGGCGTCCATGCCGATGACCTTCGGCGCGATGAGCATATTGACGTTCTTGACGGCCTTCGTGACGCCCTTGCCGAGGTAGCGCCGGCGGTCGCCGTCCCTGAGTTCGACAGCCTCATGTTCGCCCGTCGAAGCGCCGCTGGGGACGGCGGCCCGTCCGAAGGCGCCGCCTTCGAGTTCAACGTCCACTTCCAGGGTCGGCGTGCCGCGCGAGTCCAGGATTTCGCGGGCGTGGACACGGTAGATCGTGTTCGGCATGGCTTTGGCGACTCCTCCTCCCTTTCCCCGACAGCCGGTGAGGATCCCTTCCCCGCCGGGCCCATTCGGGCGAGCAGGGCGGCACTTGTACCATGATGGCCGAACCGCTGCAAGACGCTTGTGGTCTGGCTCATCACCGATCTTATAGAACCCCGCGCGGCGGCCAACGAAAGTGCGGTGGACGTGCAGCACTCCGAGCGACGCTGAGCGTATTCCTCAGTCCGAAATGACCCACGGTTTTGGATAGTGTCCCCGCCGGGCGTAGGTCGCCCCGTGCTTCTTCAGGAACCTCTGTAAAGGCTCGCAGGGAATACGCTTCAGCTTGCCGAAGTTGGTGTCCTCGTTGTAGTCCCTCCCCTCCGATTCCTTCCGGCCGTAGACACCGTGGTCAAGGGGTTCTCCCTTTGCCAACTTGGCCTTCCCCATCTTGCTCAACACCGCGGGAGTCTCATAGTCTCCGAACCACTTCCCACCTCCGTCAGTGAGGCGCTGGTCCCTCGCGCGGATGCAGTCGATCATGGAGAACACCCCAACATCGGTGACGACAGGACTAAACATGTCCGGTTCATCCGGGCCCGGCTGAAGCTGGTATGCAAGGACAAGCAGGACGTCCGTGCTACGATTGACGTTCTTCACTGTGACCTTCTGCGTCAGTCGAGCGGATGCCTCCCGCGGCGTAGCTGGCTGCTTCATCTCAACGCTTGTTGGCTCGACATACAACAGCTTCAACTCCACCCTCTTGCCGGACTCGTGCTTGAAGTCCGGGTAACCCTCCCGATCCCCAAGGATGCCCTCATGCTTCTCCAGCCCGACCTTCGCGAGGGCAGTGTTGTCCTCAAGAAGCTGATGCAACTCCGGCACACACGCGTCGACCAGCGTCCCCACGATGGTGCCGACTTGCGATGGCTCGAAGCACTTGAGGAGACCCCGTGGGATCTGCAAGAGCTTTATCCTCACCCCAACCAGCGGAAGGAGGTTGCTCTGGAGTTCGTCAACCTCTTTTGGCGTTATGTCTTGCATCTGCTCCACAGGACGGTGTCCCCGCGAGAAGGTGATGGAACTCCGGCGGCAGTACGGACTGTAGGGAGACGCCTAACGCATCACAGACGAGCAGCGTCTCCACCAGGTCGAGCCGCCTCTCGCACGTCTCGACCTTCGAGATGAACGATTGTGGTTTGCCTAGGAGTCGCGCCAGTTGCCGTTGTGAGACGCTCCTGCTTTGTCTGGCGGTCCGCAGGCGTGCGACCATTTCGATGTAACGTGGGTCGTGTAGGGAACGCATGTTTCCCCTTCCAACGCCGTGGGACAGAGGAGCAAGCACAGGGCAATACCTACAGGAAGCCGCCGTCGAACCCAAATTGGGATATTCGGCTTTTCTGTGACAGCGCCTTGACACGGCCCCGTTTGGCCGTTAAGGTGGTGCTGGTTCTTCTCCAAAGGAGTCCTGCCCGTGGCGAAGCGGCACCTCATGCACCCTGGAGACTGGGAGTCGGTCTTCGGGCGTCTCCAAGAGTTGGTCATGGCAAACTCGGGGGCAGACGACTTCGACGAGATCTTCAGACTCGTCGTCGCGAAGTTGTACGACGAAGTCGCATCCGGGTCGAGGCGCAAGTTCCGATCTGCGAGGACGCCAGCAACGACAGCCCGCGCAATAAATGAACTGACGGCGCGGGCCGCAGACAGGTGGAAAGGCATTTTCCAGGGCGCCGCCACAACCGAGTTAACAGATGAACATTTGGCTGTATGCGTTCAGGCACTCCAGGAACACTCCCTTCTGGACGCAGGCCTTGAGGTATTGGATGGAGCTTTCGAGTTCTTGATGAGCCACACGGCGAAGGCCTCCAAAGGCCAGTACTTCACGCCTCGCCACGTCATCGAGTGCACCGTTCGCATGGTCAACCCATCGCCCGGCGAGACAGTTGTGGACCCCGCGTGCGGCTCGTCAGGTTTCTTGATTCACGCCCTCAACTATGTCCGGCAACACAATCCCGTCCTCGATGTGAGGAGGTACTGCACGAAGAATCTGTGGGGCTTCGATTTTGACCGGCGAGCGGTCCAGGTCGCCAAAGCGCTGATGTTGATCGCGGGAGATGGAAACGCAAACCTGTTCCAGCTCAATAGCCTAGTGACCCCCGACGTGAACGCGTCCCTCTTCAGGTCGGGGAGTGGTGCGGATTACAGCAGCATGACGATCGAAGACGTAATGCGGACCCGCATACGAGGCTTCAAGGGCTTCGACGTGGTACTCACCAATCCGCCTTTCGCGGGGGAGATACGTGAACCACACATTCTGAAGTCGTACGCGCTTGCCCACAAGAGACGCCGCATAGAGCGCGACGCACTTTTCCTGGAACGATGCGTCAGATTGCTCAAGCCGGGTGGCAGATTGGCAATTGTCCTCCCACACAACAAACTGGGCTCAGGTGCCTGGTCGTACGCCCGGGAGTGGTTCGTCCGCCACATGCGAGTAGTTTGCGTCTTGGGGCTAGAGCGGAGCACGTTCCTTCCGCACACGCACCAGAAGGCTGGCGTGCTATTGGCTGTCAAGCGGAGCCGCCCCCTCGGACGTGACTTCCCACGCGAAGAGGTCCTGTTCCTGGTGAGCGAGAAGTCGGGCAAAGACTCCAAGGGAAAGATCCTAGCTCGCGAGAGAACGAGTCCTTCGGACCCAATCTGGGTGCGGGCCGACCACGACCTCCAAGAACTTGTGGACGTGTTTGAAAGGTTTGCTGCTTCCCTGGGAGCGCTTTGGAGAAAGCCCTGATGGCTCAGCACGCAACCGTCACGCTTGACACGCTGGACCAAGGCCTGGTTCTCGCTCCTGAGAGATACGACCCCAGGCGGCGTCCGCAGTCGACTGGCGAAGCGGTCCTGCGAGACATTGCCGGCGTTATGCGGGAGATCGTAGCTCCCAAGAAGGCGGATCCGAATCGCCGCTACTTGGTCCTCGATACCGGACACGCCAAGGAAGGCATCGTTAACGTTGACCGTCCGACTATGCGCGCGAATGAGATAGGCAGCTCGAAGAAGAAGGCAGGGCCTGGCGACGTCATAATCTCCCGCCTTCGCCCCTACCTTCGGCAGGTCGCGTATGTCGACCAGGGAGTGATCGACGTTCACGGGAAGAACACTGTCCTGCTGTGCAGCACGGAGTTCTTCGTTCTTCGCAGTCCCGACGAAAGGAGCATAGCCTTCTTGGTTCCGTACCTCCTGACCGCAGAAGTCCAAGCCATACTGTCTGCGGCGCAAGAGGGGGGGCACCATCCACGGTTCAGCCAGACAACCCTTGAGGCCTTGCCAGTCCCCGTGAAACTGCTTGAGGCAAGGGACGACGTTTCCGCCCTCGTACAGGCGGCAGCCAAGCACGCCCGGCAGGCACAGGTCGATATACAAAGCCTTGTGTCGCGCCTGGAAGGACAGGTGCCTCGTCAATAGTCTTGGGCTTGCGGCCGGGCGTTTGTTTCCTCCGGGCCCTCCGCCGTCGTCGTCGTGCCCACTTGACACCGCCTGCGGCGGCCGTAACAATTGCCCGAGACCTGAACGTTCCGGAGGGGTGTCATGCCGATCCATCTGCCGCCGATCTCGCGGCGCCGGTTCCTGAAAAGCACCCTGGCCGCCGGTGCCGCCCTGCTTGTCCCCGGACGAACCGACGCCGCGAAGCAGCCGGTCGATGCGAACCGTTTCGCGCTGCTCGCCGACGTGCACGTCTGGGCCAACCGCGACGAGCCCTTCAACAAGGTCAAGCCGGCGGACAACCTCCAGAAGGTGTGCCGCGAGGTCCTCGCCCTCGCCCCTCGCCCGGCCAACATGATCGTTGCGGGCGACTGTGCCCAAATCAAAGGCATGCCGGGCGATTACGCCGTCCTGAAAGACGTGCTCGACCCCGTCCGCCGGGCCGGAATAGCCGTCCACTTGTGTCTGGGCAACCACGACCATCGCGCGAACTTCTACGCCGCCTTCCCCGACGCCCGACCGTCCGGCTCGCCGCCTGTGCGCGGCAAGCACGCCGCAATCCTCCAGTCGTCGCACGCCAACTTCGTTCTGCTCGATTCGCTCGAGACGACCAACGTGACGCCCGGCCTGCTCGGCGAGGCCCAACTCGGGTGGCTGGCTCACGTGCTGGACGCCCACAAAGACAAGCCCGCCCTGGCCTTCGCCCATCACGACCCGAACTTCGGCAAGCGCAAGAGCGGCCTCCGCGACACCGACGCCCTGCTCAAACTGCTCCAGGCCCGCCGCCACGTCACGGCCTACGTCTACGGTCACACCCACGCATGGGGACACAAGAAGGCCGGCGACCTGCGCCTGGTGAACGTGCCGACCACCGCATGGCTCTTTAACAAGAAGCAGCCGCGCGGATGGGTGGATGCGCGGCTGCGGGCCGACGGCGCCAAACTCGTCCTGAACGCGCTGGACAAGAAACACGCGGCCCACGGCGAGCAGATCGACCTGAAGTGGCGGGCCTAATCCTACTACGCTACTTCGCCTTTTTGTCCGCTTGGTGGCCTTCCCAGGCCACCAGGAACAGGCATAAACTGCGTTCGCGGCGGCCTGGGAAGGCCGCCGCGCGGAACGTAGCGTAGTAGTACTAAGCGGACTTACGTAAGTTTTGCGAGGCTCAGCCGTCGAGCATCGTCAGCGGATTCTCGCGGTTCTCGAGCGGCAGCGTCGCGGGCCTGCCGAGGCGATGCGACTCGAAGACCGAGACGATCATCTCGACCACGTCGCGCCCCGCAGCGGGACCGCCCAAGGGCTGGCGGTCTTCCTTGACGGCCGCCAGAAGGTCCCGGATGGCCAGCGTATGGCGGGCGGCGTACTCGGGGCCCGTCAGCGGCTCGGGCTTCCCGATTCCGGCCGACGACACGTTCTGCCACGTGGCCCCGCTTCGGCCCGGCGACCAGGACGGGTCGCCAAGGTACTTCACGTCGGGCATCGTGCCCTCGGTGATCTCGATGATGCCGCGCGAACCGAAGACCTGGAGCGCGTAACGCCACGGCACCCCGGCGGCGTTCCTGTGGGAGCCGAAGTACGCCGTGGACCCGTCGGGCATGCCGTACATCGCACGGACGGCGTCTCCGGCGAGCGGCCCGATACCCTCGTTGCCCTCGTGGACGTGCTTGCGGGTAACCGGTTGGCCGTCCTGGGTCACGTGTGCGAAACACCATTTCGGCCGCCCGGCCAGGGCGTGAATCGCATCCAGCATGTGCGTGCCGAGGACCCAGAGGTCCTCGCCCCCGCCTCGCCGGTCCTCCTTGCCGCGCGCCCGGTACTCGAGGACCTTGCCGATCTTGCCCTCGGCGATGAGCCGCTTGACGGCCGCCAGGCGCGGGCTGTACCGCGTGGGGTGGGCGATGGCGAGTTTGGCCCCCGTCTTCTCGCATGCGGCAACGATACGGTCGGCCTCGGCAAGTGTGCGGCACATGGGCTTTTCCATGAGGACGTGGATGCCGCGCTCGGCCGCCGCGACGGCCATCGCCGCATGTTGATCGAGCCACCGCGGACAGATCGCAACCACGTCCGGCCGCGTTTTCTCAATCATGTCTCGCCAGTCTGAGAACGCCCGCTCGACTTTCAGGCGTTTCGCCGCCGCCGCCAGGCCCTGCTTGGCCTCGTCGGCCACCGCGACGATCTCGGTCTCCGGAATCGCCAGCCACGCCGTGTCCAGCCTATGTCCGTAGTTGCCGCGACCGGTCCGCCCGATGACGCCGACGCGGTACCGCCTGCCTGCCCCACCGCTTGAGGCGCCGCGGATGAGGCGTGGCGCGATGATTGCGGCCCCCGCGCCGGCCGCTGCCTTTCCCGCGGTATTCAGGAACGTTCTGCGTCTCATGTGAGAGTCCTTTCGGTTACAGGAAGCCGGAGCGTCACGAGACCATTGATAGGGCGAATCGCATGGAACGCAACGCAAAAAGCGGGACCAGGAACCTCCGCAGGCCGGCCAAAGGCGGTTGCTCCCACCGTGCACCGCCGTTATCATGGCTTCTTCACGCCGCAACATGCGAGCAAGAGCGACGATGAAAACCCAGACGCAGGTCCTGACGGCGTTCAAGACGCCGCTTGAGGCCAGAGAGTTCGACCTTCTGCCGCTCGCCGACGGCGAGGTACTGGTCAAGGTCACCTGCGCGGGGGTGTGCGGGTCGGACCTGCACATGGCCTCCGGCGAGGACCCGCGGACGCCGCTGCCGATCATCCTCGGACACGAGGGCGTCGGCGAGATCGCAGAAATCCGGGGCGAGAAAGCCGACGTCGACGGCCGCCCATTGACGGTCGGCCAGCCGGTCCTGTGGAACCGCGGCGTGGTGTGCGGCCGGTGCTTCTTCTGCACGCACGGGCAACCGCACCTGTGCCCGGAGCGGTTCGTCTACGGCATCCATCGCGGCTGCGACGTCCCGCCGCACGTCAACGGATGTTACAGCCAGTACCTGCCGCTCGACGCCCGGACCGACATCTTCGCCATCGACGACGTGCCGCCCGACCATCACAAGACGCTCGTGACCGCCTCGTGCAGCGGCTCGACGGCGGCCCACGCCTTCGATTTCTTCGAGCCGACCGAGGACGAAACGGTCGTCGTCCAGGGCGTCGGGCCGCTCGGCTGTTTCATGGTGGCCCTGGCGCGCGACTGCGGTGCGGGCCGCATCGTCGCGATCGACCTGACCGAGGCGCGGCTCCAACTCGCCCAGCGATTCGGCGCAACGCACACGCTGAACATCAAAGAGACGAGCGCGGAGGAGCGCCGCGAGGCCGTCCGCGACCTGACAGACGGCCGCGGGGCCGACGCCGTGTACGAGGCCGTCGGCAAAGCGGCCGCCGTGCGGGAGGGCCTGGGCCTGGTGCGCCACGGCGGGCGGTACGTCGCGGCCGGGTTCGGCCAGCCGGGCGGCGCGATGGAGTGGGACCCGTTTGCGGACCTGGTGCGGCCGGACCTCAAGTACGTGGGCGTGTGGGTCAGCCACACGCGGCACACGCGGCGGGCGCTGGAGTTGATGAAGCGGCGCCTGGCGGACTTCGCACAGATGATCACGCACACGATGCCGCTCTCGGAGGCAGACGCCGCCCACGACCTCATGCGCCGCGGCGAAGCGATGAAGGTGGCCCTGGAGCCGCACGAGTGAGGCGCCCGCGACCGCGGCGCGCAAGCGTGTCGCGCATCCCTTCTGCCGATCACGCGTTTTCGCTGAAGTTCTGCCATTCGATCCGCCCCAGCGTCTTCAGGGCGTAGCCGACTTCACGAAGATAATCGCCGTAAATCACTTGTGTGTGGAATCCCTGCATCTCGGTAAGCAGCCTGCGGAAGTCGCCGTCCACCTCTATGTCGATCTGTGAGCGGCAGGCCGGAAGAGAGGGCGAGTCCAGGACCTTGCCCCTGAAACCCTGCCACTTCGAGCATCTGAGATTCGGGATGATGGCTGTGACGACCTGGCCTTTCGTGTACTCGACTTTGGTGGCGGCGCCGTAGTCCGATTCGAAGTGGGTCATGATCTTCGCCGGCTCGTAATCCTTGCCGTTCATTTTCCGCGGGGCGGCGCAATGGGCCACCGTGAAGATGCCGTGGTGGGGAAAATGCGAATTGCACACGAAGGTCGGCCTTCCTGCGATCCAACGCATCAGCACGCCGGGCAGAGTGTGGCTGAGATCGGTATGGCAGTACGCCGTATAGCCTTCGTCGTTGGCCAGGCTCAAGACCAGGCAAGGCGGGGTGTCGAGCATCTGGATGACAGAGCTCCAGCAGTGGGCGAAGCCGAAGTTTGTCGCGCCGGTTTCGTTCATGAATTCTTTGCAGACCCTAAACGCCAGAAACGAGTTGACCACGAACTTCCGCTCGGTCTGGAGGGTAACGTTTGGTTGAGCGAGGAGTTCGTCCGTTTGCCGCTCGACTTCCTTGATCGCCTTCTCGTCCGACCGGTCCTGCTGGAGCCGCTTGCCGAATTCCGCCTCGGAGATGATCTTGAACTCGTAACCCCAAACCTCTTTGGCGTGAGGGGGTCCGAGCTTTTGGGCGTGGCCGCTGTAGGCGGCCAGCCCGCCGATCGCGAGCATCTTCGTGCCTTTAGCATTTTTCAACCCGTACAGCGCCCGCAACCGCCAGAGAACCTCCCCATAGTCGTCGACGACGATGTCGTCAACATCCATATTCGGCTCTTCCATAGTGTCGCCGTTCCTCCGCAGGAAGCGCCAGTGGGCGATTTCGTGCCACAGGTAGTAGGGACCGGATTTGTGGCGCAAGAACATCACGTTCGGCGCCTTGGAGGCAGCAAGCGTAGCGAACAAGGGGATCCATCCACCCGCCGCATACACGAGAATCGCGTCGCAATCACCGTCTGCAACTTCCTTGGCCTGCCGGCCACTGGTTATCAGCGCCACAGGAAGGACCTCGATGGGGAACTCCGCCTCGGACGCCAGTTTCTTCAATTCGGTCTCGATCCTCTTGGCTTCCTCGTTCGCGGCGCCCGGACTCTGAACGCCGCCATAATTCCGCCAACTCGTTTTCTCTCGTCGGTGCGGAACCTCATAGACGAGAGCCGGCTTGACTCGCAGTGGAACACCGCGCGGCAGGGGCGCCCCGGGAACCACCCTTGTTGAAACGGCACGAGCCGGCGACGTTGCCGCCAGCGTCAGGCCGCCCAGCGCGGTGCCACCAAGACCGCCAAGAAACCCTCGTCGGCTCATGCCGGCAACTGTTCTCTCTGAATGGTGACAGCAAGTCCCGATTCCGGCACGTTCAGTATCATTGCTCATGTTCTTCTCCTCCGCTTGCTTGTTTCCGGGTACGTGTTTAGCGCCGCCGGCGTCGCATGACACCTGCCAAGGCGTACAGTTTCTGTGCTCTAACCCCCCGCGCCGCGCTATCACTTGCCTGCATCGGCGGGAAGTTGACAAAGTAGCACTCGGCGCGATCCGGCCCACGGCCACCCTCCAGGTGGCGCGTCGGACGCGGGGTGGCACGGCCACGCGTCCCGGCGCGCCGGGATGACCGTGGGCTCCTCGGCGCGATCCGGCCCACGGCCGCGGCTTCGCCGCTGCCGTGCCACCCTTCTGGTCCCGCTCGTGACGCTAAACACATACCGCGGCGCGACCCGGCCTACTTGAGCGAGGCGAGTGCGGCCGCGAGGCGTTTCCGTGCGGCGGCGGCCTCGTCGCCGCCGTCGCCCTCGGCGATGGGCGTCTTCTCGAACGTGTCGGCCCGGACGTCGAACAGGCGTCCGTCGCCGTAGAGTTTCCATCGTTGTGTCCGGACGGCGCGCAGGTTTCCCTTTGCCCCCGCCCCGCCGTGATGGATGTAGGCCCACTCGCGCGGGCTGCCTTTTTCGCCGCGAAGCCTGGGCAGGAACGAGCGTCCGTCGATGGTGCGGTCGGTCGGAAGCGTTGCGCCGGCCATCTCGGCCAGCGTCGGCAGGACGTCGCTGAAGTCCACGAGGTCATCCAGAACGCGGCCGGCCGGCGTCGTGCCCTTCCAGTTGGCGATGAGCGGGACGTGCGTGCCGGCGTCGGTCATCTTTCCTTTGCCGCCGGGGATGGTCGCCTCGCCCATCTTCGAGGTGATGCCGCGCGGCGTGCCGTTGTCGCCGGTGAAGAGGATGAGCGTGTTGGAGCGCAGGCCGAGGCGGTCGAGCGTGGCGACGACGCGGCCGACGCACTTATCGAGATAGGCGACCATTGCGGCGTAGTTGGTCTGGCCGCCTTTGCCTTTCTTCTTGCCGCCGCTTGGCGCCGGCGCTTCTTTGCTGTCGGGCGTCTGGACGAAGGGGGCGTGGACGAGGTTCGTCGGGTAGTAGGCGAAGAACGGGCGGGCCTTGTTCCGCTCGAGAAAGTCGCACACGAAGTCGCAGTGGATGTCCGGGCCGAACTTGCCCTTGGCGCCTTCGAGCAGTTTGCCGTTCTGCCAGATTGACGGGGCCCAGTACCGGGACGGTTTGCCCTTGGCGTACTGCCACGTCCAGACGCAGTGCTCGTCGAAGCCGGCGCGCTTCGGCTGGTCGGCGTTTTCGGGCTTATCGAAACGGCACAGTTGCCACTTGCCCGAGACGCACGTGGCGTAACCGGCCTCGCGAAGCAGGTGGCCGAAGGTCTTTTCGGCCGGGTCGAGGATGCCCCAGCCTCGATAGTTGCGGAAGCCGTAGCGGCCGGTCATCAGGAGGACACGCGTGGGCGAGCACAGCGGCGCGCAGTAGGCGTGGGTAAAGCGCGTGCCCTCGGCCGCAAGGCGGTCGAGGTTCGGCGTCCGGTAGGTCGTGCCGCCGTTTGCGCCGAGACATTCGTACCCCAGGTCGTCGGCCATGATGAGGACGATGTTGGGCCTGGTGGCGGCATCGGCGGCGCGGGCGCGGCGGCCGAGGAGGCCAGCGAGCGTGGCGCCGGCGGCGGCTTGAAGGAATCGGCGGCGGGTAACTGCGGCCGGTGATGTCATCGCATGCCCTTTCGGCCCGAGATCTGGCGCGTGAGTGTGGCACGGCTGGCTTGTCCAGCCGTGCTGCGCATCGGCCCCTTCACGGCTGGACAAGCCAGCCGTGCCACCCGCCGGCGCGCTTACGACGACTTGGCCTGCCGGCGGCAGCGTGCGGCCCAGTCGTTCCAGAGTTCGGCCATGGCGGCGGCGCGGTCGGGATGGCTGGCGGCCAGGTCGTTGAGTTCGCAGCGGTCGGCCTCCATATCGTAGAGTTCCCAGGGCCGGCTGCCGTTGGCGACGAGTTTCCACTTGCCGCATCGCACGGCCTTGCTCTTGCCGAACTGCCAGAAGAGGGCGTCGTGCCCCGTGCGTGTCTTTCCCTCGAAGATCGGCCGCAGCGACTTCCCCTCGAGCGGCAGAACCTTGTGGCCGCCGTACTCGGCGGGGTACGCGGCGCCGGCCACGTCGCAGCAGGTGGCCATGATGTCGATGATGTGACCGACCTGGCGGCTGATTTGTCCGCCCTTCTTGATGACGCGCGGCCAGGAGACGATAAACGGCGTGCAGATGCCGCCCTCGTGGTCCCACGATTTGTACTTTCGGAAGGGCGTGTTGCTGGCGTTGGCCCAGGGCTTGTCCACGGTGCGGTACGAGGCGAGGGGGCCGGGCGGGACGTCGGGCGTCTTGTTCACGTTCTCGGCGCAGCCGCCGTTATCAGAGAGGAAGATGACGAGGGTGTTCTCCTCGCGGCCGAGTTCGCGGACCTTTGCGAGGATCCTGCCGATGCCCTGATCCATGCGGTCGATCATGGCGGCGTAGACGGCCATCTTCAGGTCCCACCCGTCGCGTTTCTCTTCCGGAAGGTCGTCCCACGCAGGCACGCTCGGGTCGCGGGGCGAGAGGGGATAGCGCTTGGCGATCAGGCCCATCTTGACCATGCGCTCGTAGCGCTGCCGGCGCAGGGCATCCCACCCCATCCGGTACTTGCCGCGGTACCGGGCGATGTCCTCGGGCCAGGCGTGAAGCGGGAAGTGCGGCGCCGTGTACGCCACGTACAGGAAGAACGGCCCCGCCTCCTTGCCATACTCGCCGAGGCGCTCGACGGCGTAGTCGGTGAAGGCGTCGGTGGTGTAGAAGTTCTTGTCGTCGGGCGTGTAGGGGGTGAACTCCTTATCCTCGATGGCCCACCTGCGCCAGCGTTTCCACTTGCGGCCGGGGGGCGGCTCGCCGGGCCGCTGCTTGCCGGGGTTCCAGAAGTTGCAGCATCCGTCGGCCAGGCCGAAGTAGCGGTCGAAGCCACGGTGGACCGGCAGGCTGGGGGCGTGCCACTTGCCCGTCATGAGTGTGCGATAGCCGGCGCCTTTCAGGACCTCGGCGATGGTGACGGCCTTGCTCATGCGGCCCTCGCCGACCTGCTGCGAGTACATGCCCGTCAGGAGCGAGGCCCGTGTGGGGGCGCACTTGGCGTTGTTGTAGCACTGTGTGAAGCGGATGCCGCGGCGCGCGAGGCCGTCGATGTTGGGCGTTCGTATCTCGCCGCCGTAGCAGCCGATGTCCGAGAACCCCATGTCGTCGGCCATGATGAGCAGGATGTTGGGCCGATCGTCCTTCGCGGCAGCGCGGGCGCGCCGGGCAAGCGGGCCGACGAGCGCTGCGCCGAGGGCGGCGCCGGCGGCGGTCTTCAGGAATCGGCGACGGGTGACTGCAGGGCGATGCGACATCGTGCACTCCTTGGCAACACGCGCCGGGCAAGCCCGGCGGCTAACCGGCCGTGGCTCGAGAAACACCTCACGCCTGGCCCGCGGGCCGGGAGGTCTTTTCGAGATCCGTGTCGAACTTCGCCATCAGGGCGGCGAGGCGCCGGGCGATGTCGGGGTGCTTCTCGATGAGGTCCGTCTTCTCGCCGATATCCTCTTTGAGGTTGTAGAGTTCCCCCTTCGGTTTGGGCGGCGACGTCTTATCGCCCTTCTTTCGCCGGGCCTTGCGTGTGCTCTTTCGGTACTTCCAGTCGCCCTGGCGGACGGCCTCGAGGTTGCCTCGGGCGCTGTAGTAGAAGAAGGCGTCGTGCGGCGACTTGGCGCCGGGCCGGCCGGACATGAGCGGCCAGATGTCACGCCCGTCGATGACGCGGTCGGTAGGCGCCTTGGTCCCGGCAAGGCCCGCGAACGTGGGCAGCAGGTCCATGATGGTCGCGAGTTCCGAGCAGACCGTCCCGGCGGGGATGCGGCCGGGCCCCCACATGATGCACGGCTCGCGCATGCCGCCTTCCCAGGTCGAGCCCTTCTTGCCACGCAAGGGGCCGGCGGAACCCGCGGCCGGGCCGTTGTCGGACGTGTAGACAACGATCGTCTTCTTCTCGATACCAAGGCGGCGAAGCGCCTCGAAGATCCGCCCGCACGACCAGTCCATGCACTCGATCACGTCGCCGAACAGGCCCCCCGCGCTCTTGCCCTTGAACCGCGCCGACACGTGCAGCGGGTAGTGCGGCATGGTGTGCGGCAGGTACAGGAAGAAGGGGCCGTCCTTGTTGGCGGTCACAAACGCGACAGCCTCTTCGGTGTACCGCTCGGTCAGCGTGGATTGAACGACCGGGTAGTCGATGACCTGCTCGTTGCGCATCAGCGGCACCTTGTTCCGTGCCTTTAGGCCGGCTTTTAGTTTCTCCACCTCCAGGCCGGCGTCCAGCCGCACGTCCTTGGCGAAGGTCATGTTGGCCGGCAGCGACATGTCGTTGCTGAACGGGATGCCGAAGTAGGAGTCGAACCCCTGGCTCGTCGGCAGGAACTGCTTCTGATGCCCCAGGTGCCATTTGCCGATGCACGCCGTGGCGTAACCCTGCTTCTTGAGAAGTTCCGCGATGGTGATCTCCGAAGGGTTGAGCCCTCTCGTGGAGTGCGGAAACAGCACGTGGCGGTGCATGCCCACGCGCTTCGGATAGCAGCCGGTCATCAGCGACGACCGGGTCGGCGAGCAGACCGGCGCGGTGACGTAGAAGTCGGTGAACTTCATGCCCTCGGCGGCCATGCGGTCGATGTGCGGCGTCTTGATCTTCTGCGCGCCGTAGCAACTCAGGTCGCCGTACCCCTGGTCGTCGGCGTAGATGATGATGACGTTCGGCTTGTCGGCCTCGGCGGCGCCGGCGCTGCGGCCGAGTGCCCCGAGCGCGGCCGCGCCGGCGGCCGCCGACCCCACGGTCCTCAGAAACGTGCGGCGGGTCAGTGTTGTCCTGCGCATGGTCAATCCTTTCCTTGGTTCCGTTTCACGGAAATCATTTCGCTGGTCACGCCTTCCTGAGTTTCGCGACGGCGCGCTTCAGCGGCGCGCCGGGGTAGCGCGGTTGGCCTTTGAGGACGGCTTCCATCCGGTCGAGGGCGGGGCGGGCCTTTTCGCCGAGGCGCTCCAGGGCGGAGGAGGCGAACAGGCAGCCCTTCGCGCTCGGGCTCTTGAGCGCTTCGATGAGCCGCCCGAGGCCCTTCTCGGTCTCGCCCCAATCCACCATCGCGTGGGCCGCTGCCACGGGCACCGACGGCGACGGATCCGCGAGGAGCGGCTCGACGGCGGCCTTGATCCTCGCAATCGGCTTGTCCTTCGTCGCCTGGTGCAGGCCGACCACCGCCCAGTAGCGGACGGGTCCGTCGGGGTCGGACAGGGCCTTCAGGTAGGCGCCGGTGCCCTCGGTCCAGCGTCCGTCGTACGCCTTGACGGCGAGGAGACGGTCCAGCAGGTCGCTCGCCAGGTACGTCTCTCTCCAAAGCGGCCCCGTGTCGGCGGCCGGCGCGGGCGGCGTGGGCGTCTCGCCGTGCTTGTACGTGACGGTAGGGCTTCCGCCGTAGCCGATTCGACCGGCCCGGGCGCGGAGCGTCTGACCGGGGCCGAGTTCCACGGGCCTTGAGTAGAGCAGCCACCGGCCTCCCTGAGAACCTCGGCCGGAGACCTGGTAGATGATGGAGGCGCCGCGTGTGAGGCAGGAGACCTCGACGGCGAGTTTGTCGCCTTCGGCCTTCTTGACCGTAAAGCCGGGGGCCGTCGTCGTGCCGCCGCTTTTCATGGCGTCGAAGTCGGGTTCGGGGATGAGCCCCACGTCGCCGATTCTTTTCATGAACGCCACGAGCGCCTTCTCCATGCGCTCGACGGTGGCCTTGTGCTTGGGCTCGCCGGCCAGGTTGTGGACCTCGTGCGGGTCCTTGGTGATGTCGTAGAGTTCATGGACGGGCTTGTTGGGCTCGAAGAATTGCATCTGGGGGCCGGCTTTGAGTTTCCCCGCCGCGTGCAGCCGCCGCATCTCCTTGAGGATGGGCGTGCGGTCCATATAGTCGATGTGCTGGCTGCGGGTAAGATAGGGCATGAAGTTACGGATATACTTGTACCGCTTGTCGCGCAGGGCGCGGATGCAGTCGTAGGTCTCGTCCATGCGGTCGCGTGCGGCGAAGACGTAGTCGGGCGCTTTACCTTTCTGCGGCCCCAGGAAGGCCCGACCCTGCATGTGCTTCGGAATCGGAACCCCCGCGAGGCTGAGCACCGTGGGGGCGAAGTCGATGAAGGTGGCGAACTCGCCCTCGACCGTGCCGGGCGCCACGGACCCTGCCTCGCCCGCGCCGGCCCACTGGCGCCACTTTGGGGGCACGCGGACCATGAGCGGCACCCGCGTGCCGGAGTCGTAAATCCACCGCTTGCCGCGCGTCAGACCCCACCCGTGGTCGCCCCAGAACCAGACGATGGTGTCGTCGGCCAGGCCGTCCGCTTCGAGTTCGTCGAGGATCGCCTGAATCTGGCCGTCCAGTTGGCTGATCTTATCGTAGTAGCAGGCGATGTTCTGCCGCACGACGGGCGTGTCGGGGTAATAAGGCGGGACGGGCGCCTTGGCCGGGTCGTGCTCCTGTTTGCCGGCCCGCCAGACGCGCGTCTTGGACTCGTGGGTAACGGTGAAGTTGAGGACGGCGAAGAACGGCCCGTCCTTGTGGCGGCGCCGGCGCCAGTGGCCGCTGCCGCCGCTGATGTTCCAGGCCGAGGGCGGCGGGGAGAACTGGTAATCGGTCTTCGACCGGTTCGTGCAGAAGTACCCGACGGCCCGCAGGTACTCGGGGAAGCACCTGGCCTCGGGCGGCGGCACCCCGCGGCACCGCATCCAGGTCGTGCCGATCGCCGTCGGGTACATGCCGGTGATGATGCCGGAGCGCGCCGGGGCACAGACCGGCGCATGGGTGAAGGCACGGTCGTAGCGGACGCCCTGGGCGGCGAACGTGTCGAGGTTCGGCGTCGTGGCGTACTTATCGCCGTAGCAGCCGAGGTTGGGGCTGATGTCCTCGGCGCTGATCCAGACGATGTTCGGCCGCTTGCCCGCCGGCAGTTTGACGGCGGCGGATGCGGCGGAGGGCGCCAGGTGCGGGGCCACGGCCGTCGCGGCAGTGCACACGGCCATCTGCTTGAGGAACTGGCGACGGGTCGGACGCGTCATCGGCGACCTCCTCGTGAGAAACACGGCTTGTGCCTGGTTAAACTAATCGGGGGGGGCGGCGGTGTCGATGGTTTCCTTTCGAGCCGGGGGCTCGAAGTGGGTTTGCCGAGCGAGCGCAAGGCCGGCCGCTCACTTACGTTCGCGGCTAGTAAGGCCGCTTACGTTCGCGTCTGGCGAGGTCAGAGCCCTAATCCCGCCGCGATCTCCAGCAGCGTGTCCCTGAGGTGCTCGTGCTCGCCGCCGAAGACGGGCGTGCAGTTCTCGAGTCGCTGTTCGCCCTGGAGCAGTTTGGCCGCAAACGCCAGGCAGGTTGCCTCGCCGCAGGCGCGGCAGTTGGTCCTGGGCAGGCGGCTGAAGATCTCCAGCACGCTGATCTGGACCCGCCGCTCGTAGAGCGGTTCGACGGAATCGCGCCGGGCCCAGAGGTCGTTGATCGTGCGCACGAGGTGCGTGATGGTTCGCCAGGCGTCGTGCATCTCGCGTGCCCGTGCAATCGCCGCGCGGTGCGGGAACAAGTTGACCAGCCGCGGCCCGTCCATGAACGTGAAGGTGGGGCCCTGCGGGTTGTACGACGCGTGGGGCATCACGGCGTTCAGGTACGGAAAGACCGGCGAGATGTCCTGCTCGATCTGCACGGTCAGGCGCAGGTAATCCTCATCGGCAACACACGGGCCGACGAAGGCGATGCACACCCGGCCGACCACGTCGGTGCCGTCGGGCGGCTGCGGGCCCAGGCCGGCGAGAGCATCGGGCAGCGGTTCGCGGTACCAGACGTGTCCGGCGATGACGGCGCCGGCCTGAATCGCCTCGTGGAGCGCCGGCCGGGCCGGGTCGGAAATCACCAGGTACGGCGCCACGACGTCGGCCATCTCGGGCGGGGGCTCGACCAGCCGGACGGCGTGGGCCACTCCGGCCAGCGCCCGGCGGACACGCTCCAGTTCTTCGACCGCCTGGAAGACGACGACAAGGTCTGCCACGATCCGACTCCCGGCCTCAAGGCCGCCGCAGGGTCCGGCGCCCGCCGGCCGCGGCCCGTCAGCCCGGCCTGATCAACAGCCAGAACAGCCACACGCTGGAGAAAAGCCACAGGTTCGCTGCGATGCGCGACACGATGTCAATACGCATCCTCGTGCGGCGGTAGTGAAAGTGACTGCCGAACAGAACGACCACCGACAGGAGCATCCCGGCCGCCAGAACGTGGCTCTCACGGTACGCCTGGGCCCACGCATCCGATAGGCCCGCCAGCAGCGCCACGTTGACCAGCGTCCCGACAATGGGCACGACCAGCATGACGACGCCGAGGACTCGCATCAGCGGCGAGACGCCCGTGTCCGCGGCGGCGCTGGGCGACGGCGACGGGGCACTCACGGCGACCCCTCCTTGGCGGGGGTCGGGCGGGGCGCGTCGGTCGGCGCCGAGTCGTCCTTCTTGACGGCTTCCTCTTTGGCCTGGCGGACTTGCCTGAGGATCTTGTTCCATCGCTCGGCCTGGGCCTTCTGGTAGGCCGCCCACTCCGTGAGTTTCACGCGCTTGACCTCGCCGCCGAGGAGCAGCATCCGGACGAACCCGTCGCCGTGAGCCTTGTAAGGCGGGCCGTCGCTGACAATCATGGTGTCCAGCGGCCACCAGTCGCTGCCGTCCGGCCGTTTTGCGCTGGTGTCGATGTCGGGCGTCAGGATGTAGGAGGTCTCGCCCACGGGTACTCGGTACGACGGGCAGACCAGCCAGTTAGGGCTCTTGAGGTATCCTTCTTTGGCAAGGACGTCGAGGCTCTGCGGGAAAACGCCGGCATGGTTGTCGGCATAAGCCACGAGGGCGTGGTGGATCTTCTTGAGGTTCTGCTCGCACGTCGGCCGCAGCAACCACTGCGACCATCCGACCAGCGCGATGATGCCGAACACCAGGAAGAGCAACGCGCCCGCCGCCATCGTGATCAGCGCGTGCGCCCGGCCTCGCTTGCGTCCGCGGCTGCGGCGGACCGTGTGATAGGCCGGCACGGCGATGAGCACGCCCAGAAGGGCAAGCAAAGCGCCCAGCGTCCCCCCCACCGCCCACGGGGGCGTGACGAACCGGCTCAGGCCCACTGCCAGGGCGGCTGCCACCGAGAGCAACACGAATGCCATGCCGACGAGGATCATGGTTTCCAGCGGCGGGACGACTTCCACCTGCTGGCCGTCGACCGTCACCGTGGTCGCACCCTTGCGGGGCGTGGCCCTGGCGGGCTGGCTGGGCGGTGGCGAGGGCTCGCCTTCCTTAGGCACCTTCAGGTCGCAGCCGCACGTCGGGCAGCGAGCCGGGCGGCCGGCGAACGACTCGTCCACCTCCATCTCCGATTCGCACCTCGGGCACCTGAAACGGATCATGATGCGTTCTCCGCCTGGCTACTCGTACGTGTTTAGCGTGTCATTCCGAGCGAGCGAAGAAAAGTCGAGGAATCTCGCCGTTATCCGTGTCCGGACGACGAGATTTCTCCGCTCGGCCGTACGGCCTCGGTCGAAATGACATCGCTTTGAGACCACGCTAAACAGGTACGCCTACTCGTTCGCAAGCACCGAGCGGTTATAGCCGCTGGCGAACTGAATGCCCGACCAGGCCAGGAGCAGAACCGCCGCAACCGGCATGACCAGATATTGCCCGAAGTACGCCAACTGGGCGACCCAGTCTTCCGTTGCGGCCCCAAGCCGGGCCGCGTGCGCCTCCAGAAGCATCTCGAAGTCGAACAGGGCGCTCGTGCGGAACCCCTCGAAGATGCCTTCCCACGGAAACACCGTCCACAGGAACAGGAGCAGCACGAACAGGGCCCGCGTCAGTTGGCGGATGCCGGCCAGGCGCCCGAGCAACGCGATCTGCAAATAGATGAACACCGTCACGGTCAGGAGCATGGCAAACAGGACACCGATGACCCGTGCCGGGGGAAGCAGCCCCGCCGTCAGGTTGCGGTAATACAGTGCCGTGCGGCGGCGCTGTTCGGGCGTGGGCGGTGCGGGCTTGCCGGCCGATTCGCCGGGCTCGGCCACGACGACCCCTTCGGTGGCGGGCGGCTGCGCCGTGGGCGGCTCTTCGACGGCCGGTTTCTCGGCGGCGGGCTTCGATGAGGCGGGCTTCCTGGACCTGAATGTCGGTTCGACGCCGGGGAACAGTTCGCCCGGGTCGGCCGCCAGCGCCGCGCCCTCGAAGAGGCCGAGCCAGGCGGCGGGGCCGCGAACGGTCGGCTCGGCAGGTTCGGGCCCGGCACGCGCCTCGGTCGCCGGCATGTCGTACAGGCCGAACCACTCCAGCAGAAAGAACGTTGCCGCGTGGGCCAGCACGCACACCATCGTC
This sequence comes from Planctomycetota bacterium, assembly GCA_030602705.1. Classification (GTDB taxonomy): domain Bacteria; phylum Planctomycetota; class Phycisphaerae; order FEN-1346; family FEN-1346; genus JAUVZF01. The sequence continues at coordinate 36,942 of JAUVZF010000033.1, forward strand.
ACCCAGAAGAAGAGCACGGCGAAGAACCGGGCCGTCTTCAGGGCGGCTACAAACGGCTGCGCGCTTGGATTCGGCAGCCGCACCGTCTGATCGCGCTTCTGTTCCTGAGCCATTGCGTATCTCCGAGTTTGAATCGGCTATCCTGCCGGAACACGTCACTCCAGCGACCGCAGCGTGTCGCGCGCGGCCTCGACCGTCCGGTCGATATCCTCTTCGCCGTGCGCGAGGCTGACGAACCATGCCTCGAACTGGCTCGGCGGCAGGTAGATGCCCCGGCGGAGCATCCCCTGATGGAACCGGCCGAAGGCGGCGCAATCGCACCGGCGTGCCGCCGCGCAATCGGTCACAGCCTCCTCGCTGAAAAAGAGCGACAACATCGACCCGACGCGCTGAACTCGCGCGCCGGCGCCCCCCCCGGCCGCTGCTTCCGCCAGGCCCGCCTCCAGACGGGCCGACCGCTCTTCGAGCGCCTCGTACGTGCCCGGCTCGGCCAGAACATCCAGGGTAGCAATTCCGGCGGCCATCGCCAGCGGATTTCCCGACAGCGTGCCCGCCTGGTAGACGGGCCCGACCGGGCTGACCTGCTGCATCAGGTCGCGCCGGCCGCCGTACGCGCCGACCGGCAGACCGCCGCCGATGACCTTGCCCAACGTCACGAGGTCCGGCCGCACGCCGTAACGCTCGGCGGCGCCGCCACGCGCCACGCGGAAACCCGTCATCACCTCGTCGAAGACGAGCAGGACGCCGCGCGAGTCGGCTAGGTCGCGGAGCCCCTCCAGGAACCCCTCCTGCGGCGGGACACACCCCATGTTGCCTGCCACCGGCTCGACGATGACGGCGGCGATCTCGCCGGCCCGCGCCTCGCAGACCGCCCGGACGCCCTCAAGGTCGTTGAACCCCACGAGGTGCGTGTGCCGGGTGGCCTCGTCGGTGATGCCCGGACTGGAGGGCGAGCCGAAGGTGGTGGCGCCGCTGCCGGCCGCCACCAGCAGAGCGTCCACGTGGCCGTGGTAGCATCCCTCGAACTTGATGACGCCGGACCGTCCGGTGGCGGCCCGGGCGAGGCGGACGGCGCTCATCGCCGCCTCGGTGCCGGAGTTGACGAACCGTACCTGTTCGACGGCCGGCATGGCCGCCGCGATCCGCTCCGCCAGGTCGATCTCGCGCACCGTCGGCGCGCCGAACGAGGAACCGTCGCGAAGGGCCTCTGCCACCGCCTCGACGACCTTCGGATGGGCGTGGCCGAGGATGAGCGGCCCCCAACTCATCACGTAATCGAGAAAAGAGTTTCCATCGATGTCGCGGATGGTCGAGCCGCTGCCGGAGGCGATAAAGGGCGGCCTGCCGCCAACGGCCTTGAACGCCCGGACCGGGCTGGAGACGCCGCCCGGCATCAGGACCTCGGCCCGGCGCAGGGCCTCGGCGCTGGCGTCGGTCTTCAGCGGCTGCATTGGGTCCGGCACGCAAAGTCCCCGTTTGCGTAAGGCGCCCTCTCGGGCCGAGGTTGACATCGGCCATCTCGCCGCCGGCTACAGCCCCGTCCAAAGGTACATGATCCGGGGCGAGGAGAGCGCGGGCAGGCTCTCGGGGCCGAGGTCCAGCAGCGACTTCGCCTTCGCCGAGAGGCTGAACAGGTCGAAGAAACTGAACGGCCGGATGAGTTCGACGACGCGGGCCCGTTCGACGCCGGCCCGCTCCTTGGCGATCTCGACGGCCCGTTCGAAGTAGCCGACCTCATCGATCAGGCCGCACTGCTTGGCCTCGCGGGCCAGGAAGATGCGCCCCGTTGCGAGGCGCAGCACCTCCTGGCGGTCCATCCCGCGGCCCTCCGCCACGACGTCCACGAACTGGTCGTATCCGGGCCGAAGGAGTGTGGTCATGATGTACTCGCTCTGTTCGGGCGTGATGTCGGCAGCGAACATGTTCGGCCAGTCCTTCCGGTCGCCCATCTTCAGTGTCACCGTGCGGATGCCGAGTTTGTCCTCCAACAGCCCGCTCAGGAAGAAGTACTGGGCGATGATGCCGATCGAGCCGGTGACGGTGGTCCGCTGGGCAACGACGTCGCCGGCGGCGCAGGCGGCGTAGTACCCGCCCGAGGCCGCCACGGCGTCCATGGCCGCCACCACCGGCTTGTCGGTCTCCCGGGCGAAAGAACGGATCTCATGATACAGCATGTCGCAGGCGGTCAGGTATCCGCCCGGCGAATTGATGCGCAGGATGACGGCCACCACGTCGTCGTCGCGTGCCGCGCGGTCCAACTTCGAGCGGACCCGGGCAACGAGCGGTTCGTAGATCAGCCCCTCGATGCGGATGACGGCGATCTTCTGCGACGACGGGCCACGCTCGATCACCCGTTCCAGGTACGTGTCCTCCACGCCGCCGCCCGCCAGCGACCCGCCCAGCGCCGCCGCCAGGCCGATGACCACGATCAGCAGGACGGCGTTGGCAGCAATCGAGAGAACGAGCAGAATCACCACCAGAATCGCCAGAACGCTCGTCCGTTTCTTCGGCCGCCTCTCGTCCGGGACGGGTGCCGGGGCGGGACGGCGATCGGTGGAATCGGGTGTCCAGGAACCGTCGGTCATCTGGGTCACTCCTTCCGGCCCGGAACGGGTGCCGTAAGGCATCCGTGCAACAGGGATCCGGACCTCGGACAGGTTGCGAGCGAATTGTACGGCGGGGGGCCGGGCGGGTCAACGCCAAAGGGGTGGGCGGAGCAAGTGGGCCCCGACCTTGCGGCCGAAGCCCCTGCTCCCTCCGACCTGAATCCGGTCGCGGCCAAGGCGCGGCAGTTACGTTCGTTCACTGCCGCCGGCCGCGCGGCTATCAGAGTTTGTCTTGCTAAGCAGCGGGGTCTGCGATAGGGTGTCCATTTCGCGCACTCGCTGCTCACAAGGAGATACGTGGCATGACCACGACGATGAAGGCGCTCGTGAAGGCGAAACCCGAAGAGGGCCTCTGGCTTCAGGACATTCCCATTCCCGAGGTCGGCAAGAACGACGTGCGGATCAAGATCCTGAAGTCGAGCATCTGCGGCACGGACATCCACATCTGGAACTGGAACGAGTGGGCGCAAAAGACGATACCCGTGCCGATGGCCGTCGGCCACGAGTTCGTCGGTCTCGTCGATACGGTCGGCGACAACGTCGAGGACTTCAAGCCCGGAGAACTCGTCAGCGGCGAAGGGCACCTGGTGTGCGGCCGCTGCCGCAACTGCCTGGCCGGGCGGCGGAACCTGTGCCCCAACACCAGCGGCGTCGGCGTCAACCGTCCGGGGGCCCATGCCGAGTACCTGACGATCCCCGTCACGAACGTCTGGACGGCCGACCCGGGCATTCCGCTGGAGGTGACCAGTTGCTTCGACCCGCTCGGCAACGCCACCCACACGGCCCTCTCGTTCGACGTCCTGGGCGAGGACGTGCTCATCACGGGCGCGGGCCCCATCGGCTGCATGGCCGCCGCCATCGCCAAGTACGCCGGCGCCAGATACATCGTCGTAACCGACGTGAACCCCTACCGGCTGGGCCTGGCCCGGAAGATGGGCGCGACGCTGGCCCTCGACGTCCGCACCGAGCGCGTCGAGGACGCCCAGAAAACGCTCGGCATGAGGGAGGGATTCGACGTCGGCATGGAGATGTCGGGCAGCCCCGACGCCTTCCGCACGATGTTGGCCAACATGTGCCACGGCGGCAAGATCGCCATGCTCGGCATCCTGCCCAGAACAGAGGTCGACTGGGACCACATCGTCTTCAACAGCCTCACGATCAAGGGTATCTACGGTCGCGAAATGTACGAGACGTGGTACAAGATGACGGTAATGATTCAGGGCGGCCTCGACATCGTGCCGATCATCACGCATCAGTTTCACTACACCGATTTCGAGAAGGCGTTCGAGGTCATGAGGTCGGGCCACTCCGGCAAGGTCGTCCTGGACTGGTCCGGTCAGTAGGAGTCACTCATGTTTGGATCGCTGAAGGACAAGGTCACGGGGCTGCTCGCTGAGATCCGCGACGCCGGCCTGTACAAGGACGAGCGGATCCTCGCGGGGCCACAGGGCGCCCGCATCCGGGTGGTCGGCGGCCGCCCCGGTACGGGCCCGTCTGGGGAGGTCCTCAACTTCTGCGCGAACAACTACCTCGGCCTCGCCAGCGACCCGCGGGTGATCGACGCCGCCAGAAAGAGTTACGAGGCGTGGGGGTTCGGCCTCAGCAGCGTGCGGTTCATCTGCGGCACGCAGGCGCTGCACAAGCAACTGGAGGAGGCCCTCAGCGAGTTCCTGGGCACCGAAGACACGATCCTTTACAGTTCGTGCTTCGACGCCAACGGCGGCCTGTTCGAGACGCTGCTCGGACCGGAAGATGCAGTCATCTCCGACGAACTCAACCACGCCAGCATCATCGACGGCATCCGCCTCTCCAAGGCGCAGCGGCTGCGGTTCGCCAGCGGCGACATGGCCGACCTGGAGACCCGCCTCAACGAGGCGGCCGATGCCCGGGTCCGACTCATCGCCACCGACGGCGCCTTCTCGATGGACGGCACCGTTGCCAACCTGGCCGACATCTGCGACCTCGCCGACGCCCACAACGCCGCCGTCATGGTCGATGACTCCCACGCCACCGGCTTCATGGGCCCCAAAGGACGCGGCACACACGAGTACCGCGGCGTGATGGGCCGGGTGGACATCCTCACCGGGACGTTCGGCAAGGCCCTGGGGGGTGCTTCGGGCGGATACACCTCCGGCCGCAAGGAGATCGTCGAACTCCTGCGCCAGCGCAGCCGCCCGTATCTGTTCTCCAACACGCTCGCGCCCGCCATCGCCGCCAGCACCCTCGAGGTGCTGAAGATCCTGTCGGAATCGACCGAACTGCGCGACCGCCTGGAGCAGAACACCCGGACGTTCCGGGCCGGCATGGCCGAGCGCGGTTTCCGGATTCCCGAAGGCGACCACCCCATCGTGCCCATCATGCTCGGCGAGGCAACGCTGGCCACGAAGATGGCCTCGATGATGCTGGCGGAGGGCATCTACGTCATCGGCTTCTCCTACCCGGTCGTGCCGAAAGGCAAGGCCAGGATCCGCGTCCAGATCTCCGCCGCCCACCAGCCGGAGGACCTCGAGGCCGCCATGAACGCCTTCGCCAAGGTACGCGACGCCTGCGGGTAGGGGAGACGCAGGAGCCGCCGCAACGTCTTGCGCGGTGGTTCTCCAGAACCACCGCGCTTTCGATGCGACTGTCGCGGCGGGTGCTCCAGACCTGTTGGCCAAACCGCGCGGAAAGCGGCAAAACCGCGCGGCGGCCTTCCCAGGCCGCCCCGAGAGACCCGCCAACAAGCGTGGTGGCCGGGGAACGCCCCCACCCCGGGGTGAGTCGAATTGGACAAACGGCCCCGGCGACC
>JAUVZF010000085.1 GCA_030602705.1 Planctomycetota bacterium
GGCTCACTGGTCCCGGCGGCCTTTTCCTGCGGCTTGGCCGTAGCGCCGGGGTTTATCCCCGGCGCATCCTGGCCGGCGCCGCCGCCAACGGCCGCCGGGCATAAAGCCCGGCGCTACAACCGCCTGCGCTCGCCAGAAAAACTTGCCACACCCGTGCGAACTGCCGAAAAGATTTCGCCAGGACCGATTATTACCGCGTTACCTTGGCGCCTGAAATGCGTTTAGCCTAGGTAAAGGACGGGGGCACGCCGTGCTACCGCGCCCGTCGCGGTTCGGTGCACAGGAGACGAGCCATTCAAATTAACACACGCCTGATGCAATCCGACGGTGTCGCCGAGGTCTTCATCACCGCCAACCCGACCCAGGCCAAGCCTCCCGGTGAGCAGGCTGAGGCGCTTTTCTCGGCCGTCGCCGAGGTGCTCCACAGCCACAAGGCCCACATTCTGCAGGAGCGGATCTTCGGCACCGACGCCGCACTCCAGGATGCCCTGGCCGTGCGGCAGGCCATCTACGGCACCCTTGACGACGGCGTCCCTCCCGTGCTGCTGGCCGTGCCGGAAGGGCCTTACGGCGGGCTGTGCGGCATCCAGATTCACGCGGTCTCCTGTGGCGAGATGCCGAAGGTCCTCCGTTCTGAGGGCACCGCCTGTGGTCGCAGGCTCGACGCGGGCGGCCTCGGGTACGTGGCGCTTTCCGGCCTCATCGCGCCGAAGGCGGGAGCAAACACCGACCAGGCGCGGGCCATCTTCGAGAAAGCCGCCTCGGCGCTGCGAGAAGCCGGCACCGACATCTTCTCCGTGGCGCGCACGTGGCTATGGATCGAGGACATCCTCTCCTGGTACGACGACTTCAACAGCGTTCGCAGCGGGTTCTTCCGTGAGTGCGGCATCATTAAGGGTGGCCCGTATGAGAATTGCCTGCCGGCAAGTACGGGCATCGGCGTGGGGCCGGCCGGCAGCCCGCAGTGCGCCCTCGACGTTATCGCCACCGTCGGCGAGAGGGCGTGCGTTGAGTACCACCGCGCCGCAGGAATGCAACAGCCGCCGTTCGAGTACGGCTCCGCGTTCTCGCGAGCGGCAACCGCACAGACTCCCGCCGGCAAGACGGTCTACGTCTCGGGCACAGCCGCCATCGACGAGGCCGGCATCACGCAGCACGTAAACGATCCGAAGGGCCAGGTGGACATGACGGTGACCAACGTGCAGGCAGTCCTTCGCGACATAAACTGCACCGACGCCGACGTCGTCCACGCGATCGCCTACTCAAAGACGCCGGAAATCCAGGACCTGTTCCACCGCGAGTGGGCCGACCTCGGCTGGCCATGCATCTCGGTCATCAGCGACATCTGCCGCGATGCCCTGCTGTTCGAGATCGAAGCCACCGCCTGCCCGGGCGCACGAGCGGGTTAGCCCTGCAACATTCCAGGCGCTGGCGCCACCAAGAGGGTGGCACGGCATCCGTACGGAGGCCGTGTGTCGCGTCGCGCGCAGGAGCGGGAAGGTCAGCATTCGAGCGCGGCGGGTCTCCCGACCCGCCGCGCGGAAAGTTGCTGCCGTATTACTCCCCACCGGCGCGGGGCATGTCGTAGTGCTTGCGGTCAGCGACGATGGCCTTACGGGCCTCGGTCTCGCGGTGTGCCATGCGCTGGTACTTGGCCTCGCGGTCGGCGTCGATGCCGTACAGTTTGGCGTCGGGCATGTCCATACGTGGGCGTTTGGCGAGCATCTGTTGGCCTGCCCGGATGATGGCCAGCGCCTCGGCATAGCGCGGGTCACGTTTTTCCTTCAGCCCCGCCAGGCACGGGCTGAGTTCGGGCCGCGTGAAACTGATGAGCGGTTCGTGATGCTGCCCGTTCACTTTCTTGCCCGTCAGTTTCGCCAGTGCGGCCAACTGCTTGCCGTCCAGGGGACAGCGCCCGTAGAGGTTGTCCGGGTAGACGCTCGCGTACGATGGGTAGTACGGGGCGTTGATGTCGATCCACGTGACAATGCGGTCGAAACTCTCGGCGTCGAGTTTGACGTTGTTGTGACCTCCCCGGAGAACCCGGACCAACTTGCTTGCGTGCGAGCCCCAGGAATACGGCATCTGGACGTCGGGCGGCCCGGCGCCGATGACCTTGACCAGGTTCTTCCGCCTGAGTTCCATGTACGAGACGTTGAACGACCGGGCGAGGTCACCCGCCAGGACAACCTTCTTGGCGCCTTTCTTGCCGAAGTCGTGGCACCGGACGCAGTGCTTGTCGAAGACGGGCTGCACCTCCGTGCGGTAGTTGAAGAGCCGGGGGGCGCCGTACCAGGGCTTCAGCCTGTCGGGCGTGCGGCCCACCGCTTTCCTGGCAGAATTCGGCACGGACGAGCGGCGGTCCTCGTGGCAGCCGATGCATCCGAGCGTCTCGCCCGGCCGCACGATCGTGCCGCTGCGCATCGACTGGACCATCATCCCTTTCTCGTCGAGGAGTTGGAAATACACGAACCGGTCGGCCGGGACCGCAAAGTAGGCCGAGCCGTCGTCTTCGACGGGCACGGTGCCGAGGATCCGCTTGTTGTTGAAGTCGTTCCAGGCCATGCCGGGTGCCTGGGTGCCGCTGCCGTTCCACGCCGTGCGCGTCCAGAAACGCTTTTCCGGCGACTCCACCACGCGCAGATACTTCACCGTGCCGCGCTCGACACGATCCATGCCGGTCCCAATGTAGACGTCGTGCACGTAGAAGTAGCCGTCCGGCCGGCCCAGGTCGATGCGGTCCGGAACGACAGGAGGCCGCGGCCGCGGGCCCAGCGGCATGGGGTCGTAGCACCCGGGCCCCTCGGCGTGCAGCACGAGTTCATTGCCGAACACGTCGATCAGGACGATGCCCATCTGCTCGCCCTCAATCTGGCGCGAGCAGAGGAAATACTTGCCAGCCGAGCGCCGCGCCGACGGATCGTACAGCGGGTACGGGTCCTCGTACTTCGGCTTGACGCGTGTGAAGGTGTCGTAGTTGCCGACCATGACCAGTTTGACGGCATCGTGCGGCCAGGTGCGGACCACCGGGTCCTTGCCGTCCATACCTCGGCTTCGGTCCACGATAGCCAGCGCCCCCCACGGCCGGTCGTGGCAGGAACTGAAGGTGGCAATGAACCGTTCGGTGCCCGGGATGGCGCGCGTGTCGAGGACGGCGCCGGGTGACTTCGTGTTGTTGCCGTAGTAGACGGCGTGGTTCGTGCCGTCGGGGTTACACGTCCAGACGCCCTGGGCGTCGCCGAAGTTGCGGTCCACGTACTCCCAGCGGTCGTACACGATGGTGCCTTCAGGCGTCAGGGCGGCGTGGCCTTCGTGCAGCGTGCTGCGACCGATCTGGTGGATGTTCGCCCCGTCGGCGTCCATGCGGAACAGGTTGCCCATGATGTGGCGGTTGCACATGCAGTATTTCGGTTCGCGGGTGGACGAGAAGGCGATGCGCCCGTCGGGCAGGTACAGCGGGTCGAAGTCCGAGACGCCCGGCAGCGAGGTCAACTGCCGCAGGCCGGAACCGTCGGCCTGCATCTCGTACAGGTGGTAGTCGTCCTTCACGTCGCGCCGCATCGAGAAGAGTACCTTGCGGCCGTCGAAGGCGACCTCGAGGTCTCGCGCAGCGCCCTGGGGCAGGTCGAGCAACGTCTTGACTTCGCCGCCGCGGGCGAGGTCAATCGTCTTGATGGCGCCGGGGCCCTTGAACGAACGCGTGTTGATCTCGCCCGTCTGGAACATCGTGGCCGTGTTATGGTGGTCGCGCCGGTACTGGCGGCGGGCGATAAACACGATGGGCCGCCCGCTGACCAGCGGATTGGCAATCAGGGCCTCGCGACTGAGGGCCTGCAACCGGGCGAGCACTTGCTTGGCCTGTTCGCCTTCGGCACCGGCCTGCTGCCGCCGAAGACGATCGAGGCGGGCGAGGTACTGCTTGCCTTGGGCATACCGCGGGCCGAACGTGGAGGTCAGGTCCTCGATGGCCGCCCGAAGCGAATCTTCGGCAAGCCGTGAGGTCGCGGCCGTCTGCTGCAGACGTCCTGGCTCGCTACGCCGCCCCTTCTCGGCGGCGTCCACGCTGCCGGCAAGTGCGACCAGCAGACACACGGCCGCCGTCACGATGCGCCGGTTCAGGCGAACTTTCCTCATATCGAACCCCTCGCCCCTGCTTACTGTTTCTCTTGCGTCAACCTGTAGACAGCCACGCAGTTCTCCTCCACCTGGGGCACGTAAAGAAGTCGGCGCGCGACGTCCAGGCCGATGTCGGCCGGCGTCTTGAGGTCAATCAGCGTCCGAACGGTCTTGCGGTCGGGCGAAATCGTCACCACGCGGTCGCCCGTCAGGTCGGAGACGATGAACGTGCCGTCGTCGAGAACCTCGATGCCGTCGAGCGTCCGGAAGTGGAGGGCCAGACCGAACGGCACAGGGTCGCCTTTGCCGGTCGGATCGAGTTCGTACACGTCGTGCTGCGTCCAACTGACGGCGAACATCTTGCCCTTGAAGAACGTGATGCCGTTGACGCCCTTCGGCGCCTTGATGCGCGTGACGCCCTGGCCGTCCATTCGGTAAACCACGCCGGCCAAGGTGTCCGAAACGTAGACGGCCACCCCGTCGGTGGCCATGTCGTTCAGGCGGCGTCCGGCCGGGCCCATCAGTTTGGCCGGCTCGCTGTCTTCGATGACGGGGTACCCGACCACGCGTGTGTTGTCGGCCACGTACAGCACGCCCTCGAAGACGCACATGCCCTTCGGGCTGTGCAGGGGCGCCTCGGGCTTCGACTCCTTCCATCGCATCGCAAAGGGGGCGCCGCGCGGCCGCAGGACCGAGATCGAGCCGGCGCCGTCGTCGGCCCAGTAGTCCTGGGTGGCCGTGTCCATGTTCGACACGTACACGCCGCCGCTCTTGGGATCGACGCACGCACACTCGGGCCCCTTCATCTGTGAGATGACGGCGGTCTGCCGGGCGACCCACACCTCCTGAACAGCGCATCCGGGACCCGCAACCAGTGCACACACGATCAAGGCCATCCGCCAGACGTTCTGCTGCATCACGTTCTCCTTTGTCATTGCATACCTGTTTAGCGGGGTGGCACGGCCCTTGGGCCGTGCAGCCGCACTCGGCACGTCGGGTGGGACCCTGGCACGGGTACGGCTCGTGCCGTGGCTGGCGGCCACGCCCAGCGTGACCGCGTGCTCCGCGGAGCGACGCGACCCACGGCCGCGGCTTCGCCGCTGCCGTGCCACCCTCTTGGTGGCGCGTGGAACGGTAAACACGTACGTCATTGCATTATCGGCTTATACCACAGGGATTTCCAGTAGGCACGGTCGGTCGCGTACGGATCAACGGGATCGTCGGGCCCGATTTTCTCCGAGAGGATGCCGTAGCGTTTCATCTCGCGGACGTAGGGTCGGCCGGGGCGGAAGCCCGGCATGTCAAACCGCTTGCTCTCGGTCTCCAGGAAGCGCTTGCCGCGGCGGATCCACGCAAGGAGTTTCCGGCAGTCGGCGTCGCGGGTGTCGGCGAAGACCTCCGGGGCCCGCTGCTTCCCCTTGGGGGGTTTGGCCTTGGCCTGGCAGGTGCCGTAGCCGCCCGCCTTCTTCGCGAGCGGGCCGAGCAGAAAGACGGACTTCTCGGGCCGGCTCAGATTAAACACCAATTCGCGGTCGTACCGCTTCGCGCTGCCGCTGAGGGCCGCAGGCAGGCGCATGTCGCCCTTGTGACAGCCGGCGCACCGCTTGTGGATGACCCCGGCGGCCATCTTGGTCTCCGGCCAGTCAAGGTCGTGGCGAATCGCCTTGCCCCCCTGGGTGTGGTAGATCATACCCGTACCAAGCGCCCCGTACGTGCCGGGATAGGCCGCCCCGGACTCGATCCAGTAGCGCACCATTTTGATTTCGTGCGGCGTGGCCTTGACCTTGTTGTGGCCACCGGTGAGTTTCTTCATGATGGGGCTGGCCACGGCCCCGACGGAGCGCGGCGGGCGGCTGCCGACGGCCAGATTGCGGCCATCGACGAACTGCTTGCGGTATGTCAGGTTAAGGTAACTGTGACACCAGTAGGGGCCACGGTCGCCGGCCAGGCTGAAGCCCCCGTAGCGTTTGTCCGGGTTGTGGCACTTGACGCAGTGCTTGTCGAGGATGGGCTGGATGTCGCGCGGGAAGTCAAAGACATCCGGCACGCCCTTGACTGGTTGGATCTTGCTGGGCCCGCGTTTCATGGCCGCGAGAGACTTCTGCGGCGCATACATGGCGGTGGTGCGGCGTTCGTGGCAGCCGACGCAGCCGGTCGTCTCGCCGGGCTGGACCGTAACGAACGAGTGCATTCGCTTGATGGCGTTGTCGGCAGCGTCCATGGCCACGAAGAACAGGCTCCGCATGGCCGGCGCCTCGAAGTAGGCCGAGCCGTCGGGCTCGACCGGCACGGTGCCCAGGATGCGCTCCAAAATGAAGGTGCCGCCGGACGTGATGGGTTGCATGCCGCCGTGGAAGTGGATCGGCTCGGGCAGCAGTTCCAGGACGAGGAGTTTCTTCACCTCGCCGCGCTCGACGCCCACCATGTTGCGGCCGACGTTGACGTCGCTAAGCACGAGGCGGCCGGTGAGCTGCGCGGGATCGGTGCGCGACGGGATGATCTTCTCGCGCTGCCGCGGGACGAGTGGACGGGGCTCGTGCAGGTCCATGTTCCCTTTCTTCTTGCGAAGGACCTGCGTCTGGCCGCGACCGTCCATCAGTTCAATGCCCCGCGGAGAGGCGACCAGGAAGCAGTCCTCGGAGAACGGATACGGATCGCGCCACACCGCCTTGCGGTTCACGTGTCGGGCGTAGGGCCTGGCGTCCGGACCGCCGTCCGGGTCGACAATCGTCACGGGCCCGGCGTGCTCGCGGCGTCCGTGACCGGGCGAGAAGATCGAGAGGACCTTGTCGGTGCCGGGGATCGGCTTGGCATCGAGCATCACGATCCCGCCGTGCATGTTGCCGAAGTAGACCATCTGGCCGGTGCCGTCGGGGTTGGCGGTCCACAGGTGGTGGTAGTGAACCTGGCTGCGGTCGGTGTACTCCCACCGCATGTAGAGGACGCGGCCGTCAGGCAGCAACCACGGCGTGTTGTCGTGGTCGTTGTTCGAGGAGACGGGGCGGATGGCCTCGCCGTTCGGGCCGCACCGGTACAGAACGCCGACCTGCGTGAGCCAGCAGTTGACCCACCGCTTGCAGCGTGTGGAGACGAACATAATATCGTCGTCCGGCAGGTAGATGGCCTCGTAGTCGTCGTAGTCGCCGCGTGTGAGTTGACGGACGCGGGAGCCGTCGGCGTTCATTTCGTAGAGGTGATAGTGGTCCTGGCCACCCTTGCGCCAAGAGAAGAGGATCTTCTTGCCGCTGTAGTGGACGTGCGGGTCGCGGATGTTGCCCTTGGGGTCGTCCACGAGGACCTTGACCTGGCCGGTCCTGAGATTCATGCGGCAGAGTCGGCCGCCGGGCACGTAGGTCTTGCGATTCTCGTCCTCGGCGAAGTAACTGATGTTGGCGTACCAGTGTGGGTCGGGACCGGCGGGCCGTTCCGCGAAGATGATGTCGCGGACGCCGGCCATGGGGCCCTTAAGCGCCTTCTGAAGCAGATCCGTGGCCGCCGGCGCAGCCGCCCGCGCCACCGACGAAGCGCAAAGAAGGACGCACAAGCCCCACAAACCGACGAAGGCCCCCACGCCAGTCGGGCGGCCACCGGCGGCGAGAACCTTCGTCATGCTCGTCCCCGTCTTGACACGACAACGCAACGTGGCTCTTTGTGGCCGCCTGGCGGCCCCGCCGCGGCGGGTAAACTTCCCAGGCCGCCAGGAGCCTATGGCAACGTCATTTCGCGGCGGCCTGGGAAGGCCGCCGCGCGGAACGTGGCGTCCCCGTCTTAAAGCGCCAGAAGATAGGCCACCAGATCGTCGAGTTCCTGTTTCGAGAGTTTGGTGGTCGTCCCGTGCTGGTCCTTCTTGTTGAACGTGGTGAGGACGTCCTTCAGGGTAACGGCCTGGCCGCTGTGGAGGTATGGAGCGGTCTTGTAAAGTTCAACGAGTGTGGGGGTGTCGAACTCGTCCGCCCGGTCGAGTTCCGCCCGTGTGCCAACGTTGTAGAGTTTCAGGTCCGTGAAGAGCGGCCCCGGGTGGCACACCGCGCAGCCGGCCTTGCCGTCGAAGATCTTCTTGCCCCCCTTGGCGCTCGCCGAGAGGTCGCCCTTGGCCGTCAGGTACGGGCTCGGTTCCGGCTTGAGAGCCCTGAGATACGTCTCGACGGCGCGAAGCGTCTCGGGTATCGGCTCGTGGAACTGGATGTAGCGGAACCCGGCCGCCACCGCCGTCTCCATCTTGTCGCGAATCCCGCGCGACATGACGGGCGGCGTCTTATACGACCACAGGAGCGACCGGGCGTTCTTCGGGTTGCCCAGCCCGTCGTTCAGCAGGTCCCAGTTCATGCCGTCCGGCCGAACATCTTCCGGATGGCACGTTGCGCAACTGAGCCAGTGCTGGAAGCAGTACGTGGCATCGTGAAAGATGATCTCGCCCATGCGCACCTGGCCGAGGTCGGGGTTCGTGCCCAGCGCGATCGTCGGGCCAGGCCTGAGGGTATCTGCATCCATCAGGGCGACCTTGCCCGCGAAATAAACGGCCACGGCCAGCGTCTTGCCGTCGGGCGCCAGGTCAATGCCGCGCGGTCCTTTCAGGGCCTTGCCGAGCGGCTCCGGGTTGAGAACGTACGACCCTTTACCGTCGACATGCTTGCGCATCAGCAGGCCGGCGCCGTAGAGGGCGGCGAGGTCGTTCACCAGAAACTCGCGCCGCTTGGGGTCTTTCTTGATCTCTTTCCAGATGTCCGAGACGTACCGCGGCCCCTTCTGCCCCTCCACGGGCGGCAGGTCCTTGCCCTCCAGGAGCAGATGAAGGCCTTCCAGGTCCACCTTGGCGATCTGGTGCACGCCTGCGATCGAGGCCCAAAGCGTTTTTCCGTCCTTCGAGAGGACAACGCCCCACGGGTCGGCGGCGCCTTCGGAGAGGCGGTCGAGCAGCAGCGTGGCCACGAGCGTCTTGCCGGGCAGGTCGATAACGCTCAGCGCGTTGGTGTTGACCCAGCCGCGCTCCAACTGCGTCGTCGGAAGCGTCGTGCGGCCGACGGTGTGAACGCAGTAGGCCCACTTGCCGTCGGGCGATACGGCCACCTGCCGCAGGGCGCTCGAACCGCCCGGAAGTTTGACGTCGGCGACCGACTTCAGTGTCTCCAGGTCAATCAGGCTGACCTTCGCCGCCGACTGCGGGTCGGAGGCGTCGCCCATGGGCAGGAGGTTGCCGACCACGGCGATCTTCTCGTCGGGCGTCACCGCCACAAAGTACGGCTCGCGCGGAACGCGAACACGCGCCTTTTCCTTGCCGCTCGCCAGGTCAACCACCGACACATCGTGCGTCACCGTGTTGGCGACGACGAGCAGGTTGCGTTTGGCGACAACCGCGATGCCCGCCGGCCTGAGACCCACGTTGAGGCGCCGGGCGACCTTGCCGCTTGCGGCGTCCACTTCGGCCACCGTGCCGGCGTTGCGCTCGCCCACGTAGACCTTGGACCCGTCGGCAGCCCAGGCGACGCCGGTGCCCTGGCCGTTCAGGGCAACCTCCCGGGCGACCTTCTTGGCGGCCACGTCGATCAGGACCAGTTTGGCGGCCGTCCGGTCCGAGACGGCAATCGTCTTGCCGTCGGGTGAATACTTGAGGTCGAACGGAGACCGGTAAACGGCGGCGGCCGCTCCCCGGGCCTCGCCCTCCAATTGACCCAGCACCATCGCACCGACGGCGCACAGCGAAACGGTCACAATCAGTCGTCTCATGTCAGTTCCTTTTCTGCTACACATTTCTAAGTGACAACTCCCAGGAATTCATTCACCGGACGTAGCCGCCAGCCGCTTCGGCGCCACGTCTTCGCTAATCACACGGAAGCCGACGTTGAAAACCTTCTGCCACGATGGATAACTCAAACGGAAGGCCGACCGTCCCCGCTTCGGGCGGTCGTAGAACGACCCGCCTCGAACGACCTTTCTGCCGTCGGGACCTTCGGCATTCCTGCCGTCATCATCCCGATACGGATACGGCTTAAAGATCGACCGCGTCCACTCGCACACGTTGCCGTGCATATCGTGCAGGCCCCATGCGTTGGGTTGGTGACGGCCGTAGTTGCCGGTGACGATATCGCCGTCGTTGACGCCGGCGATGTGCGGGATCCATTTGGGCGAACTCCGGCACAGTCTGACAAGGCGCGCGTCGGCGAAGTTCGCCTGCTTGCTGAAGTCGGCATTCACCGGGCCGTAGTTCATCGGCGTGGCCGTGCCGGCGCGGCAGGCGTACTCCCACTGGGCCTCGGTCGGCATGGCGAACTTCTGCCCCGTCTTTCTGGAGAGCCACTGACAGAACGCCGCCGCCTCCTGCCACGTGACGCGGATGACGGGCTGTTTCTCCTTGTTGGCCGCTTCGCCCCGATTGCCCTGGTCTTTGTTGTACCAACTGATGTAACTACTGTCGTGCATCGAGTCGAACAGGGCGTACTGGGCGTTGGTGATCTCGAACTTGGCCATCCAGAACGGCTTGGCGACGGCCACCCGGCACCGGGGCCCTTCGTCCAGCCAGGTGCCGGCATCGCCCATCACGAATTCGCCCGCCGGTATGCGGACCAATTCCAGGTTGACCCCCTCGCCCAGTTCGACGGTGCGCGACGGCGGGCCGGAGGCCGCCTGGCGCCGTTTGGCCTCGGCCGCACCGAACGGCCAGCCCCGACACCTGACGGTCCTGGCGGAGTGCCGCTTCACGGGCTGCGGCCTGACGGGGACGACCGGCTTGGTCTCGATAACGGGGTACGCCTCCGGGTCGATGTCGAGGTTGGCGTACTTCTTGGCGAGTGCGAGCCGTCGCGCGCGGCCATCGCCGCGAATCTTCCGGTGCTCGCTCCAGGTTCCATGGCACGGCACGTTCAGGTCGATCCACGTGATGAGCCGGTCCCAGGCCTCGGCGTCGAGTTTAACGCCGCTGTGTCCCTTCTGGAGCATCTGGACGAGTTCGGTGGTGTCGGCGTGGTACTCCAGGGGCGCCGGCAGGTGATAGTCGCTCTCGGGTCCCGGCCGGCGGACGTATGGATGCAGTGCCACGTAAGGCGCCAAGAAGTTCTGCCAGGCTTTCTTATCGCTCCGCCGGAAGTCGGGAATCGCCATGCCCTGTTTGTTCTTCTTTGTCCCGTTGTGGCAGCCGACGCAATAGGTGTCGAGCACCGGCTGAACCTCGCGGTCGAAACTGAAGCCGCGAGACGGGCCGTACCACGGCTTGATCTCCGACGGCTGCCGGCCGGTAGCAATCGTCCGGCGTGCAGACGGCCGTTGGCTCTGGCGTTCATGGCAGCCGACGCACGAGGCGAACTCGCCCGGCATGGCCGTGTACCAACTCCGCATCACCTGGAGGGCCTTGCCCTCGGCGTCGAGCGGCTCCAGAACGATGGGCACGTTGGCCGGCACGCGGAACATGGCCGACCCGTCCTCCTGCACCGGCACGGTGCCGAGGATGCGTTTGACGTCCCACGGCCCGTCGATGCCGATGTGAATGTGGCCGCCCATTCCGCGATAGCCGTAATGATTCGTGAAGATGCGCAGCGCCTTGACAGAGCCGGTCGGCACACCCTTCAAGCCTCCGCCCTTGTACACGTTTGTCATGTACACAATAGCGTCTTTGCGTGAGAGGTCCACCTTGTCGGGGACAACAGGCGGCCTGGGCGTCTTGCGCAGCGGAACCGGTTCGAACAGGGCGTAGCCTGCCTCCTTCCGCAGCAGAAGCATGTTATCGAAAATGTCCACCAGGTACAAGGCCCACAGAGACTTGGAGTTCATCCGGCAGGAGACCAGGAAGTACTTGTCGCTCAGCGGGTAGGGATGGAGGAACTTCGGCCAACTGCTGTTGACGAGGCCGTCGCGGATGATCGGCTCGACCTTCTTGCCGTAACCCGGGATGCGCTGGACAACGCCGTCGGCCTCGCGCTTCCCCTTGGCGGGGTCGAAGAGGATGAGTTCGCCCATGCGCGGCACGCCGTGATGGCCGCTGATGACGGCGATGATCTTCGTCGGATGGCCCGGAATCGGCCGGGCGTAGAACGTCGAGTTCGGCCAGTAGGAATTGCTGCCGTACAGTTCGAACTGGGCCGTGCCGTCGGGGTTCATCTCGAAGAGAAGCCTCGAGAAGTAGTGCGGCGTGTCGCTGTATTCCCACCGGGTGTACATGATGCGGCCGCTGTTCAGCACGGTGGGGCACCAGGAGTGGTCCTGGTCGAAGGTCAGTTGGCGTGCGTTCTCGCCCTGGTCGCTGGCAATCATAAGCACGCCGACCGGGCTGCCGCCGCCCACGCACGGCACCCCCTGGTAGCCGACGGTCGAGCAGAAGATGATGCGTCCGTCGGGCAGGTAGCACGGGTCGTAGTTGTCCACGTCGTTGTGTTCGCCTTTGGTGACCTGCCGCAGGCCCGTGCCGTCGGCGCGGATCTCCCAGATCTGCCACCGGTTGTGCGTGCCGATCATCGAAAAGAGCATCCGGTCGCCGCCGAAATGGAGGTCGACGTCGCCGACGAATTCGGTGTTCTCCGGGCGGTAGAGCGTTTTGAGTTCGCCTTGCGGTTCTCGCATGGCAAGGGTGACAATCTCGTTGTCGTAGCCCTTGCTCGAGATAGCGGAGTTGCCGGTCCAGTTCTGCGGCAGTCCGAGCCTTTTCATGCTCCGTTTGACAAGCAGGAGTCTGTCGAAATCCAGGAGCGGGTTGGCGAGCAGGGCCTCGCGTTGAAGCGTCACGAGTGCCTGCGTCACATCAAGGAGTTCTTCCTTGTCGCCGCCCGCCGCCTGGGCCTTCTCGAGCCGCTCCTGGAGCGTCTCCAGCCGCTTCAGGAACTCCCTGCCCTTGGGGTATCCCTGGCCGAACGTCTCGGTCAGGTCGGTGATGGCCAGGTGCATGGCCTGACGGTTGACGTCGCCTCCGCGTTCCAGCATCTCCTCGATCTTGCAGTCCTGGTAATAGAGTTTGCGTATGGCGCGGAGTGCTGCGGCATTCCCGGCGCTGGCCGCCAGTGCTTTCGCCTTCTCGGCCAGTCGCGGCAGGCGCGTGACGCTGACGTACCGCTGGGCCAGCGACTTGACGTCGCCGGCCTTCCAGTCGGCGGCCCAGATGCCGTCGGTCTTCTCCCACGACATCTGGCCTCTGGCCGCCCCGTCGCGGAAGTCGCGTGAGACGAGGCTCCAGAGACCTCGGCGTGCCGTCTGTCGCGGCCCCGCCTTCCTCCTGCCCTTGTCCGTGGCGGAGAAGTAGAAGCCGCAGCCACCGCCGAGGTTGTGGATCTTGAGCAGCAGATGGTTCCGGCCCTGCCGGAGCGACAGCCTCGCCTTGTCCTGGTCCGCACCAGGGCCTCGGGACACGTCTTTGGAGAGCACTTTCTTACCGTTCAGCCAGACGACGATACCGTCGTCGCTGCCGAAGTATCCGGTAATGTTTTGCTTCGCCCTGACCGTAATCGTCCGGTACAGGTAGATGGACCCGTTGCTGCCGGCGTTGAGTTGGTGCACCATGCCGTCGGTGAACTGCGTCTTCGCCGCCCAGCGGAGACTGCCCATCGGCCTGGCAAGGGCCATGACCTTCTCTGGCGGGAACACGTACGAGAAACTCTTGTCCTTCTTGGGCGTGTAGAACGGGCCGGCCATGTACCACGGCCCGAGGGCCACGCCTTTCATGGTCTCGGACGCTTCGGAACTCTTGGCTTGCTTCTGCTCGTGCCTGACGAGGGCCTCGCGGGCGCCGAGCAAGGTGTCCTGCCACGTGGCTTTCTTGGTGTAATACGGCGGGTCGGCGGCCTCGGTAACCATACAGGTCACAAGCAACCAAGCCGCCGCAGCGATCCACCCCTGTCCGGCCGTTCCCCTCATTGACCATCTACCTCCTAACCGCAAACGGAGCCACCATTTAACATGATGCCCCGTCCCCTGGCAAGTAACAATCCGTTGTACGTGTTTAGCGTGTCATTCCGAGCGAGCGAAGAAAAGTCGAGGAATCTCGCCGTTATCCGTGTCCGGACGACGAGATTTCTCCGCTCGCCCTCGCCTTTGGCGAGGGCTCGGTCGAATTGTCTCGCTTCGAGAGCACGCTAAACACGTACGGCTAGCCGCCCCGCCCCGATTCCCGGTCATTCGCGCTGCGGATTGCTACTGCAGCGTCGGCCGCACGACTTCGCCCCGGGCCTGTGCGTCGGCGTTTTCATATGCCCCCAGGAACTCGGAGTTGCAGTCGAGCCACAAGACGATGCGGTGACGATCCTCGGCCGACAGCCGCAGGCCGCGCTGACGGTGTTTCTCACCTTCGATGACCTGCATCAGCCTCGACGCAAGCGCGCCGAACTTGCCCGGAACCGTCCTGCTGCCGCCGTGGACGCCCGTCTTGATCGAGCCGTTCACGGAGTGGAAGTAGAAGCCGTACTTGGCGGCCAGGTTGTTGTAA
>JAUVZF010000154.1 GCA_030602705.1 Planctomycetota bacterium
ACCGTCCTGCTGCCGCCGTGGACGCCCGTCTTGATCGAGCCGTTCACGGAGTGGAAGTAGAAGCCGTACTTGGCGGCCAGGTTGTTGTAAGACCGGGTGAAGCCGCGCTCGACGGCGCCGCTCAGGTCCGGGGCCTTCTTCTCCTTCCGGTGACACTCCACGCAGTTGCGGTCGAGCACCGGCTGGACGAGCCGCGGGAAGTTGAACGGGTTCGAGCCGTCCACGCCGGGCCGTATCTTCGACGGCGTGCGGCACAGGGCGAGCGGCATCCCGGACGACTGCTTCGGGGGCGAGCGCTTCGGCTCGTGACAGCCCTGGCACGTCAGGCGTTCACCCGGATGGACGTAGGTGACGGACCGCATCGACTGCACGGCCATCCCTTGCCCATCGAGGGCCTGGAAGTAGATGGGTTTGCCCACCGGCGCCTCGAAGTACACGCTGCCGTCGGCCTCGACCGGCACGGCAATGACCGCCACCCGGATATCTTTGGCCTGGAGGGTCTTGTGAAGCCGGTCCATCGGCCAGAGGGCTGACATAATCGCTGTGGCGCGACAGTCTGGCCGGATTAACCTTGACAGCAGGAGGCAATTAGTGGGAAGAATCCCGTGGCGGTCGCGGGCGCGAAGCCAAATAGGGGAAAACCCAATCCAGATGAGAGGCGATTTGAAATGAAAGCAGATGAACGGATGCGAAAGGTCTCTTCGGACCAGGCCTGCTGTTGCCGTCGCGAGTTCCTTCAAACGGCAGGGACCGCCGCCGGCGCGCTGGCTTTCCTGTCGGCCGGAACGGTTGTGGCGGGGGAAAGCGGTCCTGCCAGCCCGCGCGTCAAGAAGACCCCCACGGTGCTCGGGGCGTTCATTTACAACCCGACCGAGCAACTCAAGAAAAAAGGTTACTGGAGCTGGCCCGGTTCGAGCTTCGATCCGGAAGGCCACCAGCGCGCGTACACGCCGAAGGTCGATCATCTCGCCCGCCAACTGAACATGCAGATCAGGATGGAGCCGAAGCCACTGGACACAGGCCAGGCTGTCTCCCGGTTCATCGACCAAGTGAAGCGGACCCAGCCCGATGGCCTGCTGTTGTTCCTGTTCAAGAAGTGGCTGAACAACTACGCCGAACGGATCGTTAAGGAGACGGGAATCCCCGCCGTCGTCTCCGCCCCGCTGGGGACCTTGCTGCTGGGCCGCAGTCGCCCCTGGCAGCAAAGAAGCGGTGCAATTCTGATCAATGCCGAGCAGGATTTCGGCGCGGTGGAAGACGGCATGCGGATGATCCGTACCGCCCGCTGGATGAAGGACGCCCGATTGATCAACCTCAAGGGGAAGCAGACGCAGCAGGCCGAGGTACCGAGCCTGGGGACGCAGGTGCGGACGATCCCCGTCGCCCGGTTTGTCGAAGCGTTCCGGGACGTGGGGACCTCTCCCGACGTGAAGCGCCTGGCTCTCGCCTATCAGTCCCAGGCTCAGGAAATCGTCGAGCCGAGCCCGGATGACATTCGGGATGCCGCGCGGGGCTACTTCGCGCTGAAACGGATCCTGAAGGACGAGCACGGCGATGCGTTGATGATGGACTGTCTGGGGGGTCTCAGCAAGCCGCATAAGCATGTGCCGCCCTGCATGGGCTTTATGAGTTTGCACAACGAGGGTATCGCGGCCGGTTGTCAAGCAGACTTGGAGCCCACGCTGACGATGATGTTGGGGTACCAACTTCTCGGGCAGCCGGGATTCATGCACAATCCCTCCTGGAACACCGCGACGAACCATTACTTCGGCGCCCACTGCACGGCCCCGTCGAAGATGAACGGACCGGATGCCGAGGCCCAGCCGTACATCCTGCGATCCCACAACGAGGCGGGCTGGGGATGCGTACCTCAGGTTCTCTTTCCCGCGGGTCAGCCGGTGACCATGGCTCACTATTTCCTCAAAAAAGAACCTCAGATGAGCATCTACACGGGGCAAGTGGTCCGCTGCTATCCCAAACTGCCCGGCGGTTGCCGGACGAATTTCGAAATGGAGATCGACGGAGTGGAGGACGCTTCGCAGCTTGTGTCCGCCGGGCACCAAGTGATCTTTTTCGGCAACCACGGCAGACGGCTGGAGGCCTTCTGCAAGCTCTACGGAATCAAGGTGATCGGCTCCTAGTGCAACGCCTCACAAGTTCCGGTACAGGTCATGGGCAGTTTGTGCGGATAGAATCGGCATGGTCATTCAACTTTCCGATGCGGAGCGGGCGGCACTGGATGCCATTGCGCGTCGGGCCTGCGGCGAGGCCCGCCTGCATCGACGGGCTCGGCTGGTCCTTCTGGTGGCGGAGGGCGAGTCGGTGGCCCCGTTTGATCGCAAAAGTGGGCCTGACCCGCTGTTTTCTCGGATAGGCCGGGTCCACGCTGACCTCGAGTTAGCGTTGTAGTACTAAACACGTACGGATAGCCGCCGGGCACCGATTCTCGGCGATTCCCGTTCCGGATTGCTACTGCAGCGTCGGCCGCACGACTTCGCCCCGGGCCTGTGCGTCGGCGTTTTCATATGCCCCCAGGAACTCGGAGTTGCAGTCGAGCCACAAGACGATGCGGTGCCGATCCTCGGCCGAGAGTTTCAGGCCGCGCTGACGGTGTTTCTCGCCTTCGATGACCTGCATCAGCCTCGACGCAAGCGCGCCGAACTTGCCCGGAACCGTCCTGCTGCCGCCGTGGACGCCCGTCTTGATCGAGCCGTTCACGGAGTGGAAGTAGAAGCCGTACTTGGCGGCCAGGTTGTTGTAA
>JAUVZF010000031.1 GCA_030602705.1 Planctomycetota bacterium
TAGTTGACACCATGCTGCAGTGCAGTCGCAAGGAGCGCGGGGCGACAGTGCCAGGCAACACGTACAAACCGCCTGCAAACACGGGCCAAATGCGGGCCCCGGTTGCGCGCCAGCCAAGTGCTTCGTAGCGTAGTAGTACTAAGCGGTCTTACGTAAGTCTTTTGCTGTGGCGAGGACGGCACCCGCTCGCTTACGCTCGCGGCTAGTTACACTCGCGCCCGACCAGCCACGTGAGAAAACTAGCCGCGCACGTAAGTAAGCGGCGCAACCCCTTGGGCTACGAGCCCAATCAGTTGTCGCCACGGCATGCACACGCAAACGTGGGCCTGGCGCCCGACGGCCAAAGACTTACCTGACCCCGCTTAGCGTGAAACCGGCCGGCGCTTGCTCCCTCCCCCCACCCTCTCTATAATCGCCGCAACTTCACCGTGAATGCGCCGCCGCAAGACAAGAGACAAGTAGAGAGCCTATGCTGCCGCTTGCGAACATCATGGCCAGAAAGGTCAGGACGGCCATCAGCGTCCTGGCGGTGGGCGTCGGCGTGGCGCTGTTCCTGGTGCTGGTGGGTCTGACGAGCATGCTCGGCGAGATCGCCCGGCGGACCACGCGCGTCGAGGCCCACCTGATGGTCTGGCCGGCGTCGGACCAGGTGGTCGTCAGCGGCGGCCTGCCGGCCGAGAAGGTCGAGGCCGATCTGGAGTCGGTGCCCGGCGTCTCCCGCGCCATCCCGGTCCTCCGGTGGCCGCTGAAGATGGCCGGCCGCGTGCAGAACGTGTACGGCATCCGGCCGGAGGACTGGCAGTTCTTTGCCGAGCCGGACCAGATTCTCGACGGCCGCACCCTCGAGGGCGGATGGGAGATGGTCATCGACTCGCGCCTCGCCGGCGCCGGCGATTACCACGTCGGCCAGACGGTCGAACGATGGGGCCGGCGGTTTACGATCGTCGGCATCGCACGCGAAGGCGTCGCGGGACGCGTCTTCATGCCCATCGACACGGTGAGCGAGGTGCTCGGGCAGCGAGGCCGGCGGGCGTCGTTCTTCTACGTCCGTGTCAGTGACCCGGCGCACGTGGCGGCGGTGCGCGGTGCGATCCGCGAGCGCGGCCTGAACGTCTTCACGATGGACGAGTTCTACGAGGTCCTGGCGTCGAGTTTCGTGGACATGGACCTGGTCATCGGCTCGGTGGTGTTCGTGGCGGCGTTCGTCTGTTTCCTGGTCATCCTGCTGACGGTGTATACGATGGTGGTCGAGCGGACGCGCGAGATCGGGATTCTCAAAGGCATCGGCGCCTCGCGGGTCCAGATCTTCGGTCTGATCCTGGCCGAGGCCGGACTCATTGCGGCGGGAGGCATCGTGGTGGGGTTCCTCGTCACGTGGGGCGGGCGGGCGCTCATCCTGCACCTTCAACCGCTCTGGACGTGCGAGATTCCGCCGGTACGATTCGCGTACGCCGCCGGGCTTGCCGCCGTCGGAACGTTCCTCGGGGCCCTGCACCCCGCGCTCAGGGCCGCGCGGCAGGACGCCGTCGAGAGTCTGCGATACGAATAGCCTCCGAGGCCGGCCGTCGAAACACAAGCAATGAATACCATCCTCGAAACGCGCGGTTTGACAAAGGTGTACCGGGCCGACGGCGTGGCGACGCCCGCGCTTCGCGGCGTGGACTTTGCCGTCGGACGGGGAGAGTTCGTCTCGATCATGGGGCCGAGCGGGTGCGGCAAGAGCACGCTGCTGTACCTGATGGGCCTGTTGGCCACGCCAACCGACGGGACCGTGATCCTGGCGGGAACCGACACGCGGGGCGTGTCGGACGGCGAGCGGACTCGCCTTCGCCGGGCCCACATCGGGTTCGTCTTCCAACGGTTCAACCTGCTGCCGACGCTCTCGGCCCAGGACAACGTGGCGCTGCCGCGGCGGCTTCGCGGGATGGCTGTGGGAGACGCGCCGCGCGAGATGCTGCGGGCCGTGGGGCTCGAGGATAAACGCCGGCGCCGGCCCAACCAACTGAGCGTCGGCGAACAGCAGCGCGTGGCCATCGCGCGGGCCCTGGTGACGCGGCCGGCGGTGCTACTGGCCGACGAACCGACCGGGAACCTCGATTCCACCTCGTCGGGCCGCGTGATGGACCTCGTAAGCCGGCTCCACGCCGAGAGCGGGCAAGCGGTGGTTCTCGTCTCCCACAACGAGCAGGTGGCGGCGCGGGCCCACCGCCTCGTAAGGATGTGCGATGGGCGACTCATCACCGAGTGACACGACCGCGGACGAGACGCAGGACCTGCGGCTGCTGCGGCACGAGCGGATCAGCCTGCGGGCGTGGTTTCTGCCGTTTGCAGCGCTGCTCGCCCTGCTCGCCGGGGTGTACCTGCTCGGGGGCGAGGGGAGCACGGCGGCGGCACTGGTGATGCTGCTGGCGTACCTGAGCCTGGCGTGCACGTTCTTGCCGCTGCCGACGACGTGGCTTGTGATATTGGCGGCGGCCCCGACCGAGGGCGGCGGGCTGGGTCTCAATCCGTGGGTCGTTGCAACGGTCGGCGCGGCCGGCACCGCTATCGCCAACATGCACGACTACTACCTCGTGACGTTTCTGTACCGGTACCAGGCCGTGCGGAGGATTCGGACGAAGCGCTGGTACAAGCGTGTGGCGGCGTGGTACAACCGGGCGCCGTTCGCGACGCTGGCGGCGGCGTCGTTTTTGCCGATCCCGATCGATTTCGTCCGGCTGCTGGCGATCAGCGAGGGGTATAGCCGGGTGAAGTTCGCCCTGGGGTCGCTCGTCGGACGGTGGCCGCGGTACCTGCTGTTTGCGATCCTGGCGGATGAGTTCAAACTCGGATGGCAGTGGGTCGTGGGCATCCTCGGCGCGACCATGGTGCTGGGCCTTTGGCGCGGCCTGCCGCCCCTCGTGCGGAAGATCAAGGACATGGCGCGCGACAGGCACACGGAGAAGGAGGCATCGGAGTGAAGATGCGGTGGTTGACGGGCATTCTGGCCGGGGCGTGGACGGTCGCGGCGTGCGCCGCAGCGCACGGGGCGGCACCGCCGGTACCTGCAGCAGAGAGCAAGCCACCCGCAGCGGACGTGGTCGAAGTGCTCGATCGTATGGACGCCGCCGGCAAGAAGTTCAAGACCGTCTGCGCGACGTTCGACTACGAACTGAACCAGACGCTGTACGAGGACATCCAGAAGCGCAAGGGCAAACTTGCCTACCGCACGCCGAACCTGCTGCGGTTCGAGTTCACGGACCGGCCGCGCGAGACGTTCGTCTTCGACGGGCGGATCCTCTACCACAAGAAGGACCCGACGAAGCAACTCATCATCTGGGAACTGCGGCTGCCGGACGAGCCGGCGGTCGAGTCGTTCGAGATCGGCAAGATCCCTTTCCCGCTGCCCTTCGGCCAGAAAAAGGCCGCCGTGCTGAAACACTTCAACGTGACGCGCAGCACGGCGGAAGAGGCGAAGGACAAGGCCAAGCGGCAGGTTCTAGCGCTCGTGCCGAAGAAGGGAACCGGCCTGGCGAAGGACTACACGCGGATCCTGCTGTGGATCGACGCGAAACAGAACCTGCCGACGCGCGCGCGGCTGCACGACACGAGCGAGAACATCACGACCGTCGATTTCCACCACGTCGAGACGAACAAGCACCTGAACGCAGACCAGTTCACGCGGCCGAAGGTGCCGGACGACTGGGAGGTCGTGATGCATGCGAAGGAAGGCCGGTAGAGCAATTCACGACTGCTGAGCCTGTTGCACAAGTCACCAGAAGGCTTCCGCGTGGTGGCCTTCCCAGGCCACCACGCATGATTTGGAGCGTCTCGCGGCGGCCTGGGAAGGCCGCCGCGCGGATCGTGCAACAGGCTCTGCTTGTAGGACATTGCGCGGCCCGTACGGGCCGCGCTCGCAGGAGCGGCAAGGTCACCATTCCACGTCGAGTTTCGCGCGGATCGCCTCGGCCTGCTCTTTGAGCACATCGAAGTCGGCTTCCTTGGCGGGCCAGCGGTAGCCGAGGCCGTCGCCCCGGGCGCGCGGGATGAAGTGGAAGTGGACGTGCGGCACGGCCTGGCCGGAGACGCGGCCGTTGTTCTGGAGGACGTTGAGCCCCTCGGCCCCCATGGCCTCCTGCACGGCCTTCGCCATGGCAGGCAGGTGCCCCGCGAGGTGTGCCACCTCCTCGGGCGGCATCTCGTAGAGAAACTCGTAGTGCTTCTTGGGGATGAGCAGCGTGTGGCCGTCGGCCAGCGGACCGATGTCCATGAAGGCCAGGCAGAGGTCGTCCTCGTAGACCTTTGTGCAGGGGATTTCGCCGGCGACGATTCTGCAGAAGACGCAGTCGGACATGGGAACGTCCTCCTTCTGAAACGGCAGAGTTGCCTCACGCTTTGCGCGGTGGGTCGGGAGCCCCGCCGCGCATCATGGGTGCCACCGCGCATCATGGGTGCCGGCGCGCGAAAAGGGCGCCAGGCTTGGGAAGCGCGGGCGCCTCGGGTTACTTCTTCTTCTTTTTCTTTTTCTTTTCCTTCTCGCGTTTCTCTACGAGTTCGAGGCGCGCCAGTTGCGTGGCGTCGCCGATGCGGCGTTTTGCCAGTTTGACGACGCGCGTGTAGCCGCCGGGCCGCTCGGCGAACCTTGGCGCCACGTCCTCGACGAGTTTCTTGGCAGCGACCTCGTCACCCAAGCGCGAGGCGACGCGCCGCCGGGCCGCCAGCGTACCCTTGCGGGCGGTCGTGATGAGTCGTTCGACGAACCTCCGCGCCTCTTTCGCCTTCGGCACGGTCGTGGTGATGGCCTCGTGCTCGATGAGCGAGCAGGCCAGGCTCCTGAGCGTGGCGGCGCGGTGGCTCGTGGTGCGGTTGAGTTTGCGTCCGTGCTTCAGATGCCGCATCGTCAGGCACTCCCTCCACCACCGGCCGTAACGCCTTCCAGGTCCATTCCGAGCGAGAGGCCCAGGTCGGCGAGTTTGCGTTTGACCTCGCGGAGGCTGGTCTTGCCGAACGACCGGACGTCCAGGAGGCCCTCCTCGCTGAGGCGGACCAACTGGCCGACGGTCATGATGTTCTCGGATTCCAGGCAGTTGGATGCCCGGACGCTCAGTTCGAGTTGTGCGATGGGCATGGCGAGTTTGCGTTCGAGTTCCGAGACGTACTCTTCGGCTCCGGCCACCACCTCTTCGAGTTCCTCGGCCTCCTCGGCCACGAGTTCCTCTCCTGGCTGGAAGTACTCGACGAACGGGTTGAGGTGCTTGCGCATGATCTTGGCGGCCTCAACGAGTGCCATCTCGGGCGAGACCGTACCGTTGGTCCAGATCTCCAGAATCAGCCGGTCGTAGTTGGTGCGCTGGCCGACGCGTGTGTCCTCGGTACGAAAACGCACGCGAGAGACGGGCGAGAAGTGGCTGTCCACGGGGATGTGGCCGATCTCCTGGTCGCCTTCGGGGGTGTTGTCCTCGGCGGCGACGTACCCGCGGCCCTTCTCGACCCTGAGTTCCATCGCAAAGCGCATCTTCCTGGAGAGCGTGCAGATGACGTGGTCGACATTGACGACCTCGACGTTCGGGTCGGTCTGGATCATACCGGCGGTGACCGGCCCGGACTCGTTGGCCTCGAGCGTCACGACCCTGGGCTCGTCGCCTTCGAGGCGCACCACGAGCCCCTTGATGTTGAGGATGAGGTCGGTCGCGTCCTCGATGACGCCTTCAACGCTGGAGAACTCGTGGAGAACACCCTCGATCTTGACACCGGTGACGGCGGCACCCTCGAGGCTCGACATCAAAATGCGCCTGAGGCTGTTGCCAATGGTCACTCCGAAGCCGCGTTCGAACGGCTCGGCAACGAACTGCCCATAGGTCGGTGTCTCGGTCGTGGAGTCCAAGACCACGCGGGTGGGAAGTTCCAGTCCCTTCCATCGGATCCGCATCACGATCTTCGCCTCCTAGGTTGTGCGTTAGCGGCTGCAAAACTCGACGATCAATTGCTCGTTGAGTTGGATCGAGACCTCGTCGCGAGCCGGCAGCGCCTTGACCTCGCCGCGCAGGTTGGTCGCGTCGACCTCGAGCCACTGTGGGATGACCCGCCCCTCTTCCTCGGCGATCCACCGCCCGACGAGGTCGCGGCTGACCTTCTTGTCGCGGATCTGGATAACGTCGCCGACCTCAACCTTCATGCTCGAGATGTTGGCGCGGCGGCCGTTGACGTGCACGTGGCCGTGATTGACCAACTGCCGCGCTGCGTTACGGCTGGGCGCGAAGCCGAGCCGGTACACGACATTGTCGAGCCGCCGTTCCATGAGGATAAGGAGTCTCTCGCCGGTGGATCCTTTTCCGCGCGCGGCCTCGGCGAAGAAGCGGCGGAACTGCCGCTCCAGAACGCTGTAGTACCAGCGGAGTTTCTGCTTCTCGCGCAGACGGATTGCGTACTCGCTCGGCCGGCGCCGGCGCCAGAAGTGCATGCCGGGCGGCTTGTTGCGCCACTGCTTCTCGATGGCGCACTTGGCCGTCTCACACCGCACGCCCTTCAGGTACAGTTTCATGCCGGCCCTGCGGCATCGTCGGCAAACAGGTCCAGTGTATCGTGCCATCCGGTCGTCGTACCTCCCAGGTGCGCCTCGCTAGACGCGTCGTCGTTTCGGCGGGCGACATCCATTATGCGGGATCGGGGTCACGTCTTCGATGGCGGTGACTTTCAACCCCACCGCCTGTAGGGCCGTGATGGCGGACTCCCGCCCGCTCCCGGGTCCTTTGACCTTGACCTCGACCTCGTGCATGCCCATTTTGATCGCCTTTTGGGCACACGCCTCTGCGGCCCGCTGGGCCGCGAACGGCGTGGACTTCCGGCTTCCCTTGAAGCCGATGGTCCCGGCGGAATCCTGGCACAGGACGTTGCCCGTCGGGTCGGTGATCGTAATGATGGTGTTGTTGAAGGTGGCCTTGACGTGGGCGATGCCCTTGGCCACGCTCCGCCGAACTTTCCGCTTCTTAGCCATCTCGTCTCCGTGCAATCGCCGGCGGCTCTTTCGGCGCGCCGTTTCCGCAGCCGCTACGTGATGAGAGCGGCCGACTCCTAATGCAGTTCCTTCACGCCCTTCTTGCCGGCGACCGTTTTGCGGGGCCCCTTGCGGGTGCGGGCGTTGGTCCGCGTCCGCTGTCCGCGAACGGGTAGCCCTCGGCGATGGCGCAGTCCGCGATAGGACCCGATGTCCCGGAGTCGGGCGATGTTCTGAAGCATCTGCCGCCGCAGCGCGCCTTCGATGACGAAGCTGCGGTCGAGGATCGTGGCGATGTGGCCGACGTCGTCCTCCGACAGGTCCCTCATCCGCCCGTTCGGGTCGATCTGCGCTTCCTTGCAGATCACCAGGGCACTGGTCTTGCCGATCCCGTGGATAGCGGTCAGTGCAACCCAGGTGACCTTTTCCGCGGGCACGTCCACACCGGCGATACGTGGCATGGGCTACTTCCTCCTCGCCTTCATCTTCTGGCGCTGCTTGTGGCGCGGGTTGGTGCAAATGACGCGCACCACGCCGGCTCGCCTGACGACCTTGCAGTTCTCGCAGATTCGTTTGACGCTGGTCCGTACCTTCATCTGGTCACCTGCCTCGTCACCGATTGTGGCGCGGCCGTCGGGTCAGCCGGTCCGATAGACGATCCGCCCTTTCGTCAGGTCGTAGGGCGACAGTTCGATCGTAACCCGGTCGCCCGGCAGGATACGGATGAAATGCATCCGCATCCGCCCCGACACGTGCGCCATCACCTTATGGCCGTTCTCCAGTTCGACCCGGAAGATGGCGTTGGGCAGCGCCTCGGTGACCTTTCCTTCCATTCGGATGACATCCTTGGCCATCGTCGGACTCATCCTCCCCAGGGTCGTCGGGTTCACCGCGTCAGTGGTTCGCACCCGTCGCGGTGAACGACAAACGTGTCCTCAAAATGGGCGCAGGGCTTGCCGTCGTCCGTGACGACGGTCCAGCCGTCCTTCTTTTCCCGCACGTCTCGCCGCCCCATGTTGACCATGGGTTCGACGGCGAACGTCATATTCTCGACGATCAGAAAGTCATCGCGAAGCATCTCGCGGCCGACGTAGTTCGGCACGCGTGGTTCTTCCCACATCTTGGCGCCGATGCCGTGCCCGACGTACTCGGTGACGATCGAGAATCCGGCACTCGTGACGAAACTCTCGATCTGTCCTGCTACGGCCGACCAGAGGATGCCGGCCCGTGCCTCGCGTCGGGCGATCTCGAGTGCCTCCTCGGTCGTCGCCAACAGCCGCCGCGCCCGTTCGGGCACGTCGCCGACGGCGAACGTCCGTGCGGCGTCGCCACACCAGCCGTCCTTCTCGACGCCGACGTCGAGCGACACGATGTCGCCCTCGGCGATTTCGCGCGGTCCCGGGATGCCGTGAACCAGTTCCTCGTTGAGCGACACGCAGATGTTTCCGGGATAGGTCCGTCCCCCCCGCGGGTGCGGCTGGTCGTGGAAGAGGGCCTTGGCGCCGTGTGCGGTGATGATGCGCAGGGCTTCGGCGTCCAGTTCGCCGGTGGTGAGACCGGGCCGGGCCATCTGCCGGAGCCGCGTGAGAACCTCGGCCACGACCTGCCCGGCGACCCGCATCTTCCCGATGGCGTCGGGACTCTTGGGACGGATGCTCATGTCATACCCGCTCGCATCAGCCGCACTCCACTTCCTTCAACTGTTCAAAGAGCCGTGCCCTGACCTGGTCAGGGGTTCCGGTTCCGTCGGTGCGGATGAGCAATCCGCGCCGGTCGTAGTATTCGATGAGCGGCGTCGTGGCCTGCTGATACGTTGCCAGTCGCTGCCGCACCGTTTCGGGTTTATCGTCGTCGCGCGTAATCAGTCGAGTGCCGCAGGCGTCGCACGTCCCCTCGACCTTCGGCGGTATGTGCTCGGTGTGGTAGGAGCGCCCGCAATTCGGGCAGACGCGGCGTCCCGCCATCCGCTTGACGATGATTTCGGTGTCCACCTCCAGGTAGATGACCGCGCTGAGTTTCTCGCCGTCGTCTTCGAGTGCCTCATCGAGTGCCTCGGCCTGCGCCTGGGTCCGTGGAAAGCCGTCGAGCAGCCATCCATCGGCACCGCGAGCGGCCCCAAGCCTTCCGACGACGGCCTTGACCGTAATCTCGTCGGGCACCAGTGCCCCGCTGTCGAGATAGGCCTTAATCTGTCCCCCAAGTTCGGTGTTGCCCGCGATCTCGGTGCGGAAGATGTCGCCGCTGGAGACGTGCGTGACACCGTACTTCTCGGCCACCGCTTTGGCCTGGGTTCCCTTTCCGGCCCCCGGGGGGCCCATGAAAACGAGTCGCACGCTTCTGGCGCTCCTGCCGCAAAGCCGCGCCCTAGCCGCGGCGTCCGCGTACCCGGCCCTCGGCCAGGAATCCCTCGTAGTGCCGCATGATCAGGTGCGACTCGACCCGCTGGACCACGTCGAGCGCCACGCTGACAATAATCAGAAGCCCCGTACCGCCCAGGAATCCTGTCATCAGGGTACTGACGCCGGTCAGACTGCTGATGACGATGGGCAAGATCGCAACCGAGGCCAGAAACGCCGCCCCGACGTAGGTGATGCGGTTCATGACCTTCTCGAGGTAGTCGGCGGTGCGGCGACCCGGCCGCATGCCCGGAATGAAGTTACCCCAGTCGCGGAGGTTGTTGGCCATCTCGCGCGGCTGGAACTGGATGGCCGTCCAGAAGTAGCAGAACACGAAGATCAGGGCCACGTAAACGAGCAGGTGCATCAGGCTGCCGTACTGGAATGCGTCGGCCATCTCCTGCATGACGGGCCAGGCCCACGTGCCCTGCGTGCTGGTCGATAACATGCCGAACAGGTACATCGGCAGGTACAGGAGGCTGGAAGCAAAGATGACGGGGATGACGCCGGCCTGGTTCACCCTGAGTGGCAGGTACTGCCTCTGGCCGCCGTAGGTCCGGCGGCCCCGCGTGTGCTTGGCCTGCTGAATCGGGATTCTCCGCTGGGCCTGCGTAATCAGGATGACCCCCACGATGACTGCCACGAACATGACGACGATGAGGAAGATGGTCTCGATGCCGATCTTCTCGGCCGCCTGAAAACTCAGGAACTCGAGCGTCGCGTTCTGGCCGAGGTACTGTGCCACGGCCGGAAGCCGGTCCACGATGCTCGCCATGATGATGATGCTGATGCCGTTGCCGATGCCGTACTCGTCCACGAGTTCGCCCAACCACATGAGGAGGATCGTCCCTCCGCACATGGCCGTGATGCAGACGAGGGAGTACATGACGGGACTGACGTCGCCGCGCCATCCGGATTGCCCCCCGCCGTAGGCGCCGGTCTTGGCGATGAACGTTGCCTGGATGAGGCACAGCAGAACGGCCAGGTAACGGGTGTACTCGTTGATTTTCTTGCGTCCGCTCTCGCCCTCCTTGGCGAGTTTTTCGAGTTTGGGAATCGCCTGCGTCAGCAACTGAAGGATGATCGACGCGCTGATGTACGGCATGATTCCCAGCGAGAAGAGGAACGGTCCGAAACTGCCGCCGGTGATCCGCGCGATGAAGGCCAGGTACCCGCCAACGCCGCCGCCGCCCTCCATGCCGGCCGCCGACTGTTCCTGCTCGACCAGGCTCTTGAGGTAGAGCGGATGCGTGCCGGGTATCGGCATGTACACACCGACCCTGTACACGGCGATGATAAGCACCGTGAAGAGGATTTTGCGCCTCAACTCCGGGATCTTAAAGACGTTTACAAAGGAGCCGATCACGCTTCGATCACCTCCGCCTTTCCGCCGGCCTTCTCGATCTTCCGGGCGGCGCCGGCGCTGAACGCGTGGGCCCGCACCGTCAGAGCCTTCTCAAGTTCCCCGCGGCCGAGCACCTTGAGGCGATACAACTGCCCCTTGATAAGCCCCACGCCGCGCAGTTCGTTCGGCCCGACCTCCGTCCCTTTGCTGAACCGGTTCAGGGCTTCAACGTTAATCACCGTGACGGGCACGGCCCACCGTGCGTTGGAGAACCCGCGTTTCGGCAGGCGCCGGAACAGGGGCATCTGACCGCCCTCGTAAGTCATCTTGCGGGAGTAGCCGGCACGCGACTTGGAGCCCTTGTGCCCGCGGCCGCACGTCTTGCCCTTGCCGGAGCCCATTCCCCGTCCGACCCGTCTGCGGGACCGGTGTGCTCCGGCGCTTTTCTTGACATCGGTCAGGTTCACGTCGTGGGTTCCTCGCTCACGGCCTGTGCGTCGGCCGCTTCGTCGGTGGCAGCCTCGGTCGCGATCTCCGGCTCCGGTTCGGGCTGCGCTTCGGGCTGCGGCTCGGGCTGTGCTTCGGGTTCCGTTTCAGGGTGCGGCTCGGGCTCTTGCGGCGTCTGCGGAACGAGTTCATCGAGCGGCACGCCGCGAAGCCGCGCCACTTCCTTCGCGTCTTTCAGCCGTGCCAGTCCGTTCATGGCGGCCTTGACCAGGTTGATCGGGTTGTTCGAGCCGAGCGACTTGGTCAGGATGTTGCGGATGCCAACCATCTGGCAGACGGCCCGGACGCCGCCGCCCGCGATGACGCCCGTTCCGGGGCCGGCCGGCCGCATGAACACCTTGGCGGCGCCGAAACGGCCCATCACCTCGTGCGGGATGGTATCGCCCTTCAGTGGGACCTTCACGAGGTTCTTCTTGGCCTCGGCAATACCCTTTTCGACGGCGGGTGGCACCTCGTTGGCTTTACCGTACCCCATGCCGACACGTCCGCGGCGGTCGCCGACGACTGCCAGTGCGCTGAAACTGAACCGCCGGCCGCCCTTGACGACCTTGGCCGACCGGTTGATGGTGACCACCGTCTCCTGGAGGTCACCGGCTTCGCCGAAGAACCGTTGCTTTTCCGTAGCCACGCGTCATCGTCCTCCGCCCCCGGCGTGGGGGTGTCGCGTCAGAACGCCAGGCCGCCCTTTCGTGCGGCGTCGGCCAGGGCCTTGATACGGCCGTGAAACTTACGTCCGCCGCGGTCGAAGCAGACGGCCTTGATGCCCGCCTTTTTTGCCCGTGCGGCGATGAGTTCGCCGACTTTGGCGGCGGCCTCGCAATTGCCCGTGCTCTTGAGTTCGCCCTTGATCGGTTCGCTGAGCGTGCTGGCCGCCGCGAGCGTCCGGCCGGCCAAGTCATCGATCACCTGCGCGTAAATGTGCTTCAGGCTGCGATAGACGCACAGGCGTGGGCGGTCGGACGTGCCTTCGATCCTGTGGCGTATGCTGTGATGTCGCCGCTTCAGCCTCGCCCATTTGTGCCTGATGTCGGCCATGTAACGATCCTCAGAGGGCCTCGGCCCCTTCTCGTCCTGCTTACGCGGGGGCGCCGCCGACGAACGTCTTGCCGGCCTTGCGGCGGATCTGCTCGCCCACGTATCGGAATCCCTTACCGAGATACGGCTCCGGCGGCTTGATGTGCCGCACCTCGGCCGCAAACTCACCCACCAGTTGCTTGTCACAGCCCTTCACGGCAAAACGTGCCGGCGTATCGTTGCCGCGCGTGTTCGGCACGTCAACAGCCACCTCGATCCCGTTGGGAATGTCCTTCTCGACGGGGTGAGCGAAGCCGCACTGGATCACAATTCTCTTGCCCTCAACGTTGACCGAGTATCCGGTCCCGTACAGTTCCATGGGGCGTTCGTACCCCTTGGTCACGCCCTCGACCATGTTGGCGATCAGGGCGCGCGTCAGGCCGTGCAAGGCCCTGTGCCGCCGCTGGTCATCGGGGCGTTCGACGCGGACCTCTTTCTTCCGGTCGTCGACGGTGACGGTCATCCCGTATGGAAACGTCCAGTTGAGCGTGCCGAGTGGCCCCTCCACGTTGACGGTGCGGTCGTGGACGGTCACCTTGACCTTGTCGGGAATAGGGACGGGGAGTTTCCCAATTCGAGACATCGTATCCTCTCGTGGCCCGTACGGGCGTCAATCTCACCAAATCGTGCAGAGCAATTCGCCGCCCACGTTGTGCCTGCGTGCCTGTCGGTCGCTGACGACGCCGTTGGGCGTCGTGTAGATGGCCACGCCCAGACCGCCGAGGACGGGCGTGACCTCAGACGCTTTGCGATAGACGCGCCGGCTCGGCTTGGACTCGCGCTTCAGGTGCGTCAAGACCTGCTCGCCGTCCGGGCCGTACTTCAGTTGGACCCGGATGAGCCCCTGCCGCCCGTCGTCGATTTCATCGTAGCCCTGGACATACCCTTCGGCCCGCATGACGCTGAGGATGCCCCGACACGTGTTGGATGCGAGCACGTCCACGATAGCCTTTCGGCGCTGGAGTGCATTACGAATTCGCGTCAACATGTCGGCGATGGTGTCTGTATTCACCGCCCGCTCCTGTCGCTAGAGTCTTACCAGGAAGCCTTGCGTACGCCCGGAATGTGGCCCAGGTGAGCCAGGTTCCGGAAACAGATGCGGCAGATGCGGAACTTGCGATAGACCGCCCGGGGCCGGCCGCACAGTTCGCACCGCCGAACCCGCCTCGTCGTGTACTTCGGCTCCCGATTTGCTTTCAAGCGTTGGGCCTTGGTTGCCATAACGTCTCCGACACAGGTTACTGGTCCCGGCTGAACGGGAACCCGAAAGCCTCCAGCAGGGTCCGGGATTCCTCGTCCGACCGGCTGCCCGTGATCACGATCGTGATGTTCATCCCCTGCTGAAACTTGACGTCGTCCACACGGACTTCCGGGAACACCAACTGCTCGGTCACGCCCAGCGAGTAGCTGCCTCGTCCGTCGAAGGCGTTCGGGTCCATGCCCCGGAAGTCGCGAATACGCGGCATGGCCAGGTTGATGAGCCGGTCCAGGAACTCGTACATCCGGCGGCCGCGAATCGTGACCTTGGCGCCGACGACCACCCCCTGGCGAAGGTGGAACGACGCCACGCTCTTTTTGGCCTTCGTCAGAACTGGTTTCTGCCCTGTGATGGTTGCCAGGTCCTGCATGGCGGCCTCGGTGCGTTTCGGTTCGTCGTGTGACTTGCCGAGGCCCATCGAGACGACGATCTTCTCGAGCCGCGGCAGACTCAGGACGTTGCGGCCGTCCAGTTTTTTCTGGAGCGCCGGCACGATCTCGCTGCGATATTGTTCGAGCAGTCTGGCCATGACGGATTACAACTCTCCGAGATCGGCGCCGCACTTGCGGCACACGCGAAATTTCTTGCCGCCCTCGTCCCTGCGCTTGCCGACGCGGACGCCCTTGTCGCACTTGGGGCAGACCACGAGCAGGTTCGAGAGTTTCACGGGCGCCTCGATTTCGAGCCGTCCGCCCTGCGGGTTCTTCCGCGAGCGTCTCAGGTGCTTGTACACCCGGTTGACGCCTTCAACGATGGCCCGTCCGTGGCCGACATCGACGCTGAGCACCCTGGCTCGAACGCCCTTGTCGTCGCCGGTGATGACCTCCACCGTATCGTCGCGTCGAACGTGCATGGCTGCCCTTGCGCGAGTGCGTCAGACCACCTCGCTGGCAAGCGAGACGATCCGCATGTACTGTTTTTCCCTGAGTTCGCGAGCCACGGCGCCGAAGACGCGCGTCCCGCGAGGATTCCCATCCTTGTCGATCAGCACGACGGCGTTGCTGTCGAACCGGACGAACGAGCCGTCGGCCCGTCGCGTCGGATACCTCGTTCGGACAACGACGCACCGGACGACCTCGCCCTTCTTGGCCTCGCCGCTCGGGGTCGCCTTCTGGACGGAAGCGATCACGATGTCGCCGATGCCGGCGGTCCTGCGGGTGTACCCGCGGCGGCGGGTTGAGCCGCCGAGCACGCGGATCGCCCGGACCGTCTTGGCCCCGGTGTTATCCGCCACGTCGAGCACGGTGCACATCTGAATCATCGAACTCTACTCCGTGCGGCCTACGAGGCCGGTGTTTCCTCAGCGTCGGCGGCCCCCTGACCGGACGGCTCCGCCGCAGGCGTTTCCTCGGCGAGGATCTCGGCCACAGGTGTTTCCTCGGCGAAGGGCTCGGCCGCAAGTGTTTCCTCGGCGAAGGGCTCGGCGGCGGGCGCCTCGGCGGCCGGCGTGTCCGACGCCGGCACCTCCGATGCATCGTGCGCAGCCACCTCCTCGACGCCCGTAACCAGCGGCCCCTCCGGACCGCGCTCGATCACACGCACCAGTCGCCAGCGTTTCGTCCGCGACATCGGACGACACGACACGATCTCGACCGCATCGCCGACATGGGCCTCGTTCGTCTCGTCGTGGACCGCAATGCGCGTGTTCCTGCGAACCATCTTGCCGTACTTCGGATGGCGGAAGCGGCGCGTCACCTGGACCGTAACGGTCCTGGCGGCCTTGTCGCGGACGACGATGCCCCGCAAACGATGTCGGTTACCGCGCGGTCGTGTCATACGGTTGCCGTCTCCTTGCCGTCGGCGTCGGCCTTGGCGGCCAACTGACGCTCTCGGAGGATGGTCCGCATGCGTGCGATGTCGCGACGGGCCTTTCCGAGTTCGCTCGACACGGTGAGTTCCTCGGTGGCGGCCTGTGTCCGGAGGTCGAACACCTTTCGCTCGAGCGCCATCAGTTCCTGAAGGATCTGCTCGTCGGACATTTCGCGAATCTCGTGCGCCTTCATTCGATCATCCTTGTCGGGTCACACGCCGTGCGGCCCGCAGGCCGGCCCATTCGTCAGATGCCCCGGCGACGGTGTACCATCCGCGTGCGGATGGGCATCTTGTGTGCCACGCGCCGCAGGGCGTGTCGCGCCAGGTCTTCCGGCACGCCGCCCAGTTCATACAGAATCCGTCCCGGCCTCACACACGCCACCCAGTGGTCCGGCTCGCCCTTGCCCTTGCCCATTCGGGTCTCCAGCGGCTTGGCGCTGACGGGTTTGTCGGGGAAGATGCGGACCCACAGTTTTCCCTCGCGTCGCAGGAAGTGTGTGGCTGCCACACGGCCGGCCTCGATCTGCTGGGCGGTAATCCACGCCTGCTCCATCGCCTGAAGTCCGAACTCGCCGAACGCCACAAAGTTGCCGCGTTGGGCCTTGCCTTTCATGCGGCCGCGCTGGCTTTTGCGGAACTTAACCCGTTTTGGCATCAGCGCCATCGGCGGCCTCCTCGCCCTTCACGGCATACAGGCCCCTGTAAACCCACACCTTGACGCCGATGACGCCGTACGTGCAGTACGCCTGAGCGAACCCGTAGTCGACGTGTCCGTCGAGGGTCTGCAGTGGGATGCTGCCGCGGCTGGTGACCTCGGCGCGGCTCATTTCGGTCCCGCCGAGTCGTCCCGCGCAGCGGACCTTAACCCCCTTGGCGCCGGCGCTCATGGTGGTGTCTGCGGCCTGTTTCATCGTCCGTCGGAACGAGGCCCGCTTCTCCAGTTGCTGGGCCACGTTCTCGGCCACCAGTTGTCCGCTGAGTTCGGGCTTGGCGATCTCGACGATGTTGATCGTGATGCGCCGGCTGATGAGGTCCTCAAGTTGCTCGCGGAGGCGGTCTACCTCGGCGCCCTTTCGGCCGATGATGAGTCCGGGCCTCGCCGAATGCAAAATGACCTTGACCTCCTCGCGGGTCCGCTCGATCTCGATCTTGGCGATCGCCGCGAAGGCGTAGTTGCGCTTCACGAAGGAGCGGATCCGCATGTCCTCGACCAGCAGTTGGCCGAAGGTCCGCTTCGGAGCATACCATCGGCTCCGCCACGGCTCCGTGATGCCGATGCGAAAACCGGTTGGATGAACCTTCTGTCCCATACGGGGCTACCTTACCTGGCGAGGCCTATTTCCCGGCCTCCTCGAGTTCCACAATCAGATGACACGTTGGCCGCCGCAGCACGTCGGCTGAACCGCGTGCCCGTGGTTTCATCCGCTTCAGGACGGGCCCCTGATCGGCCCGAGCATCGGCGACGTACAGCACTTCCAGGTCCGCCTCCTGCTCGTCGGCGTTGGCCATGGCGCTGCGCAGGACCTTGGCGATCAGGGCGGCGGCACGTCTGGGGCTGAAGTCCAGGGCCCGCAGCGCCTCTTCCAGAGGCATGCCCCGGATCATGGACATGACCATCCCCGCCTTCCGCGGACTGATGCGTGCGTATTGATGGCTTGCCCGATACCCCATGTGCCTTCAGCCTTTTGGTTCTCCGGTACGCCGGGCGACCCGAAGCGCCCAACAAGCCGGTCACCCTTCCAGGTTACCTGGTTGGCGATGCCCTGCGTCCGCTGTGGCCGCGGAAGAGCCGCGTTGGGGAGAACTCGCCCAACTTGTGCCCGACCATGTCCTCGGTCACAAACACGCGCATGTGCGTCCGCCCGTTGTGAACCATGAAGGTGTGACCGACAAACTCCGGCACGATCGTGCAGGCTCTGGCCCACGTCTTGATCGGGTCGCGGGCGCCGGAGGCTTCCATCCTCTGGACCTTCCGCAACAACTTCACGTCCACATACGGACCTTTTTTCGCCGAACGTCCCACGTGTCTCGGACCTTACTTGGGAATCTTGACCTCACCGTACCGCCTGCTGACGCGGCGACGTATAATATGTACGTTGGTCGGGTTGCGTCGGCGCCGGGTTCTGCCGCCCTTGGCCAGGACGCCCGTTGGGGAACAGGGCGGCCGTCCGCCGGACCGGCGTCCTTCGCCGCCACCCATCGGATGATCGACCGGATTCATCGCGGAGCCACGGCTGTGTGGCCGGCGTCCTTTGTTGCGGCGTCGTCCGGCCTTGCCCCATCGGACGGCCTGATGATCGCTGTTGCCGACGGCGCCGATGGTGGCCCGGCACCGGAGGTTGAGGCGTCGCATCTCACCGCTGGGCAGCGTGATGTAGGCCCACTTGCCCTCTTTGGCGCTGAGGGTTGCGGCCCGTCCGGCGGCGCGGACGAGTTTTCCGCCGGAGCCGGGGCGCATCTCGATGTTGTGGATCGGCAGCCCCGCCGGGATGTTTGCCAGGGGGAGGCAGTTGCCGGTGCGCGGTTCAGCCTTCTCGCCGCTCATGACGGTCTGGCCAATCTGGAGGCCCCCGGGGGCGAGGATGTATCGCTTTTCGCCGTCGCGGTAGTGGATGAGGGCGATGCGGGCACTGCGGTTCGGATCGTACTCGATGGCAGCCACTTTGCCGGGCACGCCGTCTTTGTCGCGTCGGAAATCGACGATGCGATACAGGCGGCGATGTCCACCGCCGCGGAACCGGGCCGTCGTAACGCCCTGGTTGTTGCGGCCGCCGTTGCGGGAGATCCGTTTGGTCAACCCGCGCTGGGGCCGTTTCTTCGTCAGGTCCGAGAAGTCCTGGACGGAGGAGTTCCGTCGTCCCGGGCTCGTCGGTTTGTATTTCCTGGCAGGCATCGTGTGTATCCTCTGGCTGCCGCACAGGGCGGCGCCGGGCGCTCCTTAGAACAGATCGATATTGTCGTCGGGATGCAGCGTGACGACGGCCTTTTTCATGCCGGCCGTCCGGCCCCGCGTGTAGCGGTACCGCCGCATCTTGCCGCGACGCTTCATCGTCCGGACTTTCAGAACCCGGACCTCGTAAATCTTCTGGACGGCCTCCCGAATCTGCTGCTTGTTGGCGCGCTGGTGCACCTGAAACGCGTACTGGTTCAGGTCTTCGTTCTGGTTGGTCCCCTTTTCGGTAATCAGCGGCTTGATGACAACCTGATAGGGGTCCATCAGTTCTTCCTCGATGCCAGCATCGCCTCGAAGGCAGGCCGCGTGAACACGACGCGGTTGGGCCAGAGGACGTCGTACGCATTCAAATCAGTAACCTGCCTCACACGGACGCGCGGCAGGTTACGGGCGGACTTATACAGGATCTTTTCCCCGACGGGCAGCGCCAGCAGGCACGATCGCTCGACGCCGACGGTTTTGAGCACCCTGGCCACTTCCCGCGTCTTCGGCTCCTCGAGCGCCAGGCCGTCCAGGACGATGACCTCGGCGTCGAGCAGGCGAGCGAGCAGGGCGCTGTCGAGGGCCTGGCGGCGCATTTTCTTCGGCATGCCGACGCCGAAATCGCGGACCTTCTTGGCAAAGGTCGTGCCGCCGCCGCGACGAATGGGATTGCGGATCGTGCCCATGCGTGCGCGGCCGGTGCCTTTCTGGCGGAAGATCTTGCGCCGCGCACCGTGGACCATGCCCCGGCT
The DNA here is from genome assembly GCA_030602705.1 of Planctomycetota bacterium. GTDB lineage: Bacteria > Planctomycetota > Phycisphaerae > FEN-1346 > FEN-1346 > JAUVZF01. Next base: position 19,053 of record JAUVZF010000031.1, read on the forward strand.
CTTGGTGGCGGCGGTTCCGCAACGCTGGTTCGCCTCGTGTCGGCGTACCGCCAGACGCAGCACGTCCATGCGTACCTTGCCGCCGAACCAGGCCTCATCGACCTCGATGCGGCCGGCATCGCCACCGTCCACGTTGTAAACCCTGACTTCGATCATGGCGCGTTCGTCTTCTTTCTTCGGCTACGCCTTCGCGGGGCCGGTCTTGCGGGCGCTTCGGACCATGACGTACCCGCCGTTGGGGCCGGGCACGCTGCCTTTGACGACCAGGAGATTGGCATCGGTATCGACTTTCATGATGTTGATTTTCTCGACGGTACGCTTCTTGTGGCCCATATGGCCGGCCATCCGTTTGCCCTTGGCAACGCCTCGCCCGGGAATACCCGACCCCCGTCCGATGCTGCCGGCCGCGCGGTGCTTGCGTTCGGTGCCGTGACTGGCCCCCTGTCCTTTGAAACCGTGGCGTTTCATGACTCCCGCAAAGCCCCGGCCCTTCGAAACGCCGGTCACGTCCACCAGGGCAACGTCCTGGAACTCGGCCACCGTCACGGTGGCGCCGGGCTCGTAGTTCTCGGTATCCTCGGTCCGGTACTCGCGGACAAAGCGTTTGGCGCGGGCCCCGGCCTTCTTAACATGCCCCGCCGCTGGGCGTGAGACCTTGCGGTCGGGCAGGTCGCCGAAGCCGAGTTGCACGGCGTTGTAGCCGTCGGTCTCGACGGTCTTGACCTGAAGGACCTGGCATGGTCCCGCCTCGATGACCGTGACGGGCACCTGTCTGCCCTGGTCATCGTACACGCAGGTCATGCCCACCTTTTTTCCCAGTATTGCCGGCACGGATCACGCCTTGATTTTAATGAAAACGCCCGCAGGCATATTGAGTTTATTGAGCGCGTCAACGGTCTTGGCCGTCGGTTCCTCGATATCGATCACGCGTTTGTGGGTGCGGATCTCGAACTGCTCGCGGCTCTTCTTGTCGATGTTGGGCGACCGAAGGACCGTATAGCGTTCGATGCGCGTCGGCAGTGGGATCGGCCCCTTGACCCGGGCGCCGGTCCGCTTGCTGGTCTCAACGATTTCGAGCGCACTCTGGTCGAGGACGCGGTGGTCATATGCTTCCATGCGTATACGTATTCGGTCACCTACCATGCGTCGTTCCCGATGGCCCGTGTCGGCTGTTACCGCAAAATAACGACATACCCCCCACGACGGCCGCCGGCCGAAAACCGTAAGACGCCAGCCGTTGTGTACACCCCTCCCCTCGCCGGCCGCCTGGACCGGCGGTTTTTTGCGCCAAGACCGCAGAGTATATCACGCCTCAAAATGCCGTCAACCCCTTTTCGGCCAGAATTCCCGGTTTTCGGCTCAACACGTCGGCCGACCACCCGCCAAAAAAAACCTATCTCAGGAGCGTCTTCGCTACCTCGTCCGGCACAACGGCGTAATGCGACGGCTCCATGCTGTAGGTAGCCCGGCCCTGAGTCAGGCTCCGGACCGCCGTCGCATACCCGAACATGGCCGCCAGAGGAACCACCGCCGTGATGACCCGCGTCGTGCCCCTGAGTTCGGTATCCTGGATCTCGGCCCGGCGTGACATCAGGTCAGCCGACACATCGCCGAAGTATTCGTTCGGGGCCGTCACCTGGAGCCGCATGATCGGCTCGAGCAGCCGCACCCCCGCCTTCTCAACGGCCTGCTCCAGGGCCATCGCGGCGGCAGCCTCGAAGGCGATCTCGGAGGAGTCCACGTCGTGGTACTTGCCGTCGGTCACCGTCACGCTTACGTCGACGAGCGGATAGCCCGTTATGATGCCGGCAGCGGCCGCATCGCGGATGCCGCGTTCGATGCTCGGCAAGTACGGCTCAGGAATGGCGCCCCCCTTGATGTCGCTGCGGAAATCGATGGGGTCGGCCCCCAGGTCGCCGCTGGGGCGGGGCTGGACACGGATCGCGACGACGCCGTAGTGCCCGCGTCCGCCCGTCTGACGGATAAACCGCCCCTCGGCGTCGACCGCCTCGCGGATCGTCTCGCGGTAGGAGACGCGGGGCCGACCAACCCTGACGTTCAAGCGGAAGTCGCGAAGCATCCGGTGAATCAGGACCTCCAGATGCAACTCGCCCATACCTGCGATGAGGGTCTGGCCGGTTTCCGGATCGACGCGGAACTCAAACGTGGGGTCCTCACGCATCAGAACGCCGAGCACCTCGCCCAGGCGCTGGCGGTCCTCGCTGGTCCGGGGTTCGATGGCCATGGCGATGACCGTTTTCGGGACACGGAGTTTTTCGAGCGTAACGGGATGGCGCGTGTCGGAGAGGGTGTCGCCCGTGACGGAGTTTCTGAGTCCGACCAGGGCCACGATGTCTCCGGCCGAGACCGAGTCTTCACGAATGCGGTCGTCGGCGTGCATGCGCCAGATGCGTTGGACGTTCTCTTTCTTGTCGCGCGTCATGTTGAGGACGCGGCTGCCGGCTTTAAGGCGACCGCGGTAAACCCGCACCCAATGCAGGTCGCCGTGCGCGTCGGTGGCGATCTTGAAGACCAATCCGACGAACGGGCCGTCCGGGTCGGGCTGGATCTCGACCTCCTCCAGTTCGCCGCCGCGCTTCTGGGGCGCGTGCCCCGTCACGGGTCCCACGTCGAGGGGGTCGGGCAGGTAGTCGCAGACGGCATCCAGCACCAGTTGAATGCCCTTGTTTCTGAGGGCCGACCCGCACAGGACAGGGATGAGTTCAGACCGGACGCACCCGGCGCGGATGGCGGCGGTCAGTTCATCGACGCCGACGGAGTGCTCGTCGAGGTAGCGCTGCATGAGGTGGTCGTCGAAGTTTGCGGCCTTCTCGATAAGTTCTTCGCGTAGGAGTTCCGCCATCGGCAGGAGGTCCTCGGGGATATCGGCAAGGTCGATCTTCGTTCCGAGGTCGTTGCGATAGTAAACGGCCTTCATTCGCAGGAGGTCCACGATGCCCTCGAAATCGGCCCCGCTGCCGATGGGCAACTGTACCGTGACGGCCCCCTCGTGGAGATGGTCGCGGATCTCATGAAGGACGCGTTCCCAGTCCGAGCCGACGCGGTCGAGTTTGTTGATGAACGCGAGTCGCGGGACGCCGTACCGGTCGGCCTGCCGCCAGACGGTCTCGCTCTGGGCCTCGACGCCGCCGACGCCGCAGAACACGACCACGCAGCCGTCCAGGACGCGGAGCGACCGCTCGACCTCGATGGTAAAGTCGACGTGGCCGGGCGTATCGATGAGATTGATGGTGCAGCCTCTCCAGGGCAGGGTGGTGGCGGCCGCGTGGATGGTGATGCCCCGCTGCTGCTCCTCGGGGTCGTAGTCCATGACGGCGGTGCCGTCGTGTACCTCGCCCATCTTGTAAGTCTTGCCGGCATAGTAGAGGATGCGCTCGGTGACCGTGGTCTTGCCGGCGTCGATGTGGGCGGCGATGCCGATGTTGCGGATTGTCGAGAGTTCGGCGGTACTCATGGTTTCGTTTTCCGCCGGCGCACGGTGTCAGGCATGCGGGTGAACCAAGATTGCCGCCTTTGTCGCAAGGCGGCCGGGTAATAGCCAACCAGACGTGCCTAAAAGATGAGGAGCCTGCAGGCGCCAGCCGCTACAGACCCCTGCCGGTCTCACCATGCGAAGTGCGCGAACGCCTTGTTGGCCTCGGCCATTCGGTGGACGTTCTCGCGTGTGGTGATGGCGGCGCCTTCCTTTTTATAGGCGGCCGTCAGTTCCTCGGCCAGGCGTTGGGCAAAGGGACGCCCCTTCTTTTCGCGGGACGCCTGAAGGATCCAGCGGATGGCCAGCGACAGCCGTCGTTTCTGGTTCACCTGTATCGGCACCTGGTAGGTGGCCCCGCCGACACGTTTGGATCGGACTTCGATGTGCGGCTTGACGTTCTCAACCGCCTGCGTGAAGACGTCGAGCGGCGGGGCGTCGGCAACCTTCTTGGCAATGATGTCCATCGCATCGCAGAAGACGCGCTGCGCGACGCCTTTCTTGCCCTTCCACATCATGCAGTTGACGAACTTCTGGACCAGTTCGCTCTTGAACTTGGGGTCCGGCTTCAGATGCGTGCGACTGGCGGTAAACTTTTTGTAGGCCATGGCAATCCTGTCTCCGATGCGGTTTGATCTGGCGCGCTCCCCTTCGGGTCGCGGCTAAAATGGGCTTCCCCTTGTTGCCCCGCTTGGCGCGTCGAGCACCGCGAGCCTGAGTGGTCGCGGCTACAATGGGCTTCCCCTTGTTGCCACGCTTGGCGCGTCGAGCACCGCGAGTCTGAGTGGTCGCGGCTAACCTCTATTTCCCTTTTTTGGCTCCGTATTTCGAGCGTCCCTGCTTGCGGCCGTCCACGCCGAGGGCATCGAGCGTGCCGCGGACGATGTGGTACCGGACGCCCGGCAAATCGCGCACCCGCCCGCCCCGCACCAGGACGATGCTGTGTTCCTGGAGATTATGGTCGATGCCGGGGATGTAGGCCGTGATTTCCTTGCCGTTCGAGAGGCGGACGCGGGCGATCTTGCGAAGGGCCGAGTTCGGCTTCTTCGGCGTTTGAGTACGGACGAGCGTGCAGACACCCCGGCGCTGCGGGTTGCGGGCAAGGGCCTGGCTTTTGGACTTGTTCTTCTGGCGCCGGCGGCCCTTTCGGACCAACTGGTTAATGGTCGGCATGCTAGTATGTCTCCATTCTGCTGGTCGTACGTGTTTAGCGTGTCATTCCGAGCGAGCGAAGCGAGTCGAGTCCCGGCGCGCCGGGATCGCCGTTATGCGTGTGCGGACGACGAGATTTCTCCGCTCGCCCTCGCCTTTGGCGAGGGCTCGGTCGAATTGTCTCGCTTCGAGAGCACGCTAGACACATACTGCTGGTCAAACCCCAACGGATCTCAGATTCACGTTCTCCGAGGCGCTCTTACTGTCCTTCCAGTGGCTGGCGGACCTCGGTGCCTACGGCAGGCAGTTCTTCGACGAGGGCCCTGGCCGCCAAGACCGGTTCGGCATGCAGCCGGACGGCGGCTTCCAGATACGGCTTGAAGCCGGTGCCGGCGGGGATGAGGTGCCCGAGCACCACGTTCTCCTTCAGTCCTATGAGTGGGTCCACCCTGCCGGCGAGCGAGGCCTCGGTCAGCACCTTGGTGGTCTCCTGGAAACTGGCGGCCGAGAGGAACGACTCGCTCTGCAGGCTGGCCTTGGTGATGCCCAGGAGCATGGTCATGGCGGTTGCCGGTTTGGGGCGGCGTTTCTTGGGCGGTTGGCCCCCGCCCTGTTCGGCGATGGCAGCCGCTTCCTCAAACTCGCTCTTCAGAACCAACTGGCCCTCCTCGAACTCGGTGTCGCCGGGATCGGCCACCTTGACCGTCTGGCCGAGGCGCTCGTTCTCGGCCCGGAACCGGAACTTATCGACGACCTCGCCGGGGAGGAAACTCGTATCGCCCGGCCGCTCGACGCGGACTTTGCGAAGCATCTGCGAAAGGATCATCTCGACGTGCTTGTCGTCAATGCCCTGCTTCTGCGAGCGATAGACGTTCTGGATCTCGCGGAGCATGTACTTCTGGAGTTCGGCCTCGCCGGAGATCCGCAGAATATCGTGCGGGACCAGCGGACCGTCGGTCAACTGGTCGCCCGCGCGGACGACGTCGCCCGTGTGGACCCGCAGGTGCCGGTCGTGTGGTACGTAGTGCTCCTTCTCGATCTCCGATTCGGGGTTACGAACGATGATGGTCATCTTTCCGCGTTTCTTCTCCTGCGAGAGTTCCACAACGCCGTCGATCTCGCTCATGACGGCGGGCTCTTTGGGTTTGCGGGCCTCAAAGAGTTCGGTGACGCGGGGCAGCCCGCCGGTGATGTCCTGCGTGCCGCCGACCTCTCGCGGGCGGCGAGCCAAGAGCGTGCCGGGCATGACCTTCTCGCCTTCGGTGACCTCGACGTAGGTGCGTGCGGGGATGTAGTGGAACTCGAGGATCTTGCCCTTGGGGTCCTCGATGATAATTCGCGGATGCAGTTCGCCCTTGTGCTCGACGACCAGTCGGCGTGTGAAGCCCATCCGGTCCTCTTCGAGGCGCATCGTCTCGCCCTCGACGAGGTCGGCGTAGCGGACGATTCCCTTGTCCTCGGCCAGGATCGGCGCCATGTACGGGTCCCACTTGCAGAGGATCTCGCCGGCCTTGGCGGTCTTGCCGCTGTCCTTGAGCAGCGTGGCGCCGAGCGGGACGGCAAAGCGTTCCAGTTCGCGGTCCTTGTCATCAAGGACGACGATCTCGCCGTTGTGCTTCAGGCTGATCGTGCGGGAACCGGCCTCGTCCTTGACTTTGACGCTGTGGATGTCGTGGTAGCGGACCTTGCCGGCATGGGCAGCCCGATGCTCGCTCTGAAGGACCGCCCGGTGGGCGGTGCCGCCGATGTGGAACGTCCGCATCGTCAGTTGGGTGCCGGGCTCGCCGATAGACTGGGCGGCGATGATGCCGACGGCCAAACCCTGCTCGACCAGTTTACCGGCCGAGAGGTCCATACCGTAGCACTTGGCGCAGCAGCCGAGACTCGCTTCGCACGTCAGGGGGCTGCGGACGCGGAGGCGGTCGATGCCGAGTTCCTCGATACGTGCGGCCGCAGCATCGGTGATGATCTCGCCCTCCTTGACGACGTATTCGTCGGACAAGGGATCGACGATGCTCTGGGCGGCGACGCGACCGGCGATCACCTCTGAGAGGGGCCGGTCCACCTCGGCCCCCCTGTACCAGACTTCCTTCTCGATGGAGTTCAGGGTACCGCAGTCGTCCTCCAGGACGATGACGTTCTGGGCCACGTCGGCGAGTTTGCGTGTCAGGTAGCCCGAGTCGGCGGTCTTCAGGGCGGTGTCGGCCAGGCCTTTTCGGGCGCCGTGTGTCGAGGAGAAGTACTCCAGGACGGTCAGGCCCTCGCGGAAGTTGGCCTTGATGGGCGTCTCGATGATGCGGCCCGACGGTTTGGCCATCAGGCCGCGCATCCCCGCCAACTGCCGCACCTGGTCTATGCTGCCGCGGGCGCCTGAGTGCGTCATCAGAAAGATGGGGTTGAGGTACGGCTTCCCGTCGCGCGTGTCGTGCTCCAGTGCGTGCATCATTTCCTGGGTGACGAGTTCGCGTGCGTGCGTCCAGGCGTCGATGACCTGATTGTAGCGTTCGCCGTCGGTAATGGCGCCGGCGTCGAAGGCGTTGTTGATGCGGTCCACGTCTTTCTGGGTCGTTTCGAGGATCTGGCGTTTCTTCTCGACGGGCACACGGAGGTCTTCGGTGGCGAACGAGAGGCCCGCCAGCGTGGACCACTTGAAGCCGAGTTCCTTGACCTGGTCCAGAACGTCAATGGTGGCCGACTTGCCAAGCAGACGGTAGCAGTCGCTGATGACCTGGGAGGTGCCTTTCTGAGCCATCTCGAAGTTGTAGAACGGCATGCCGTCGGGCAGGACGTCGTTGAAGATGATGCGGCCGACGGTGGTCTCGATGCGCGAGGCCTCGGGATCGATCTCCAGGCCATCGAGTACGGCGAGTTTGGTGCCTTCGGGCAGGCGGACCCGGATCGGCGCCTGGAGGGCGACATGGCCGTGCGCGTGGGCGGCAATCGCCTCGTGGAAGTCTTTGAAGGCCTTGCCCTCGCCCTTGAGGCCGGGGCGGATGACCGTCAGGTAGTAGCATCCGAGGACGATGTCCTGGCTGGGGCTCATGATCGGTTTGCCGTGGGCGGGGCTGAAGATGTTGTTCGTGCTCATCATCAGGATGGTGGCATCGACCTGCGACTCGATCGAGAGCGGCAGGTGGACGGCCATCTGGTCGCCGTCGAAGTCGGCGTTGAAGCCTCGACAGACCAGCGGGTGAATCTTGATGGCGTTGCCCTCGATGAGGACCGGCTCGAACGCCTGGATGCCCATGCGGTGCAGCGTCGGGGCGCGGTTCAGCAGGACGGCGTGCTGATGGGTAACCTCCTCCAGGATGTCCCAGACCTCGCGGCTCTGTCGTTCGATCATGCGTTTGGCGCTCTTGATGGTGTCGGCGTAGCCGAGTTCCTTGAGGCGGCGAATGATGAACGGCTGGTAGAGTTCCAGGGCGATCTTCTTCGGCAGGCCGCACTGGTGCAGCCGGAGTTCCGGGCCGATGACGATGACGCTTCGGGCGGAATAGTCCACGCGTTTGCCGAGGAGGTTCTCGCGGAACCGCCCCTGCTTGCCCTTGATCATGTCGGTCAGTGACTTCAGCGGCCGGTTGGAGGACCCCAGGACGGCCCTGCGGCAGCGGGCGTTGTCGAACAGTGCGTCGACGGCGGCCTGGAGCATCCGCTTCTCGTTGCGGATGATGACCTCGGGCGCGTTCAGGTCCACCAGTTTCTTCAGCCGGTTGTTGCGGTTCATAATGCGCCGGTACAGGTCGTTCAGGTCGCTGGTGGCGAAGTTGCCTGAATCCAGGAGCACCAGGGGCCGGAGGTCCGGCGGGATGACCGGGATGACGTCCAGGACCATCCAGTCCGGCTGGTTGCCGGACTCGCGCAGTTGCTCGACGAGTTTCAGGCGTTTGGTGATATTCTTGATCTTCTGCTTGGAGCGCGTGCCCGCGAGGTCTTCGCGCAGTTGCTGCGAAAGGACGGCCAGGTCGGTCCGCTGAAGCATCTTCTTGACGGCCTCGGCGCCCATGTCGGCGTCGAACTCGGCGCCGTACTTCTCGCGGGCCGCACGGTATTCCTCCTCGGTCAGCAGTTGCTTCTCTTTGAGCGGCGTGGGGCCGGGATCGGTGATGATGTAATCCTGGAAGTAGATGACCTTCTCCAGGTCCGACACCTTCATATCGAGCAGCGTTCCGAGGCGGCTGGGCATCGCCTTGAAGAACCAGATGTGCACCACCGGGGCCGCCAGGTTGATGTGCCCCATGCGTTTGCGGCGAACGCGGCTGTGTGTGACCTTGACGCCGCAACGGTCGCAGATCATCCCCTTGTGCTTCGTGCCCTTGTATTTGCCGCAGAAGCACTCCCAGTCGCGTTCCGGCCCGAAGATGCGCTCGCAGAAGAGGCCGTCCCTCTCGGCCCGGTAGGTCCGGTAGTTGATGGTTTCGGGCTTGCGCACCTCGCCGAACGACCAACTGCGGATGTCGTTGGGGCTGGCGAGCGTGATCTTCACGCTGCCGTAATCGTTGACCTTGTCGTAAACGCTGCTGTTAATCACCATTGAGATCGGCTCCTCCAGTTCCCGGATCGAGAACCGACACCACCACCGTTTACAGCCGCTTCTTCTCCAACTGGATGTTCAGACACAGGCCCCTGACCTCGTTGCACAGGACGTCGAACGAGACGGGCGTGCCGGACTCCAGGGTGTTGCGTCCCAGGACCATCGACTCGTAGATCTTGGTCCGCCCCTCGACGTCGTCGCTCTTGACGGTCAGCATTTCCTGGAGGATGTGAGCGGCGCCGTAGGCTTCGAGTGCCCAGACCTCCATCTCGCCGAACCGCTGTCCGCCCGAGCGGGCCTTGCCGCCAAGCGGCTGCTGGGTGATCAGACTGTACGGGCCCGTGGCGCGGGCATGGACCTTGTCGTCCACCAGGTGGTGCAGTTTCATCTCGTAGATGTGGCCGACCGTCACCCGCTGGTCGAACGGCTCGCCGGTGCGTCCATCGTAGAGGGCAATCTTGCCGTCGCGCGGCAGACCGGCCTCTTCGAGAAGGTCGTGGATCGTATCCTCCTTGCACCCGTCGAACACGGGACAGATGGCCTGGAATCCGAGGACGCTGGCAGCCCAACCCAGGTGCGTTTCGAGAATCTGGCCGACGTTCATGCGGCTGGGGACGCCGAGCGGATTCAACAGGATTTCGACCGGCCGCCCGTCCGGCAGGAACGGCATATCCTCGACCGGCAAGATACGGGCGATGACGCCCTTGTTGCCGTGTCGGCCGGCCATCTTGTCGCCGACGGACAGCGTCCGTTTGGTGGCGATCCAGACCTTGACCATCTCCAGGACGCCGGTCGGCAGTTCGTCGCCGCGCTTCAGCCGTGCCACCTGGCGTTCCTTCTCGTCAAGCATCTCCTGGATCTTGGGCCACTCGCGCTCGACGACCTCGCGCCCTTCCTTGTACGACTGGCTGCGCGTCTGAATCCGGTCGTAGTCGAAGGCCTCGATCTGGGCCAGCATTTCCGAATCCACCTCGGGGGCGCCGTACTCGGTGCCCGTCTCGGGGTCAACGATCTTGGTGTGCAGGATCGAGTTGAGCGTGTCAACGAGTGTCTGGAACCCCTCGATGATGCGGGCGTTCATCTCTTTGGAGATGCGTCGTGCCTCTCGGCTGCGGCGGCGGCGCTCGGCCTCCGAGAGGTGAGCCACCCGGCTGTATTTCTCGGCCTCGATGACGATGCCCTCGGTGCCGGCCGGCACGACGAGGGAGTCGTTCTTGACGTCCTCGCCGGCGCGGCCGAAGATGGCGTGCAGCAGTTTCTCTTCGGGCGACAGTTCCGTCTTGGACTTCGGCGAGACCTTTCCGACGAGGATATCGCCTGGCGCCACGCGCGTGCCGACGCAGATGATGCCGTCCTCGTCGAGACTCCTCAGTTGCCGCTCCGAGACGTTCGGGATATCGCGGGTGAACTCCTCCCGGCCAAGTTTCGTCTCGCGAACCTCGACGTCGAACTCGTCTATGTGAATGCTCGTAAACCGATCGTCCGCCAGCAGGCTCTCCGACACGAGGATGGCGTCTTCGAAGTTGTACCCGTCCCACGTGATGAAGGCGACGAGGACGTTGCGGCCGAGGGCCAGTTCGCCGTCGCAGGTGGCGGGACCGTCGGCGATGACCTCATTCCTCTTGACGCGCTGGCCGAACGACACGATCGGCTTCTGGCTCAGGCAGGTCCGTTCGTTCAGGCCGACGAACTTGCGCAGTTTGTACTCCTTCTCCCACCCGTCGCGGTTCTCGACGATGATGCGCTGCGAATCGACGTAGGTGACGGCGCCGGCCTCCTCGGCACGGACGACCATGCCGGAGTTTTCGGCCACGGACCGCTCCATCCCGGTGGCCACGATGGGCGGTTCCGGAATCAGGAGCGGCACGGCCTGGCGCTGCATGTTCGACCCCATCAGCGCCCGGTTGGCGTCGTCGTGTTCGAGGAACGGAATCAGGCTGGCCGAGACCCCAACCAACTGCTTCGGGCTGACGTCGGCGTACTCGACATCATTGGCAGCGACGCGGCGGAAGTCGGCCGCCGTCCGGGCGATGACGGCGTCGGCCATGATCTTGCCGCGGCTGTCCACCGGCACGTCGGCCGGCACCAGCGTGTGCTGGATCTCCTCGTCGGCCCGCATGTACCGGACGTCGCCGTTGACCCTTCCCCGGCGGACACGCCGGTACGGCGTAATCAGGAAGCCGTACGGGTCAACGGTGGCGTAGATGCCCAACTGGGCGATCAGACCGATGTTCGTCCCTTCGGGCGTCTCGATGGGGCAGATGCGTCCGTAGTGGGAGACGTGGACGTCGCGGACCTCAAAACCGGCCCGCTTGCGGTTCAGGCCGCCGGGGCCCAGGGCGCTCAAGCGCCGCTCGTTCGCCAGTTGCGCGAGCGGATTCGTCTGGTCCACGACCTGCGAGAGTTCGCTGCGGCCGAAGAAGAACTCGATCGAGGACGAGACGCTCTTGGAATTGACGAGTGTGCGCGGCGTGAGGTCGACGGGGTCCTTCAGGCTCATGCGTTCCTGGACGGTGCGTCGGAGTTTCAGGAACCCTTTTCGGACTTCGTCGCCTGCCAACTCGTCGATGGTCCTCAGTCGTCGGTTGCCCAGGTCGTCGATGTCGTCGAGGAACCCTTCGCCGCCTCGCAGGTTCAAGACGTAGCGGATACACTCGATGAAGTCCTCGGGCCTGAGTGTCATCTCGTCTTCGTCCACGGTGGTGCCGAACTTGCGGTTGAGGCGGAACCGGCCGACCCTGCCCAGGCGGTACCGGTTGATGTCGTAGAACTTCTCCTGGAACAGTTGCTTGGCCTTGTCGAGGTTCGGCGGATTGCCGACGCGCAGCCGCCCGTAGATGTAAAGCACGGCCTCGTCGTAGTTGGTCGTCTTGTCCTCGGCAAGGGTGTTGAGGATCAAGGGGTCGCACTGCGGGTCGGCCACCACGTCAAGTTGCTTGACACGTGAGTTGCGGATGGTGTCCCACGTCTCGCCGATGCGCTGGCCGGCCTCCAGGACGATCTCGCCGGTCCCGGTGTCAACGACGGGCGAGACGACGTAGTAGTCCTGGATACCCGGAGGTGTGCTTGCACGCCCCCGGCTCGGTTGACCAACAAGCCACTCTCTCTTGATGGGCATTTTCGGCCTATGCCTATGGGCGACAAACAGGGCGTAGTCCACTTGACGCGGGGACATTGAACGCGGCTGAATAGCCGCAATCGCACGCAATGCAGACAAATATACACGATACTCTTTCGCGCTATACTGCGAGTCCCCGCCACTCTTGGCGGGCCTTTTTTCGAAACCAGGGTACCCGTTTTCCTTGAGCGCGTTCCACCCATGGAAATCAATCATGGCCCCGGCGTCTGGAAACACAAATGCGCAGATTGCGGAGATGGTCGCCGAGGCAACCCCTTTAACCCCTTTAGGGTGCGTCTTGCTCTTCAGAAGCGAATCGAAAACAGCAACGACAGACTCAACGGCCCCTAACTTCTCGTCATAGCACTCGAAACCTACCTTGCTCCATTCCTTGATAGACTCGTTGGATTCACTTTGGATCTCTTCGTGGTGCTTCTTCCTAAAGGTCACAATCTTATAATCATTGAAATCCAGCAATTGCTGCTTAGTCAAATAGCCCCGTTTTCTTATTTCAGGGCCAGCTTTCTCAAGAAGGTTGTGCAGCCTTCTCTGACCCTTCACCTTCTCGAGGAACTCTTGGTGAAAGAGTTTGCGCTCATATTCCGGCAGGCGACTCTGCTTCGCAACGCGTACAGTCCCGCGAGGCACAATTATCTTGGTGTCGTAGAACAGGCGGATGAGGGCCTCGGTATCGGCGTACTTCGGGTCCATCGCCCGCAGGAATGCCGTCACGGGGATCTTGGTGGACTGGTCGATCCGCATCTGGAGTACGTCTTTCTTGGAGACGTTGATCTCGATCCAGGACCCGCGTTCGGGGATGATGCGGCAGGAGTGGAGGCGCCGGTCGCCGGTCTCCAGTTCCATGGAGAAGTCCACGCCGGGCGAGCGGTGCAACTGGCTGACGATGACGCGCTCGGCCCCGTTGATGATGAACTCGCCACCGCCCATCATGATGGGCAGTTCGCCGACGTACACCTCCTCCTCGATCGGCGCGTCGTACGCCTGGCCGCTGAGGCGCACCGTGATCCGGAACGGACGGCCGTACGTCAGGCGCAGGGCCCGGCACTGGTCGGGCGTGTAGCGCGGTCGCCCCAAGCGATACGAGACGTAGTCCAGGCGCAGAGACCCGTCGTAACTGGTGATCGGGAACACCTCGCGCAGGACCGCCTCGAGGCCGCGGTTGCGGCGCCGGTCGGGGGCGACCTCCAACTGCAGGAACTGGGCGTACTTGCTGGTCTGGATCTGGGTCAGGTTGGGGATCTCCAGGATCTCACCCACACGGCCGAAATTGCGACGCTGCGTCGGCTGCAAGTCGGCCTTCGGTGGCCGCAGGGCAGCACTCCTAACCTGAGACCACGACCCCAGCACCACAGCTGCTTCCTCCTCAGCATAAGCCCCGAGCATGTTGTCTGCGGAGGGATCCGCACTAAAGTGCATGCCGATTCTCTTGCGCAAAGTCCACCCAGCTTCCGTAAGCGTTCCCTGTCCTATATATCCATCTGACACTTTCTTTGTTCCACGATTGCGGAAGAAGTACACACCTTGCGCACTTTCTCCCGCCGGGACTGGGTTGCCGCTCTCACACGTGTGCCATCCACTGGAATCACGTATTGCGTTCCGGCACTCCCTCAACATCCTGTCGAGTTCGGGAGTCCATACTGCCCGCGCATTGGCCCTAGCCTTGTCGGGGCTCTTGGGCTTGCGATTGAAACGCGGATACGGTTGGTGCCGGTAAGGATGGTCGAGGATCAGGGTCTCCTCCAACGCAGTCAGTTCCCGAGCCGAGAGCGGCTTGCCATCGCTCTTGCTGGTAACATACCACTTGACTTCCAGCCCAGGGTGTTCACACATCCACTTGCGCCGGAGAGCCTTGTAGTTGGGCTTCTTGAGCCACAACTCAATAATCTCGGGCCTTGAAATGCCCTTTGTGCGAATAAGGGTTGCGATTTGGCGCCTAATTGTCTCGTACTGGCTCACCTTGTCACCTCGAAACCACAGGTTCGTTCGAACGCTTTCGCGCGACACCGCCGGTCAGGGCGCCCCATGTTGCGGCACGTGACCCGCTGCTTCCGCAGCGGGGTCGAAGGGCGCGGGGTGCCACTCGCCACGGCGAGTGCATTCCCGCTCCCCGGCGGACACTGGCTCGCCGCGGCGAGCGGCAACCGCCGCAGGAGTTACTTCAGTTCCACCGACGCGCCGGCATCTTCGAGTTTCTTCCTCAGTTGCTCGGCCTCTTCCTTCGGGACGCCCTCCCGGATGGCCTTCGGGGCGCTCTCGACGACTTCCTTGGCTTCCTTCAAGCCGAGGCTGGTGATTTCACGGACGACCTTGATGACGGGGATCTTCTTGTCCCCATGGCCGGTCAGGACAACGTCGAACGAGTCCTTTTCCGCTTCCGCCTCGCCCGCGCCCGGTGCGGCGGCCATCATGCCGACCGCCACCGGTGCGGCGGCCTTGATGCCGTGCACCTCTTCGAGGTAGTCGCCGAGGTCCTTGGCCTGAAGGACGGTCAGGCCAACGATCTTGTCGCCGAGGTCTTTGATCTTCTTGTCCCAGGTCCGCTCCTCGACCTGCTCCGCTGTTGCTTCTTCCGCCATTGCTACATGCCTCCGTTGGTGGTACCTGCCCTGCCCATGCGGCAGGGCGCTCTTGCGATTCTACTGGTCGGTGGTCGCCTGTTCGGGCGCCTGGGGCTCCTTCGCCCCGTCGGCTTCCGTACTGTCGTCCGGTTTCGGTTCCTCGGCCGGAGCCTCTTTCTGCTCGGCCGCATCGGCGTGGGTTTCAGCCTCGTCCGTCTCGGCCTGCTCGTCCGGCGGCGTCTCGCCGGCCGGCGTCTGCTCCTGGATCTCGCGGATCTGGGCCAGCAACCGGCCGCCGACCGCCATGGCAGCGGCGGTGACGCGAGCGGCCTGGCCGATGGCGTTGCCGACGATCCAGCCGATGAGTGCCTCGCGGCTGGGTAGTGCCGACAGGGCCTCGACCTGCTCTTTCGAGAGGACCTCGCCGTCGCTCATGCCGCCGCAGATCGCCAGTTCAGTAAGCGTCGCGGCCTGGCTCTTGAGGATCTTGGCGATGTCCACGATGTTCTCGCCGCCCCAGACGATGGTGCTGGGACCGTCGAGGAGCGTCTCGATGCCGACGAGGTTTCCGGATGCCAGCGCCCGCCTGCTCAGGCGGTTGTGGAGGCGCATCGCCTGTATCCCTCGCCGGCGCAGCGCCCCACGAAACGCCGTCATGCGAATGACGTCGATGCCCTGGGTGTTGATGACGGCGAGGTCGGACACATCGCGGAACCGCTCGCCGTACTGCTCGATGATCTTTTCCTTGACAAAACGGCTCATCGGGTCGTCTCACTCACCTTGCTCTGGCAGTCAGCGGCCACGCCGCCGAACCTTCCCCGCCGCTTCCCCATACGGGCCCGTACTGGGCGCGGCGGGCTCGGAACTCAGAAACCAACACGCACTCACGCCAGCGCTGCCACCCCCATCACGCGCCGGTGGGCAGCGTCTTTAGGTCCAGGTTGATGCCGGGCATCATCGAGGCGCTGAGGACGGCCTTCCGGAAGAACTGCCCTTTGGCACTGGCCGGCCTCGCGCGCCGAATGTGCTCGACCAGAGCACGGACGTTCTCGACGATGGCAGCCGGTGCGAAACTCACCTTGCCGACAATCGCGTGGATGTTTCCGCCGGAGTCGTTGCGGTATTCCAGTTTGCCGGCCGTGAAGTCGGCCACCAGTTTCGGAACCTCGGGCCCGACGGTGCCGGCCTTGGGGGTCGGCATCTTTCCCTGTGGACCGAGGAGGCGGCCGAGTTTGGCGACCTTCGGCATCAACTCCGGATGCGCGACGGCCACGTCAAAATCCATCCACCCTCCTTCGATCTTGGCCACGAGGTCCTCGGCGCCCGCCTCGACGGCGCCGGCCTGCTTGGCCTCGTCGACCATTTCGGGCGGGCAGAACGCGACCACGCTGCGCGTCTGACCGAGCCCGGCCGGCAGGGCGACCGATCCCCGGACGTTCTGGTCCGACTGTTTCGGGTCGATGCCCAGTTTCAGGTGGACTTCCACGCTCTGGTCGAACTTCGGCCCCGGGAGTCGCTTCAGCAGTTCGACTGCATCCTGGAGCGTGTAAGCCGGCTTGCTGACCTCTTTCCGGGCTTGGCAATAACGTTTTCCGTGCTCCGGCATGACGTTCTCCGTGGCAGGAGCCCCGCTGCAGCGGGTCCCACAAAGCAGTGCGGTGCTGGATGTCAGGTGGCGGCTTGTTCGCTCTGGGTTTCGGTTTCGCTTGCGTCGACGGGCACGGCGGCTTCTTCGGCGGTCTCGACGACCTCGATGCCCATACTTCGGGCGGTGCCCTCGATAATGCGCATGGCGGCTTCCGGACTGCCGGCGTTGAGATCGGCCATCTTGCGTTCGGCGATCTCGCGGACCTGGTCGCGTGCGACGCGTCCGACCGTGGTCTTGTTCGGTTCGCCGCTTCCGACGACGATCCCGGCCGCCTGCTTCAGCAGGACTGCCGCAGGCGGGCTTTTCAGAATGAAGTCGAACGTGCGGTCCGTATAGACCGAGATCTCGACCGGGATGATCGTGCCCGTCTGGTCCTTCGTCCGGTCGTTGAACTGCTGGACGAACTGGCCGATGTTGACGCCGTGCTGGCCCAGCGCCGGTCCGACCGGCGGTGCGGGCGTCGCCTGGCCGCCGGGGCACTGCAACTTGATCTTCGTTGCAATCCGCTTCGCCATCGAAAGCCTTTCACTCGCCTAACAACACGCGCGGGGCAAGCCCCGCGGCTAACCACGGCACGCCGTTGATCTCGCGCCCGTCCGGGCGGCTAACCACGGCACGCCGTTGATCTCGCGCCCGTACGGGCGGCTAACCACGGCACGCCGTTGATCTCGCGCCGGACAAGCCCGGCCGGCTGACTCAGATCGGGCCGACCTGCCAGTACTCCAGTTCCACGAGCGTCGGCCGCCCGAAAATGGTCACGATCACCCGGACGAGGCCCTTGTCGAGTTGGACCTCCTCCACGATGCCCTCGAAGTTCTCGAACGGCCCCTGCTTGACCTTGATCTGGTCGCCCTTGGCGTAATCGACCTTCAGGCTGGGGGCCTCTTCCTCGGAGCGTTCGGCCTCGCCGAGGAGTTTGTCGATCTCGTGCGGTTTCATGGGCGTGGGCTTGCCCTCGGTACCGATAAAGTCGCCCACGCCGGTCGTCTCGCGTATAAGGAACCAGACCCCATCCGGAACGCTGCCGTCCTCCTCGGCGTCCATCTCGACGAAGACGTATCCGGGATAGAGTTTGCGCTGCGCGACGCGCCGCCGTCCGGACTTCATCGTCGAGACGCGCTCGCTCGGCACGACGATCCGGCACAGGCGGTCGGTGACCCCCTCGAGTTTGGCTTTCAGTTCGAGGGTTTCGCGCACCGCCTCCTCTTTGTTCGACTGCACCCGCAGAACGTACCAGTTTTTCGCCATCGCGCCTTACCACAGGTCCAGGCCGCGCGCCAGCGTGAAAATGATGGCGTTGTCGGCGAGGTAAATGAACAGCGCGAGCAGGAACACCGTCACGACGACCACGACGGTCGAGCCGACCAGTTCCGCCTTGTTCGACCAGGAGACCTTCTTCATCTCGCTCTCGGTCGCGATGAAAAAGTCTGCGGTCTTCGGCTTATTCAGGTAGTAGGCCGTCATGGCGGCCAGGACAGCGAACAGCACCGCCGGGGCCGCGTAGACCACGTACACCTTGTACGCGAAGTCATCCGGCAGGTGCCGGCTGAGCAATCCCCACGCGTAGTAAGAGACGACCAGGGCGACCAGCGCGGCAGCGATGGCCGTCCCGACACGGACGTAACGTCCCTGGGCGCTCTTGTACAGTTCAAAGGCCACGCCTCGCGTCCCTTCGCGCTGGAGACCCGGGCCTCGCCGCCATTGGCAGGGGCGGAGGGAATTGAACCCCCAACACCCGGTTTTGGAGACCGGTGCTCTGCCAATTGAGCTACGCCCCTACGCGCTCTCGCCGCGCAGTTACTTCTTGCGTTCGCGGTGCAGCGTATGCTTTCGCTCGCGCCGGCAGTACTTCTTGATCCGCAGTTTCGTATTGCCGCGCGTCTGCATCTGCGTGCGGTAATTCCGCGCGCCGCATTCCGTGCACTCCAACGTTACGTACTCTCGCATCGTCCGCTTCCCATGGAATGCAAGGGACGCGTCGCCTCCTCCCGCTCTTGCGCCCTGGAGGAACCGACCGCCCATTCCGGGGGGCGGGGCCGCCCGCGTGTGGAAATCCGGAATCTCCGGTCCGAGATCACAGATTCCTCGCGACGAACCCAGCCTCCAACGGTTCGCTTCGTATTACTCAAGAATCTTCGTCACGACGCCGGCGCCGACCGTTCGGCCGCCCTCGCGGATGGCAAACCGCAGGCCCTGCTCCATCGCGATCGGCTTAACCAGCAAGCCATTGACCGTGACGTTGTCGCCCGGCATGCACATCTCGGCCCCGCCCAAGAGTTCGATCGAGCCGGTCACGTCCGTCGTCCGGAAGTAGAACTGCGGACGGTACCCGGTGAAGAACGGCGTGTGCCGGCCACCCTCTTCCTTCGTCAGGACGTAGACCTCGCCCTCGAACCCGGTGTGCGGCGTAATGCTGCCGGGCGCCGCCAGCACCTGGCCGCGCTCCAGTTCGTCCTTTTCGACGCCCCTGAGGAGCACGCCGATGTTGTCGCCGGCCTGGCCGGTCTCGAGCGTCTTCTGGAACATCTCGACGCCCGTAGCGACGGTCTTGCGGGTCTCGGTGATGCCGACGATCTCGACCTCATCGCCCACCTTGATCTGGCCCCGCTCCACACGACCCGTGCCGACCGTCCCGCGGCCCTTGATCGAAAAGACGTCCTCGACCGGCATCAGGAACGGCTTGTCGATGTCGCGCTCGGGTATCGGGATGTACTCATCCATGACCTTCAAGAGTTCGACGATGGGCTTGCAGACCTCATCGTCGATGCTCTCGGCCCTCATGGCGCCGAGGGCGTTGCCGCGGATGATCGGCGTGTCGTCGCCCGGGAACTCGTACTTCGAGAGCAGGTCGCGGACCTCCATGTCAACGAGTTCCAGCAGTTCCTCATCGTCCACCAGGTCGCACTTGTTCAGGAAGACGATGATCTTCGGCACACCGACCTGGCGGGCCAGGAGGATGTGCTCGCGGGTCTGCGGCATGGGGCCGTCGGCAGCGCTGACCACCAGGATGGCCCCGTCCATCTGGGCCGCACCGGTGATCATGTTCTTGACGTAGTCGGCGTGCCCCGGACAGTCCACGTGGGCGTAGTGCCGGTTCTCGGTCTCGTACTCGACGTGGGCGGTCGCGATCGTCAGGATCTTGGTTTCGTCGCGGCGGCCGTGGGCTTCCGACGCCTTCGCGATCTCGTCGTAAGACTTGAACCGCGAGAGCCCTTCGAATTCCATCACCTTGGTCATCGCCGCCGTAAGGGTCGTCTTACCGTGGTCCACGTGACCGATGGTACCCACGTTGACGTGCGGTTTCGTCCGCTGAAAGACTTCCTTGGCCATGGCCCCGGTCTCCGCTCTAGTACGTCATCGTGTGCTGGAGGTCCGCGCACCTCACGCGAACCCTCCTCGATTGTCCGTTACCTTCGAGGCTGCGATCTGAAATCTCACATCCGAGGTTCCGAATCCCAAATCTCAAATCTCAAATCTGAGATCTTAAATCCTTCTGAATCTGAAATCTCAGGTCCGCCCTCTTGTGATGGAGCTGGCGCCGGGACTCGAACCCGGGACCTCGTCCTTACCAAGGACGCGCTCTACCTGCTGAGCTACGCCAGCATTCCCGCGGCTCCGATTCGCGCGCCGCATGAGGTCCCGCTATACCCAGCGATTTCGGCACCGCCCCGGGCCAGACCCGCTCCAAAGCCTGACCATGGGCGCGGTCTCTCCACCCGCCCCGTGGAGACGTTCATAATATCGACCGGCAGGAACCTGTCAACCCAAAAAATTCAACATCCACACGACTTTTTGACGCCCCCTGCCCCCTGCCGGACGGCCGGGGTATCCCTCGGCAGCAGGCAATGCCGGACCGGCACAGCGCGACGCAGCCGGACCCGCCTTCCAACGGCCTCCGGAAGGACTACCGCCGGCCGCGTTTCGGCGCCTTCGCGGACCGCGCGGCGGCCTTCCCAGGCCGCCGCGAGACGCTCCAAATCATGCGTGGTGGCCTGGTCCGGTACGGAGGCGTATGCCGAAGGCCACCACGCGGAAGCCTTCTGGTGACTTGTGCGGGCAGGCTCAAAGACTGCCGCCGGCCGCGTTTCGGCGCCTTCGCAGGTCGCATCCTCTCATGGAGCGGGCGATGGGAATCGAACCCACATGGCCGGCTTGGAAGGCCGGGGCTCTGCCGTTGAGCTACGCCCGCTGGACGAAGTCCAAAGTCAAAGGTCCAAAGTCCAAAGTCCAAGGTCTTGGTCGTTCACTTTGGACCTGCAACTTTGGACTTTAGACTCGTCTTTCAGACTGGTGGTGAGGGGTGGATTCGAACCACCGAAGGCTGAGCCAGCAGATTTACAGTCTGCCCCCTTTGACCGCTCGGGAACCTCACCGCTTAACTACAGTTCAAAGTCCAAAGTCCAAGGTCCAAAGTCCAAGGTCCAAAGTCCAAGGTCCAAAGTCCAAGGTCCAAAGTCCAAAGTCCAAAGTCCAAGGTCCAAGGTCCAAGGTCCAAGGTCCAAAGTCCAAGGTCCAAGGTCCAAGGTCCAAGGTCCAAGGTCCAAAGTCCAAGGTCCAAAGTCGAAGGTTCAAAGTCCAAGGTCCAAAGTCCAAGGTCCAAAGTCCAAGGTCCAAAGTCCAAGGTCCAAAGTCCAAGGTCCAAGGTCTTGGCTGTTCACTTTGGACTTTGGACTTTCGACTTGGGACTCACTTGGACTTTCGACTGCCGTTAACCTGGAGCCGGCGGGGAGGATCGAACTCCCAACACCCGGTTTACAAAACCGGTGCTCTACCGTTGAGCTACGCCGGCCCCGCCGAAGCCCTACAGTATATCCCCCGTATCGTCATTTGCAAGAGGTCAACGCCCAAAAAATGACAACGCCGCAGGCGCGGCCTTGCGTCGACGCGCCGCAGCGCCATAATGTCTCAAGACAACCTGCGGCAGCCGTCGAGGAAACGTATGGGAGAAACGGCAGGTCGGCGCTGCCGGGCATCGGTCTTTCGGCCCTTGGACTTCTTACCCATGGGAGGTATGACATGAAGCACACGCTATGGATGGTCGCAGTAATGGCGATGGTTCTTGGAGCAGCGGCCCGGACCGCAGCGGCACAGGAGGACGAGGAACTCCCGTTCGAAGAGCAAATCGAACGCCAAATGATGGAACTCGAACTCCGGCAGCGCGAGGACGAAGTGGAGTTCGACCGGCAGGAGCGCGAACTCGAACTGGAGCAGCGCCGAGCCGAGATCGACCGCGCGCGCGGCCGTCGGCCGGATCACCACAAAAAGCACGGCTTCTTACTCCTGCTCATCATCATCACCAACATCCTTCTGACCGTCTGGGTCTTCAAGGACATGAACGAGAAGAAGATCGGCCGCGCCCTCTGGGTGCCCATCGTTCTGTTGGCGGGCGTCTTCGGCGCCATCCTCTACGCCATCGTCCGCATCGCCGACACGCGCCAAGGCGCCGAGGACTGACCGCTGAGGCCCAAAGGGCCGCCTCTTCTCTCCCCCGTGTGCCACGGCCGGTCTTGCCCGGCCGTGCGTTGTTCGTCATTCGCTGCCTGCCCGCCGTCGTGTCCGCCGTAGCCTTGGCGAAGGCGGAAGCCCTGGCGAGGGCCGGTCTCCGCCCCTATTCCGCAATCCGCAATCCGCAATCCGCAATTGGTAGATTTGATCGTTGACATTCGCCGCCAAGTGATCTCAGATCCGCTCCGGTCGGATCAAAGTCCGTGAATACGTTTCCAGGGAGCCCCATGACCGCCGAACGCACAACGGCCGCCGGGAACCTGCCTGAACCCTACTTCGAGTCCGAAGACCGGCGCTTTCGCCTGTACCACGGCGACTGTCTCCAACTCATGCCGCTGATGCCGCAGCAGGCCTTTGACGTCATCTTCGCCGACCCGCCGTACTTCCTCTCCAATGACGGCATCACCTGCCACGCCGGCAAGATGGTCTCGGTCAACAAGGGCAAATGGGACAAGTCCAAGGGGCCGGAGGTGGACCACGAGTTCTGCCTCCAGTGGCTCGGCCAGTGCCGGCGGCTCTTGAAGCCCACCGGCAGCATCTGGGTCAGCGGCACCATGCACATCATCCACTCGGTCGGCTACGCCATGCAGCGGCTGGGATTCAAGATCCTGAACGACATCACGTGGGTCAAGCCGAACCCGCCGCCCAACCTCTCGTGCCGCTACTTCACCCACGCCACCGAGACCCTTCTCTGGGCCCGCCCGAGCGAGAAGGCCCGCCACAAGTTCAACTACCAGTTGATGAAGCGCGTGAACGGCGGCAAGCAGATGAAATCCGTCTGGGAGATCCCCGCCCCCCGGCGCGAGGAGAAGGTCTTCGGCAAACACCCGACACAGAAACCCGTCGCACTGCTTGAGCGCATCATCGCCGCCTCCAGCGACGAGAACGACCTCGTCCTCGACCCGTTCTCCGGTTCGGGGACGACGGGTATTGCAGCGGCACGGCTAAGGCGGTTGTTCGTCGGCATCGAGATCGAGCCGCAGTTCTTGGAGAAGGCCAAGAAGCGCTACGACCACCAGCAGACGCACGGCGGCGTTTCCAACCTCTTGGGGACGGAGGGCGAGGAGGCGCGCGGGCCTGGTTCAGAAAAACCGAAAGCGACGGGCAGACTTTTCTAGGTGATCCTTGGATAGAGAAGAAGCAGTGCGACGGCTCAGGATGCTTGAAGGGCAAGATCTGCGCGCCTTGGCGGATCGGTCTGGGATTACCGTTTGGAAAGAAGGGAGGATCAACAAGGGGTGGGCGGGGCACACGATAGAGCGCTACCTGGGCCTGCCACTGAGCAGCGCTCAAGCGCCGAACTTCGGCTCTTGGGAATTGAAACTCGTGCCGCTGAAGCGGCTGCGCACGGGCGAAGTGGTGATCAAGGAAACAATGGCGATCACGATGATTGACCCGGTGAACGTGGCCGAGAAGCCCTTTGACGAAAGCCACTTACTGACGAAACTCAAAAAGGAGGTCGTTTGCGCCCGGATGTTTGAGTCGCAGGAGGAAACCTCTTCACTTCTGGTCAGGGTCGCCACGTTCGATCTTGACGATCCTGCACTTTACGCTCAGATCAAGGCTGACTATGACCTGGTCAGGGATGCGATCCGTACAAGAGGATTTGAATCATTGACCGGCAAGATGGGCGTGCTCGTTCAGCCCCGGACGAAAGGGCCGGGCCACGGAAGCCGCAGCCGCGCATTCTACGCGCGCAAGGTGCTGGTTGCACATATCCTGGGGCTGTAACTGGGGTAAGTTTATTTCCGCAGAAATCTTGTTGGGCGCATGTTCAGGTTGAGAGGGCGAGGCTCGGACCGCGCGGGCTGGTTGGGTTGTCGCGTTGCACCAAGCACTCGGCGGGTACGCATGCGGCGAAGGACCGTGCTGGTGGCCTCCTCGCAAATTGCGACGAACCTATCCTGGTCGCCGAGCACGGTAAAAAATGCCGCTATCTCGGTCGTGCAGATCCCGGCGTGCACCTCGAAAAAGCCCAGGTAAAAGTAGTGGTGATTGTCACACGGATCACAGCCGGGCCCTGTGGCCGGGTCGTATTCGGCCTTGAGCACTTCGGCGACGATTCCGGGCGGTTCATCGAAGATTGGGTCGAGCCAGGGAAAGCGCGACCGGGCCGTATAAACAAGGCGCTCACCGGGCTTCACGATGAAGCCGGACCGCTCTTCAAAGCGGCGGAAAAAGGCGTATGTTGCGCTTGCCCTGTTCATAGTGCTATTCGATCATTTGCGGGAAGTGGCGTCAAGAAGATTTCGGCGGGAAAGGGAAAGGCAAAGGCAACGGATTCACGGCGAGACCCCTCCGCTTCGGTCGGGGTGACACGGTGCGGCCCCTCGGCGAAGTGTGCTCCCTGGATAAATGCTATACCTTTTCATACGACAACATTGTGGCAGCGGCAAAAAACGTGGACGTGGTCTGGTTCAATGAGCGCCGGTTGCCAAGTGCCTTCATCGAGATTGAATTCACGCCGGAGTTTGTCAGGTCCTTGGTCAAGTTCTGCGAGTTCCAGGATTTTCGGGCCAAACTGGTGGTTGTAGCCGACGCTTGCCACCGCCGCGCGTATGACGCGAGAATCGGAAGCGCCGCCTTTGTCCCGATTCGCGAGTGTGTAAAATTCATGGATTTTGAGCAACTTGCCGAGAAGCATGCACGGATGGCCAGCGTCACCCCAAGCGCCCTAGGCGTAGGCACAAACCGAGGGCGCGAGGGAAACGGATGATCACTTTGAACCACTATCGCGTCGCCGCGCCAGCGGTCGTTTCTTTAGCCACCGCAAAGGTCAATATCATGAATCTGCACTTCGTTCGCGCGGGGCTTCTGGTCCATGCCCCCTGCAGCCGCAACCTCCCCCTCAAAAGCGAGCCTCGATGTCAGCCTTCCGGCCTTGGCCGGTTCCACTTTCCCCCACCATTTCACCCCATTTCACACCCAATCACAGCCGCTGAGGCCTGAGGCCTGAGGCTGTAGTGCCTCCGGCCTCCAGTCTCCGGCCTCCGGCCTGCACCTCTCACCGTTCAATCCGCATGGAGGAGATGGTCGAGACGATTCTCGGCTGCATGCAGCACCTCGTCGCGCCATACTGAGGGCGTACCGGAACTTTTGAGGCGTTGCACTAGACACGTACGGCTGCTTGCAGCCGGTGCCGCTCGGGTCACGGCGACTTGCTGCCGAACGACCGGCCGGTCCAGAGATAAAGAAACTGCGGCCGGGTCATGTCCATGAGGTGCGGCAGCGAGAGGTTCACCAGGTTGATCTGCGTCACCCCCAGCGGCGCGGCGCTGTAGGCGTTGGCACGATAGCCGAACCCGCGGTGATACATGACGACCTTGGCGGCCCGGGAGCCGGCCTTCTCTTTGGCCAGGTCGATGGCCTCCTCGACGTTGGCCAGGCCGTCGACGAGGCCGAGTTCGAGGGCCTGCCGGCCGCTGTAGACGCGCCCGTCGGCCAGCGCCGCCACCTTCTCGCGGGAGAGATTCTCGCGCCCGGCGGCCACGGTGTCCACGAAACGGTTGTAGAACTCATCAACCAAGGTCTGGATGATCTTGCGGTCGGCCTCGTCGAGGGGCTTCAGCGGGCTGCCCATGTCTTTGTGCGGGCCGCTGGTGACCGCGTGGGCGTCGATGCCGAGTTTCGTCATGGTGCCGGCGAGGCTGATCGTCTGGACGATGACGCCGATGGAGCCGGTCACCGACGTCGGATGTGCCAGGATGACGTCGGCGCCGGAGGCCAGGTAGTAGGCGCCGCTTGCCCCCACGTCCTCGATGACCGCCACGACGGGCACCTTCTTCTCCTGGCGGAACTTCTTGAGGCGGCGGAGCATGATGTCGCTGGCCGTCACCCCGCCGCCCGGCGAGTTGATCCGCAGCACCAGGGCCTTGACGTTGGCGTCGCCCGCGGCCTTGTCGAGTTTCTCGACGAACAGGCTGACGGCGTTCTCGCCGGAGCCGAACATCCCGCCGCCGCGCTGGTTGAAGAGGAGCCCGTCCACGTCCACGAGGGCGATCTTGTCGCTCACGAACAGGCCCGGGTCGGCGT